>DGUQ01000160.1 GCA_002394725.1 Ruminococcaceae bacterium UBA4306
CCCGTAACAGAATGAAGGAGAATGGATATGAAAAAGAAAACAATGGTTATTATGGCATGTATCGGTCTGGCGGTCATCATCTTAGGCGCGGCAGTCACCATGTATATCGTGATCAACAAGAAAAAGCCGAAGACCGCAACGCCGCAGCCTACCGTCGCGGTGACCGAGGTGCAGCAGAATACCCCTGCCGCCGAGGCGACTGTACTCCCGACCGAAGCGAAATAAAGCGTCGGTATTCAGAAGAAAACAACCTGTGACGCGGACTCCTGCTGCGGATAATCGTATTCAATCAAACAACAAATCCCCATGCTATGTGACAGCATGGGGATTCTTGTATTTTGTCATGGCTGGACTCACGACGGAGCCGGTTATTCCCCCTGCGTCCATACCCCGATGGGATAGGGGAGGCTTACGCCGACCAGATACCGCTGCAGTATCGTCGCGTCGATCAGGGAGAGCCCGTTGCCGTCAACATCACCGTGTAAAAGGATATCATCTGTGACATTCGTTGTGATATTCGCGCATTTTCGCTGGATACAGGTGACGTCAATGATGTCGATCGAGCCGCTGCCGTCCGCGTCGCCGATTCGGTAGGAGTCTTCGCCCAATACATCCCTGAACACATGCAGTGAGGAGAGCGCCGAGCCGTCGGGCAGGAAAAACGCCTGATTGTCGACCGCCGAGCCGCCGTACCATTTGCCTGCGTCATCGGGATCGTACTCGGCGCACGCGCTTGCCGCCCAGCCCGAGCCGTCACGCTCCCACAACAGCTTGTTCTGTTCAAGACGCTTTGTGTAGGCGTCACCCGAGAGTCCCGTCACGTCGCCGACGCTGATCCACGCGCCTTCCCAGTAGAACATGCCCAGTCCTTTGCCGCCGTCCACTTCATTGACGGCGTTCATGACGGCGCGTACCTCGTCCGCCTGACCCTGCGGTGTGAATTGCCACAGCATATTCTCACCCGAGTTGTTGTTCCACTCACTGATGGTGTTGGGGTGACCGTCGCTGTCCGACAGCGTGTAGGGGTATGATGTCTCGGCAACCATCGCGTATTTGCCGTACTTCTCCGCAGGGTAGTTGAGCACCTCGGTCAGGTTGCTCAGACTGCCGTGCCAGCACGGATAGTAGGAGGTGGCGAACACATCGTAGTCAACGTTGTAGTCATGCAGAAAGTCCGCTAAGGTTTTGATATAGCTGTTCTCGGGATTGGTGTAGTGGATCACGACCAACGTATCGCGCGAGAAATCCCGAACCGCCTGACTGCCCGCGTTGTACAGCTTTGCCATATTTTCCCAGCTGTTTTCACCGGCGATCCCCATGGTGGTCTCATTGCCGATCTGTACCATGCCGATGTTCGCACCCGCGTCACGGATGGTGTTGAGAGAAGCGGCAGTATAGTCATACAGCGCGGTGCATTTTTCATCAACACTCATGCCGCTCCACACCTTGGGCGCCTTCTGTTTGCCCGGATCTGCCCAAAAATCGGAGTAGTGGAAGTCGACCAGCAGCTTCATGCCGTACCTTGCCGCGCGTTTGCCGATCAGCGCGGCGGTATCAACATCGTTGTTGCCGCCGCCGTAGCCCCTGCCGTCCGTGGTGGAGGGGTCATTCCATACGCGTACACGGATGGTGTTGACGCCGTTGTCGGCGAGGAGCTTGAAGACATCCTCCGTCTTGCCGCTTTCATCACGAAAGACAACGCCTGATTTCTCCAGCGCGATCACGGACGAGATATCCATCCCTCGGATGAAGTCGGGATTTTTAAAGTCGATCGGCTCTACGGTGACGTCCCCTTGCGCGGCGGCAAAGGGCACGATACACGTCGCGCAAAGAGCAACGGTGAGGATGAACCATAATACTGCTTTGAATAATTTTTGTTTCATGGAGATTCTCCTGTATGCAGGGGAGGGACTGCCCTCCCCGTGATGACCGGTAAAGGACAAACCGCACGATATGTTGACTTTGCGATCAGCAATACCGTGCGGTTTGACTATTGGGTTTCGGTGGCGACCCCTGGGCGTCGCCTCGGAATCATGCAAATTATTGGAGCTTGCCGATATTCTCTCTTGCCTTGCGGATGACGCGCAGATCGTTGTCATAGGTGCACCGGTGGTGCGCTTCTTCCAGATCGACCCAGATGAAGGAGTCGATCTCCTCCTCCTGGATATGTACCTTGTCGCTCATGGTCTGTGCCATGAAGAAGACCACGCGCTTGCGGATCTTACCGAACGGGCAGTAATCCGCTACCTCGCGGAACGACGGGATGATGGTGATATCGAGACCTGTTTCCTCCTTGACCTCGCGGATCGCGGTCTCTTCCTCGGTCTCTCCCATCTCGACATGGCCCTTGGGGAAGCTGTAGTTCCTGCCGTTATGATTGCGTACCAAAAGGATCTTGCAGCGGTCGCCCTTTTTGTGGATGACGATCGCGCCGCAGCTCTTTTCATACAGGCAGTTGATGCGGATCAGCTTTGTATTATGCAGCTTGCTCAGTCTTTCGCGGATGACGGGCTCATAGTAGATCTCGCCCTCGGGCGCTACGATCAGCTTTTCGCCTGCTCCTTTGAATTCCGCGACGGCGATCACTACGCCGAACATAAAGTCGCGCAGGGGTTTTTTGGTGATGATATAGGCACTGCGGTTCTTGACGGTATCGGTACTCGCGTAGCCCGAGTACAGGTTGTCCGTCAGCATGCCATAGACATTGACCCTGACCTTTTTTGCTATCATTTCCGTTCCCCCCCTCTTTTGATGTGATGTAAGGCAACACCGCGTTGCTGCCTTAAATGAGCTCTCTGATTCTGTCTACCTGTACGGCGGCATTCGCCGACATGGTGTTGTTCAGGAACAGCACCTCGCTGATGCCGTTCTCCTGCATATAATCCTTCAGCTTTCCTGAGAAATAGCGGAAGTCGATGATGTGAACCTCTTCATAGTTATTGGTCAGATACGGGACAAAGGCGTTGCCGTAGCTTTCCTTGACCACCGCGATCTTCTTCCCGTTTTTGTTGGTATCGTTATACTCGATGAACAGGGACGAGTCGCCGTAGATAAAGGTGATGTACGCGCCGTTGCCTGCCGCACCCTCATAGTAGACGTCGGTTTCATACATCTCGGCGCCCGGCTCCTCCTGACGCTTTGCGTGCGTCTGATACGGGAACTGCCAGTAGTGGACGGTATCCGTCGACAGTGACGAGTCGGAGTTGAAGAACGAGCCCTCAAAGCCCTCGACCGTCTTTTCGGTGCAGTCGGTCAGTGCCAGCGCCTGTTGATTCGTCTGCTCACAGAACGCCTGATACGCGTAATACGCGCCCAGCCCCGTCCAGTGGTGGTCGGTGTTGAAATAGATATACTCATCCTTATGCCTGCATAACGCGTTATAGCAGTTGATGGGCTTGACGTCCTCGGTGTAGCTGCTGAAAATGGTTTTCAGATTCTGCGACTGTGACTGGGTATAGATCTCGTTTGCCAGACGCTGCGGAATACCGAACTCCGTATGCGTCGGTACGACCATATTGTATACGGTGAACTCGGGAGCCGCTTTCTTGAACTCGCTGATCGCGGAGGCATAATCCTTTCCGGCTTCATCGCTTGCGCCGCACAGCTCGAACGCCGCGTTCTTATAGATGTACACACCCGGCTCGGAGGCGGAGTTATACCCGTTGGTGCCGTCGTCGGGGATGTCAGGCGTGTCAAAGCTCAGCGCGTTGACCGGCGGTGTGGTGGGCTCCGGAGCGGCTTGTGCTTCGGTCGCGGCCTCGGTTACCTTGAGTTCACCCGATGTTGGCTTCACACACTGCGTGCAGCTGAGCATCACGACCGCCGCCATGACGACGCACAGCATGCCCGTGATCCCACGCCTGAGCGTGAACTTGTGCTTGTGATCCGAATGACTTGGTTTTGTGGGATGATTCATGGGGTCCTCCTGTTGGAAAGAGTTTTGCGGCGGCATAGGCGACCCGGAATGATAGGAATCCGATATTCGGTCACCCGAGGCCGAGCCTTACCGTTTGGTCAAAAATCACGATATACCCATATAACCTTTCATATTATACAACAAAATCCGTTTCGTTACAATAAAAAATCTGCATTTTTTGAGAAAATCAAGCAATAATCTTCGATTATTTTCATTTTTGATGACGCAAAGGCGTGATTTCTGACCGCTTTGCAATGATCATCCGCAAAAAACACGCGATTTCATTATATTTCTTGCACTCTCAAAAAAGATGTGCTATGATAAAGAACAGTTGAATTTTCGAACAGAAAGTGTGATTTGATGAATTATTCTTTTTCCGACAAGGTTCTGGCACTCAAGCCGAACGCGATCCGTGAGATCTTGAAGAGCGCGTCCGATCCCGGCGTGATCTCTCTCTCGGCAGGCAATCCCGCGCCCGACGCGTTCCCCGTTGACGCGATCCGTGAGATATCCGAGCGCATGCTCCGTGAGAATCCCATCGGCGTATTGCAGTACGGCGTCAGCGAGGGCTATACCCCTCTGCGCGACACGCTCAAAACCTATCTGAAAGACAAACACGATATCGGCACCGAGGACGACGAGCTGATCATCGTCTCCGGCGCGCAGCAGGTCATGGATCTCGCCGCCAAAACCTTCCTCAACGAGGGTGATGTGCTGGTATGTGAGGCGCCCAGCTTTGTCGGCGCGC
>DGUQ01000037.1:0-2663 GCA_002394725.1 Ruminococcaceae bacterium UBA4306
GCCGCCATGATCTACGGCGTGATCTACTGGCTGGCGACGATGTGAGCCCCCCTTGCTTCCGTAACGATCCAAAGGAATATCGGGATAAAAATTGCCCTGTATGCTGTGTTCGGCATACAGGGCGTTTTGCGTTATTCGATCGGGATGATACTGATCTCACCGGAGTTGAGTGTGGTACGCGCGCCGTTTTCCTCGACGACCAGTCCGCCGTCGGCATCGATATTGACGGCGATGGCGATATGGGGCAAATCGTTTTGCGTGTAGCGGACGGTTCTGCCGATGCAGAAGCTCCGCTTTTTGTATTTTTCCAAAAAAGAATTATTATCAAGGCGACGGTAGTAATCGATCAGCTTTGCCGTGATAGTGCCGCACAGGGCGTTGATCTCGATTTCACCGAGGTTGCCGGCGTTCGCGGCGAATTCATCGGGGAACCGCTTTGTGCACAGGTTCATCCCGATGCCGACGATCACGGCACGGGGATGATTGCTGATGTCGCTGACCAGCTCGGTCAGGATACCTGCCGCTTTCTTACCGTCTACATAGATATCGTTGACCCACTTGATCATGGGACGGATTTCACTGAGTGTATCGACGGCTTCACAAACCGCGACGGCGGCGGCACAGGTGATCTTCTGCACGCTCGCGGTAGGGGCGGACAGGGGGAGGGAGAGGGTCATGTACAGCCCCGTATCCTTGGGGGAATAGAAGCTGTGACCGCGTCTGCCGCGACCGGCGGTCTGGTGGGTCGTCGCGTACAGGCAGACGCCGCTGTCTGTACGGCGCTTTGCTTCATTATTGGTGGAATCGATACTGTCATACACTCGGATCGTGACGGGATCGGAGCAGTAGGCTTGGATTTTTTCGGGATTCAGCTTCATTTGGTTCTTTTCTCCCATGGTATTAGTACAATGTTTCATAAATTATGGGCGCAACAGGAAGGAATTGGTTACTTTCCATAAACGACGGTCAAAAAGTGTCGGATAAAACATTAAACGGCGTCGGGTGTTCCTTGCACTTTCGAGAACAAAAGGATTTTTGTTATAATTGCAAATAAGAATTAAAAGCAAATAAATTCAAAAAATCTATTGACATTCTTGACGAAATCGTTTAAACTACTAGAATGTATCATTATGGGAACATTTACGCCTGCTGTGGCAGACGGAATTTTCGACAAAGTATAATAGCAAAGTCGGAGCCGTTTGTCAAGAGGCAATTTGGATACAATCTTGTCACCAAGGCTCCCTTTGGTAAAGGGAGCTCCTGCATGAGCAGGTGAGGGATTGCATGATTGATCGAGCGTAAGCGAGAAACCATCAAATTAGATTGTGATCCAAACCGTGTTTTCCGTGAACTATCAAAAGAAGGAGTGATATGCTTTTGGTCAATGTCAAAGATGTCAAATTGGGCAAAGCAGAGCGTAAGAGCTTCGGTAAAATTGAAGACGTCATCAATATGCCGAACTTGATCGAGATCCAGAAAAAATCCTATCAGTGGTTCCTCGAGGAAGGACTCAAGGAGGTCTTCAAGGATGTATCGGGTATCAACGACTACCAGAACAACCTTGTGCTCGACTTCATTGATTATTCTCTCGATGTGGATCATCCGAACTATTCGGTCATCGAATGTAAGGAGAGAGACGCGACATATTCCGCGGCACTGCGTGTTACCGCGCGTCTGCTGAATAAGGAGACCGGTGAGATCAAGGAATCTAACGTCTTTATGGGCGACTTCCCTTTGATGACCGATTCCGGTACCTTCGTCATCAACGGCGCTGAGCGTGTCATCGTATCTCAGCTCGTTCGTTCTCCGGGCGTATACTATAAGATGAGCCATGACAAGACCGGTAAGGAGCTGTTCTCCTCCACCGTCATCCCGAACCGCGGCGCGTGGCTGGAGTATGAAAACGACGTCAACGATGTGTTCTATGTCCGTATCGACAAGAACCGCAAGCTGCCGATCACCGTTTTCCTGCGCGCGTTAGGACTGGGCACCGACGGCGATATCGTCGAGATGTTCGGCGATGACAAGCGCATCAAGGCGACCTTTGAAAAGGACGGCTGCAAGAGCGTTGAGGACGGTCTGATCGAAGTATACCGCAAGCTGCGCCCCTCTGAGCCTCCCACCATCGAGAGCGCTCAAACGCACATCAATAACCTCTTCTTTGACCCGAGGCGCTACGATATGTCGCGCGTCGGCAGATATAAATATAATAAAAAGCTGAATCTTGCCGGTCGTATCACCGACCAAACCCTGACGCAGCCCGTTGTCGCTCCGCGCACCGGCGAGGTGCTGGCACAGCGCGGCGATACCGTCACCCGTGAGATGGCGGCACAGATCGACAACGCCGGCGTCAAGTTCGTTTACATTGCCGCTGAGGACGGTCATGAGATCAAGGTGCTCTCTAACGGCATGGTCGATATCAACGCGTATGTTGACTTCGACTGTACCGCGCTCGGCGTCAGGGAGCGCGTATGCTTTGACGTACTGTGCGAGATCCTCGACTCCTGCGAGAGCGAGGAGGAGCTCAAGGCTGAGATCGAGCGCCGCGCGGGCGAGCTCGTTCCCAACCACATCACGGTCGAGGATATCTTTGCTTCTGTCAACTATATGAATTGTCTTGCGGAGCATATCGGCACCACCGATGATATCGACCATCTGGGCAA
>DGUQ01000037.1:2730-3052 GCA_002394725.1 Ruminococcaceae bacterium UBA4306
TGGGCAACCGCCGCATCCGCTGCGTCGGCGAGCTGCTGCAGAACCAGTTCCGCATCGGCTTTTCCCGTTTGGAGCGTGTCATCCGCGAGCGCATGACCCTGCAGGCGCAGGATCCCGAGGCGCTCTCTCCGGCTACGCTGATCAATATCCGTCCCGTGACCGCGGCGATCAAGGAATTCTTCGGTTCCTCTCCGCTGTCCCAGTTTATGGATCAGAACAACCCCCTCGCCGAGCTGACACATAAAAGACGTCTGTCAGCGCTGGGTCCCGGCGGTCTGAGCCGAGACAGAGCCGGATTCGAGGTGCGTGACGTACATTATAC
>DGUQ01000176.1:0-1013 GCA_002394725.1 Ruminococcaceae bacterium UBA4306
GACGGCGTTGTGCAGGCAGTACATAACTATGCCGAGCTAATGAACCGCAGGAGCTACAGCTGTGTGGTATGTCCGCGTTACTATAAGCCCTATGATGACAGCGGCTTTAGCTACGAGGTGTTCCGCACCGGCTCGCTGAGAGTACCGTTCATCGAGTACGCGCTTCCTGCGCCGAAGCTCGACAGTAAGATCAAGACGCTGCTGCAAAACAGATATCCGGATATCTTCCATGTGCACAGTCCCTTTATGGAGGGCACCTTTGCCTCTGCCTACGCGAAGAAGCTGGGGATCCCCTGCGTAGCGACGTTCCACTCCAAGTATTATGATGATGTGATCAATATCACCGGCTCAAAAACGCTGGCAAAGCTCGTCACGGCGAAGATCGTGCGCTTCTACAACACGGTCGACAGCGTGTGGACGGTGTCGGACGGCGCGGCAGAGGTTTTGCATTCATACGGCTATCACGGCGATATCACCGTTGTCAAAAACGGAACGACCTATACCATGCCCGAGGATCCCGACGCACTGCGTAAAAAGGCGGCTGAAACCTTTATGGTGCCGACCGAGAAAAAGATCCTGCTCTATGTCGGACAGCATCGATGGCATAAAAACCTGAAATTGGTACTGGACACCTTCAAGCTGCTCTGTGACAGGGACAAGGATTTTCGACTGCTGATGATCGGTGACGGTCTTGACGCCAAGGCGATCCATGAGTACGCGGACAGCCTGTGCTTTCCCGAGGGCTATGTGCGTTTCCTCGGGCGGATCAACGACCGCGATCTGTTGTCGGGCATGTACCTGCTGAGCGATCTGTTCTTCTTCCCGTCAATGTACGATACCTCCGGACTGGTGGTGCGCGAGGCGGCGTCATTGGGTGTGCCGTCGCTGATGACAGCAGGCTCCACCGCTTCCGAGGCGATCGTCAAGGATGTATCGGGCTTTACGGCGGACGAGAACAAGGTGGCGATGTTCCGCGAGATCATGCGGATCTTCTCCACACCCGGTCTGCTCGA
>DGUQ01000176.1:1095-2179 GCA_002394725.1 Ruminococcaceae bacterium UBA4306
AAAGAGATCGCGACCACATGGGAGGAGATCGTTCCCGGCGTGATGGACAACTACGCGCAGATCATTGAAAAATACAAATATGAACATCAAACATAAAAAAGGCGGCGCGTGCAGCGTCGCCTTTTTCGTTTATTGGGGATCACATAATGTGTTACTTATTGCGGTTGAAATCGATGGTGATGGTGTCGCGGTGGAGGTTGAGCCGGGTGGTGCGGACGCCTGCCGCGTTGAGCATCTTCTTGGAGGCGATCGTCGCAGGCTGATCGGCGTATTTATCATAGAGATAGACTACCTCGGATATGCCGCTCTGGATGATCGCCTTGGCGCACTCATTGCAGGGGAAGAGGTCGACATAGAGACGGGCGCCCTCAAGAGACTTGCCGTGCGCGTTGAGGATAGCGTTCAGCTCAGCGTGTACGACGTATTGATACTTGGTGTCCTCGCCCTCACGATCCCATGAGAAGGTGTCGTCCGAGCATCCGTAAGGAAAACCGTTGTAGCCGGTGCTGAGGATGCGTTTACTTTTGTTGACAATGCAAGCGCCGACCTGGGTGTTGGGATCCTTGGAGCGTTTCGCCGCTAATATCGCTACGCCCATGAAGTATTCGTCCCAAGAAATGTAGTCTTCTCTTTTCATTTTGACCTCCTGATGGTATATCGTGATACGATCTCTCGTATATTGAGATTAGGGGTTGAGCTCCCTGAGCTTGTTCAGGCAATCGGCACATACCGGCTTGCCCTTGAAGTCGGTCAGATCCTCGCTGTTGCCGCAGAAGGTACAGCTCATGGCATACTTCTTGATAATGATCGCATCCGGCTCGGTGAAGAGCTCAATGGTATCGTCGGTATGCAGATCGTATTTTGAACGCAGGGGCTTGGGGATCACGACGCGCCCCAGCTTATCGATTTTACATAAGAATCCGGCAGGTTTCATTTTGGTACTTCCTTTTTGTTTCTGTCTCTGACAAAAGTTTACCAAAAGCAGGTAATCATGTCAAGGTATATAGAAAGATTGTTGAATTTTGTAAAACATGTACAAATACAAGGGTCGATTTTTGATGTTTGATACTAAGTAGCAATAAAA
>DGUQ01000176.1:2333-5314 GCA_002394725.1 Ruminococcaceae bacterium UBA4306
TTCTCCGCAATAGATATTAAAGTGTTTTATTGTTACTTAGTATGAGATAAGGAGAAGGTGGATCAATGTCGTATGTTTTCGGAGCGATGATCACGATATCGTTTATCTATGCGGTGATCAGCGGTAATATCGACCAAATGAGCACGGGGATTCCCGAGGCGGCAGGCTCGGCGATCGAGCTGCTGATCTCCATCAGCGGCATGCTGATCATGTGGTCGGGCTTTATGCGGATCGCCAAGGACTGCGGACTGATCGAGAAGCTGTCACGGGTGTTTGCACCGCTTCTCAAGCGATTATATCCCGACGTCGCGGTGGATTCGGACGCGTTTCGCTATATCTCCATGAACATCAGCGCCAATCTGCTCGGACTGGGCAACGCCGCTACGCCGCTCGGGATTAAGGCGATGGGCGAGTTGAAAAAGCACAGCCTGAATGATACGGCGACAGACAGCATGGTGACATTCGTCTTGATGAACACGGCGTCGATGCAGCTGATCCCCACCACTGTGGCGGCACTCAGGAAGAGCTATGGCTCGGCACAGCCCTTTGATGTGTTGTTGTGCGTGTGGATCACCTCGGCGGCGGCGCTGACTGCCGCGCTGGCGTCATCCCATCTGATAAGGAGGCTATCATGGAAGCGGTCATCCCGGTCATCGTTACCGCGTTGTGCGTCTACGGATTATTCAAGCGCGTGAATATTTTTGACAGCTTCATCGAGGGCGCCAAGGAGGGCTTTGCCACGGTGAGGTTTGTCGCGCCGACCATGATCGCGCTGCTGGTAGCAGTCGGCACGCTGCGCGCGTCGGGGGCGCTTGATTATCTCTCAGGGCTGATCCGTCCGCTTGCGGAGAAGGTGGGCTTCCCTGCCGAATTGGTACCGATGGGCTTACTGCGGCCGGTATCGGGCTCGGGCGCGACAGCGCTGTTGACGGGGATCTATGAGAATAACGGTCCCGACAGCTTTGTCGGACGTTGCGCGAGCGTGGTGGCAGGCTCGACGGAAACGACCTTTTACGCCGTGAGTATGTACTACGGCGCGGCAGGTATCACAAAAATCCGCCACACGCTGTTTTCAGCGCTCTTGGCGGATTTTACTGCAATCGTCATCAGTGTGGTGACGGTAGGACTTTTGATGTCATAGATCAATTCTGCTTCATGCGTGTACGTGTGAGCTTCTTCTTCAGCTCCTTGGGCTTGAAGGGGATGAGGGGGTAGAGGTAGCTTTTGCCGCTGATGGTCTTGTTGCTCGCGAGCAGGAAGAACAGGATCAGGATGCCGATGATGAAGCCCGTGATGTTGCCGATATAGGTGGCGGTCAAGAGGATGAAGCGCGCGTATTTCAGCGAAAAGCCGAGCTCGTAGTTCGGCTGGCTGTAGTTGGCGATGGTGACGAAGGCGACGTAGAGGGTCGAGGCGGTGGTGAACCATCCGGCATCGACCGCGAACTGACTGAACGCGATCGCGCCGATGATGCCGATGGCAGAGGTCAGGGAGCTTGGCGTATGGAGAGCCGCAAGGCGCAAACCGTCGATACACAGCTCCATGATGATGAGCTGCCAGAAGATCGGGAGGCTGGTCGGCTCGACATTCAAAACGAATTGAAAGACCGGTGGGACAAGCTCGGGATTTTGCAGACACAACAGCCACAGCGGCGTGAGCAGGACGGAGGCGATGGTGATCAGGTAACGTGTGACGCGGATATAGGTGCCTGTGATGGGCGGAAAATAGTAGTCGTCGGCTTCTTCGAGGACGTCAAAGATCGAGGTCGGGATCAGCAGCGCGGAGGGGGAGTTATCGACGAGGATGACGATATTGCCCTTGAGACAGACCGCCGCAGCGACGTCGGGGCGTTCGGTATATTTGATCTTGGGAAAGGGATTGAGCCACTTCTTTTGATAGAGCGCCTCGATCAGGCTCTGCTGATTCATGCTCAGATTGGCGATGTCGAGGTTTTTGATACGGTCGGTGATATCGTGCAGGAGCGTGTGGTCGACCTTGTTGTCCATATAACAGATGATGATGTCGCTTTTGCTCTCGCGTCCGACGGTCATCGCCTTGGTGACGAAGTTCGCGGAGCGGATGCGGCGGCGGATCAGGGCGGAGTTGAAGATGACTGTCTCGACAAAGCCGTCCTTACTGCCGCGCAGCACCTTGTCGTCCTCGGGCTCGGAGGTGGAGCGCTGGGGATAGGTGCGCATATCGAAGGCGATCGCGGCGGAAAAGCCCTCGGCGATCAGGCACGGAATACCGCTGAGCACGTTTTTGACGACCGCGTCGGGTTGATCAACGATGCTGATCTCGACATAGGGAACGCAATGGCGGCAGAATTCCTCGGCGGAGGTGAGGTATTCCGGCTTTGTGTGGTTATAGAAGAACTCCATCAGCTTTTCCATGATATCGTCCTTGATCAGCCCGTTGATGTAGAAGATGACGGCTTTCTTGCCCGAGATGACGATGTTGCGCTCGATAATATCGAAGCAGTCGTCACATCTGAGCAGGGTGGACAGCTTCTTGCGGTTGGTCTCATAGGATGCGGTGAAGATAGAATCAGATCCTTTCGGATAATATAAGAAGGGTTGAACGATAAAGCCTTTTTTGGGGGGAGGTATGATGTGATCATGATATCTATATCATGAAATATCCTCCGAATCTGATATAAAAAGGAAACGTCATCCCCTCATCAGTCACCTTTGGTGACAGCTTCCCCCCCGAGGGGAAGCCTTTTTGCGGTCTAACATCATAAAGTGATGTAATCAATACGGCAAAATAATATTTTTCATTATTTTTTTCTGAGTTGCATAGTTTTATGCAACTTTTTTCTTTTTCTCGGCATAGGTGAGACCGGTAATAGGAGGATAAGATGAAACCGAGAGAAAAAGAATTTTGCCGTTTGATGACGGTAGTTGCCGATCCGATCAAAGCCGCGAGGGAAGCTGGCTACAAGTACCCCGAGAGGGCGTGGTCCGAGCTTGCCGCGCGTG
>DGUQ01000135.1 GCA_002394725.1 Ruminococcaceae bacterium UBA4306
GCTTCCTCACCTATGAGCCCAAGGATGTGATCCTGACCATCGGCGCATACATCTTCGGGCCGATCGCCGGACTTGTCATGTCGCTGATCGTTTGCCTGATCGAGATGGTCACGATCAGCACCACGGGCTTCATCGGGCTGTTGATGAACTTCCTCGCGTCGGGCGTATTCGTGGGCGTGAGCGCCGTGATCTATTGGCGTAAAAAGACCATGTCGCGCGCGATCCTCGGTCTGACGCTTGGCTCATTATCCATGCTGGTGATCATGCTGCTGTGGAACTACATCATGACGCCGATCTTCATGGGTGTGCCGAGAGAAGCGGTGCTCGGGATGTTCCTGCCGCTCCTGATCCCGTTCAACCTGATCAAGGCAGGGCTCAACTCCGCGCTGATCCTCTTCCTCTACAAGGCGGTCGTCACCGCGCTGAGAAAATCGCGCCTGATCCCCGAGAGGGAGAGCAACGACGGCGAAAAGAAGCGCTCGAACACCATCCTCACCGTCAGCATCTCCGCCGTACTGGTCATCACACTGGTGCTGGTCATGCTGATCTTCGCCGGAAAGCTGTAATACTAATCCTTAATAGATTAAGGCTGTCGCTCAACAAAGCGGCAGCCTTTTTCGTTATCCTATTCAGTTGGTGACGACTTCTCCGATCGGATAAGGAACTGTCATCTGTACCAGATATTTCCGGAGCAAGACGGTATCCGTCGCGCTGATCGTACCGTTTCGGTCAACGTCGCCCCTGAGCAGCTCCCGCTCGCTGAACGGCGTATTCAGGTTAGCCAAGGCGCGCATCAGATAGGTCGCGTCGATCATATCGACGGTACCGTTACCGTCCGTATCGCCCAGCATGTAGGAGGAGGGAGCCTCCGTCGGCGCCTCGGTGGGCGCTTCTGTGGGAACGGGCGCATCGGTGGGCGCCTCGGTGGGCGGTTCTGTCGGGCGCGCATAGGTCGCGTTGATATCAAAATCAGAGAAATCGAGCATGCCCCAGCCGAAGGTGGTATCAAAGCCCTTCTCGCCGAGATCGACAGCGTGCTGTTTGAATATCTCATAGACCTCCGCCTGATTCAGGCTTTTGTCCCATGTTTTCAGCAACGCGGCTGCCGCGGCAGCGTGCGGCGCCGCAAGGGAGGTACCGGAATCGAGCAGCATATAGGTTCTGTGCGGCGCGAGAATGTTCATGCCCGGCAGAGCGAAGTCGATCACGGAGCCCGTGTTTGCCAAAAGACCGAGCTTGTTGCTTTTGTTTACAGAGGTGATCGTGATCACGTTATCCTTGTTGGCAGGATAGCGAAGCGACGCGTCGCCGTCCTGATTGCCCGCCGCGACGATTACCACCACGCCGCTGGATACCGCCTCGGCAATGGCGTCATCCAGCGAGTGATAGGTATGGTTTTTATCGTCGCCGCTCAAGCTCAGATTGATCACATCCGCGCCGTGATCGAGCGCGTAGTAAATGGCTCTGGCGGAGTCCGACATTTTGCCGTCGCCTTTCTCATCCATGACCTTGAGGGGCATGACCTTGACATTGGAGGAGGTACCGTCGGCGATCACGCCGCACACCTCTGTTCCGTGATACTGCGCGTCGCTGTAATCATCGGTATTATTGATAAAGTTGTAGCCGTCGATATAGCGACCCTTGAGGTATCGGTTAGATGTATTAAGCCCTGTATCCAAAACAGCGACGATGACCTCGGGCAGCGCTTTTCCGCTCTTCTCAAGCTTTTCCTGAAGAACATTGAGCCCCATTGCCTTGACGCCCCAGCTCATGTAGCCGAACAGGTAATTGTTGAGCGCGCCGGTACCCGACGGCTCCCCGACCTCGGCGGAGGATACACCGATTGTGCCGGCTGCCAATAGCACGACGGCTGTTATCAACAGAGACAGCAAGCGTACGATGGTTTTTTGCATGATCATTCACCTCATAGGAAACGCAAAACGAAGGTTCTTTTCTCCAGCAATTTTTTATCAAGTATTAACGGATCAATCCGAGATATCGTTGTCCGGATTGACGATAAAATGATAGTCGGGATGCTGTCGGCTCAGCTTCTCCACGATCTGATCGAGCAAAGCCTGTCGGTCATCCACGTCAAAGCTGACGACCAGATCGAACACGGCGGTCGATGTTTTCTTGTCGAGGAAAAAGCCGTGGATCTGCAAAATGTTCTCATCCGCCATGACCTCGTCGTGCACCTGATGGAACAGCGCGTCGGTCTCGGGATCGCTCAGATTGACCGAATAGATCGAGATACCCGTCAGGGCGACATTGTACTTTTGATAGATCTCGGCGGTCATACGGCGCTCCAGCGCGTCCAGCTCGGGAGCCGTAAAGGTGTGATCCACCTCGATATGCACGGATCCGATCAGCTGCTCGGGGCCATAGCTGTGCAGGATCAGGTCATAGGCGCCGTTAACGCCGTCATAGGCGCACAGCTCACGCTTGATCTTTTGGCTGAGCTCAGCGTCGATCCTCTCACCCAGTATCTGCGAGATCGTCTCGCGCAGGATATCAAAGCCGGCTTTGATGATGAACAGCGCGATCACAACGCCGAGGTACGCCTCCAGCGAGATACCCCAGATCAGGTAAATGACCGCCGCCACCAGCACCGACGCGGATATGATGGAATCCATCAGCGCGTCCTTGCCCGACGCCGCGAGGGAGTCGGAGTTCACCCTTTTGCCGACGCGCGACACATAGGTGCCCAGCACGATCTTGACGACGACCGCCACCGCGATGATGATCAGCGAGGTCGCGCTGTAATCGGGCGCCTCGGGGGTGATGATCTTCTTCACCGACTCGATCCCTGCCGAGATACCGGCATAGAGGATGATCACCGCGATGATCATGGAGCTGAGATATTCGATCCGTCCGTAGCCCAGCGGATGCTTTTTGTCGGCAGGCTTGACAGAGAGCTTGGCGCCGAGGATCGTGATGACCGACGACAGCGCGTCACTCAGGTTGTTGACCGCGTCCAGCGTGACGGAGATCGATCGCGACAGCAAGCCCACTGCCGCCTTGAACGCGGCAAGCGCGAGGTTGGCAATAATGCCGATGATACTGGTGCGCACAATGATTTTTTGTCTGTTCATGATAATACGCCCCCATAGCGAATTTCTTCTTTATTATAGTATAATCTGTTGTAAGTTGCAAGTGAATGTTGATCATGAATGCCTGCGGCATGAAATGACCCTTGCACAATCCGTCGGCATGTATTATAATAAATACGCAGAAAAGAGGGATCCGATGAGCAAGGCGCTGAATCATTTTAAAACCATCACCCACCACCGTCATCAGGTGATCCGCAACTGCTTTAAGGCAGGGATCCCATGGCAGGGGTTAAAGCACGACCTATCCAAATACTCATGGACAGAGTTCAGCGAGGGCGCGCGCTACTGGCAGGGCACACGCAGTCCGAACGACCGTGAGCGTGAGATCAAGGGCTACAGCGAGGCGTGGATGCACCACAAGGGCAGGAACCGCCATCACTTGGAATACTGGACGGACTACTCCCCCGTTGACCGCAAGATCAAACCGGTCGAAATGCCGGTGCGCTATGTGGTCGAGATGTTCTGCGACCGCATGGCGGCGTGCAAGACCTATCAGGGCGATCAATACACCGA
>DGUQ01000055.1 GCA_002394725.1 Ruminococcaceae bacterium UBA4306
CCTGTGCCGCTTTGATGATGATCTCACGGTCGATGGGCTTGATGGTGTGGATGTTGATCAGGCGTACGCTCTTGCCCTCTTTCCTGAGCTCGTCGACCGCCTTGAGGCTCTCGAGCACGCACAGACCGGTCGCGATGACAGTGATATCCGTGCCCTCACGCAGGGTGATACCCTTGCCCCAATGGAACTCGTAGGTCTCGGGATCGTTGAAGCTGTCGATCGCCAGTCTGCCCAGACGGATGTAAACGGGACCCTCATACTCGATGGCAGCCTTGGTAGCCGCCTTCATCTCCCAGTGATCGGCAGGATTGAGCACGACCATACCGGGGATGGTACGCATGATACCGATATCCTCCAGACACTGGTGGGTCGCGCCGTCCTCACCGGTAGAGATACCGGCGTGGGAGCCTGCGATCTTGACGTTCAGGTTTGGATAAGCAACGGAGTTGCGGATCTGCTCAAACGCTCTGCCGGTGGCGAACATCGCAAAGCTCGCCGCTACGGGAGTCTTGCCGGAAGCCGCCAGACCTGCCGCTACGCCTATCATATTCGCTTCGGCGATACCGCAGTCGAAGAAACGCTCGGGGTATTTGTCACCGAAGATAGATGTTTTTGTTGCCGCCGCAAGGTCAGCATCCAGTACAACGACGTCGGGACGGGACTGCGCTATCTCACACAGCGCCTCGCCGAAGCTCTCGCGCGTCGCCTTGGTAATGATTTCTGCCATCTTACGCCTCCAATTCCGCGAGCTGTGCTTCCAGCTCCGCCATCGCTACCTTGTATTCCTCCGCGTTGGTCGCCTTGCCGTGCCAGCCGACCTGGTTCTCCATAAAGGAAACGCCCTTGCCCTTGATCGTCTTCATGATGATCGCAAAGGGCTTGTCGGAGGCTTTTGCCTGCGCCATCGCGCTTTCGATCTGATCGAAGTCATGACCGTCGATGATCACGGTGTCAAAGCCGAAGGACTCGAACTTGCTGTCGAGGGGTTCAACGCCGCCGATCTCCTCGGTGGTGCCGTCGATCTGCAAGCCGTTGCAGTCTACGATGACGGTCAGGTTTTCGAGGTTGTGGTGACCGGCAAACATCGCCGCCTCCCAGACCTCGCCTTCCTCGCACTCGCCGTCGCCGAGCACGGTATAGACACGGTAATCTTTATGATCTATCTTCGCTGAGAGCGCCATACCGCACGCGGCACTTATACCCTGCCCCAGAGAGCCGGAGCTCATATCGATACCGGGAGTGCCCTTCATATCGGGATGACCCTGCAGCATTGCTCCGACATGACGGAGCACCTCGAGCTCTTTCCAGTCAAAATAACCCTTGAGCGCCAATACAGCGTACAGGCTCGGACAGCAATGACCCTTAGATAATACAAAACGGTCTCTGTCAGCCCAATCGGGTTGAGTGGGATCAACGTTCATCTCTTTAAAATAAAGATAAGTGAACATATCCGCCGCCGACAGTGATCCGCCCGGATGTCCGGATTTTGCGTGAAATGTACCGATGATGGCGCCCATCCTCGCCTTACACGCGAGAATCTCGAGATTTCTCTTTTCAGCCTGATTCATCCTTATGCCTCCCCAAAAATATGCAGCATTTTGCAGAATGGGCGCACAGCGCACCACTCCATAATACACACATACTTTACCACATTTCTCGCAAAATATTTTTCATTATGTGAAAAAAGCCGAAAATCGGTCATTTATATTGAAACTACCTAAAAATTGTGATACAATCCCATCGGAAAGGAGCGAAATGTATATGTTGCTGACTGCCGATATCGGAAATACCAACATCAAGTTTGGTATCTTCAACCAAAGGGAGCTGATCCGCACGCTGACCATCTCCTGCAACAAGGCAAAAACCGCCGATGAATACGGGGTGGAGCTATACTCGCTGATCCGCGTGATGGGCATCCACCGAGATGATTTTACCGGCTGTATCATCAGCTCTGTCGTTCCGCTCATCACCACACGCATCGAGGACGCTGTACGCGATATCCTCGGCATTGATTCGATCATTGTCGGTCCCGGCGTCAAGACGGGTCTGAACATCTGTATCGACGATCCGTCCACCTTAGGCGCCGATCTGGTCTGCGCCTGTGTCGCGGCAAACGCCTACAACAAGCCGCCCATGATCGTGATCAGCATGGGAACGGCAACGGTATGGTGCGTGATCGATCAGCACGGCAACATGATCGGCTGTCCGATCGCTCCCGGTATGTCCGTATCGCTGGAGGCACTGACCAAGAACACCGCTCTGCTGCAGGGCGTATCGTTCTCGGCGCCGTCATCCGTGATCGGTAAGAATACCGACAAGAGTATCCGCGCCGGTGTGGTATGGGGCACGGTGTGCATGATCGACGGCATGATCGACAAGATCGAAAAGGAGCTCGGTCAAAAATGCCATGTCATCGCCACCGGCGGACTTGCCAAAACGATCGTCGGACACTGCGAGCACAAGATCGATCTGCATGAGAACCTGATTCTCAACGGTCTGTGCCGGATCTATGAAAAAAACAAAAGAGGTTAATGGCGAATACAGAATCGTGAACGGATTTGGAAAATGCTATGTCTTCTAAAACATATATAAATCAGGTGAGGGCGGAGCCCTCCATCAACCATTCACCATTCACCATTCACCATTCACCATATATTATGCGCTTCACCTCGTCGAAGTTTTTCGGCAATCATGAGGGAGGCAGCAGGAGGTATTTTTATGTCAAACGCAAAAACAAACACCTACAAGCTGACGGGCTTGGGTATCTTGACAGCCATCATCATTGTGCTGCAGGTATTCACCACGTTCGTCCACTTCGGACCGTTCTCGATCACCTTAGCGCTGATCCCGATCGTTGTCGGCGCCGCCATGTACGGCAAGAGCGCAGGCGCGTATCTGGGCGCGGTATTCGGCGCGATCGTCGTGATCATGTGCATCACCGGCGGTGACGTCGGCGGCGCGATGGTATGGGCGGCGAACCCCATCCTGTGCGTCATCATGTGCATGCTCAAGGGTACGGCAGCAGGCTTCCTTGCAGGCTGGATGTACGAGCTGATCGCTCCGAAGAATCAGCTGCTCGGCGTGATCATCGCGGCTCTGGTCTCCCCCATCGCCAACACCGGTATCTTTATCATCGGTATGCTCTTGTTCTTCAAGGACACTTTAGCGGCATGGGCAGGCGGCTCCGATCTGCTGACCTACATCATCATGGGT
>DGUQ01000090.1:0-7424 GCA_002394725.1 Ruminococcaceae bacterium UBA4306
TACTGTGGATGTGGATCTCCGCCTTTTTCGGCATGGTCACCAACTATTCGGAGAACGTGCTCGGTCTGTACTTCCGTAAAAAGGACAGCAAAGGCAATCTCGCCGGCGGCGCGTTTTACTACATTGCCTATGGCTTGAAATGGAAGTGGCTCGCGTATATCGCTTCCGTATTCTGCATCCTTGCCGCGATCGGTATGAGCGGCGTGCAGACCAACAAGATCTCCGGCTCGCTGTCGGAAGCGTACACGCGAATGACAGGCTCAGAGAACGCCGAGATAGTCAAGCTGATCGTCGGCATCGTCGTCGCTGTGATCGCCGCCGTCATCATCATCGGCGGTATCAAGCGTATCGGCAGGGTGGCGTCCATGCTGGTGCCGTTCATGTCGCTCTTGTTCATCGTGCTGGCGCTGATCGCCATCGGCATGCACTACTACCGCATTCCCGAGGCGTTCTCCCTGATCTTTACTAAGGCGTTCAACTTCAACGCAGTCGGCGGCGGTATCCTCGGCTTCACCTTTGCCACCGTCATCAAAAAGGGCATGGCGCGCGGCGTGTTCTCTAATGAAGCCGGCTTAGGCTCCTCGGTCATCGCGCACTCCGCGTCCGAGACCCGTGAGCCTGTCAAGCAGGGGTTGTGGGGCGTGTTCGAGATCTTCTTCGACACCTTCATCATATGCACTTTGACCGCTTTGATGTTCCTGACCACCTTTGACGCGCACTATTTTGACGCGCTTGATCTGTCACAGAACGGTCTTGACTCTTTCATGTCGATGTCGATGTTCTCCGATAACTTCGGCGCGTTCGGCACGGCGACCTTCTCCATCATCCTGCCGCTGTTCGCGTTCACCACCATCATCGCGTGGTCGTACTACGGCGAGAAAGCGGTCGAGTTCTTCTTTGGCTTTATGAAGGAGGAGAACCGCAAGTATCCCGTCACCGTGTTCAAGGTGCTCTATGTCCTGCTGATCGCGGTATCGGCGACCATCCACAGTCAGGTCGTCTGGGATATCAGCGACACCTGCAACGGCTTGATGGCGCTGCCCAACCTGATCTGTCTGGTGGCGTTATCGGGTCTGGTCGCCAAGATCACCAAGAACTATTTTGATCGCAAAAAGGGCGCGAAGATCGAGCCCATGCTCTCCGCTTATCCCGAGCTGAACGAGGAGTTCAAGCAGGATATCAACAGCGGCGATCAGGAAATGAATTAACGCGTATATTGGGGCAGTTCTTCAGGGACTGCACTTTATCCGTAATAGTAAAGGGCTGTGGTAATCTCAACCGCTCAAACTGTCATCATTTCATAGATAACGGTTTAACCGATTATGAATCTTTGTGCAAGAATGAGCGCTCATTTACTTGACAACAGCGCACCTAAATGTTAAAATTTCTACAATCTAACACCAGACGGAAGGCGTACCTGATGAACAAAGTAATTATTACCACCGACAGCACTGCCGATATCCCTGCCGATATCGCCGAAAAATACAATATCCGTGTTGCTCCGCTCCATGTTTTGTATGATGACGAGGACTTCACCGACGGCGTAGATATCACGCCCGAATACATCCTCAAGCGATATGAAGAGCGTGAAGAGTTGCCATCCACCTCCGCGGTCACTCCCGAGGAATACCGTCAGTTTTTTGAGGGCATCCTGAACGAGGGATATACGCAGATCGTCCATATCGCCTTTTGTGCGGATATGTCATCTACCTACCAGAATGCCGTGATCGCCGCGGCGGAATTCGATCAGGAGATCTATGTCGTTGACAGCCGTTGTCTGTCCGTGGGCATGATGCTGCTCTGTATGCGTGCCTGCGAGCTCAGGGACATGGGTGTTTCCGCTAAGCATATTGCCGATACGCTCGGTGATATGACCGAGAAGAACATCGGCGGCTTTTTGCTCAGCCAGCTCGAATTTTTGCACAAGGGCGGCAGATGCTCGAGTATCTCTCTGCTGGGCGCGAACCTGCTCAATATCAAGCCCTCGATCGTCGTCAAGGACGGCGCCATGAGCGTGGCAAAGAAATATCGCGGCAAGGATGAGGTATGCCGCCTGAAATACATGAAGGACCGTATCGCGGAGTTCGACGGTCAGATCGACACGAGCCGCATCGTCCTGCACACCACCTGTGACCTCTCCGAAAAGGAGATCAAGGGCTACAAAAAGGAGCTCAAGAAGCTGATCGAGTGCGACGAGATCATCGTATCCACCGCGGGCTGCGTCATCACCTCCCACTGCGGACCGGGCACCTTCTCGCTCTTCTTCATGCTCAAATAAGCTCCGTTTTGACTATATCGTTTGTCATCTTTGTGACATATGCTTGAGAATGTCCGACAGCCGTGTTCCCGACTGTCGGCTTTTTGTTTTCAAAAACTGCCTGTTTATCGTTAAAATCTCAGATTCTACATATTTATTCGAAAATCGATGAAGATTATTCATTATCAATTCTGTTGATTCTGCTTAAAAATGGCTTAAAAATCAGAAAAATCGCCGTTTTTTGACAGTTAAAATCACTAAAAACATTCATGATTTATGTCGCTTTTTGCCAAAGTTTCTATATTGTTTTGTTTATTGTGGACAAAATCGCCGCAGTATGGTATAATCCTGTTAATGCAACAGATGGGATGTGATAACATGGCAAGCAATTTAAAAGTTATCATCAACAATCCTCAAACTACGATCAAAATTCCTTCGGGAACACGTATGCTGGTGCGCCGCAGTTGTCATGCGACACTGGAGTATGAAAAGTTTGACCGCCGTACCGATATCTACGTTGATTTTGTAGATAACGAGATGCTGCGTGAGTACGACGCAAAGCGCGTCGGTACCCTTGAGGCGAACGAAGTGATTGCCGTTCCGTCCGGGGAAGAGGATTGCTTGGGAAAAATCATCATTTCAGTAGAGCGTATTATTGAATTGACGAAGGTGTATAACCGACCGTTCGAGATGGGCATTGTTTTTGCTTCGGTTCACGGCGTGCTGAATCTGTTGGGTCAGCATTACACTGACCAGAGAGCCAAGGAAGAGCAAATGCTCAAGGAAGCTAGGATATTGACCCAGCTCGGATTTTCGCCTATCGTAGGATTTTAGGCGTTTGTTTCCAAACGACCGTACAGAGTGTAGAAGATCGCCCCTGTCGAGGGCGATTTTTTACGTTATTGGGGATATGACACCGTACCCTACAAATCCTCTGTAACGCCCTACTGCGGGTCGTCATAAATGTCGACCCCTACAATGATAATGAAACGCTTACCGTAGGGGATGACGCTTGCGACATCCCGAAAACGCAACCGGTATATGCCATCTAAACGCGGAGCAAATCATACGCCCTGCCGTGGGGCGTCATAAATGTCGCCCCCTACAAACCCCTTGCAAGGTTTCTCGTAGGGGATGACGCTTGCGACATCCCGAAACGTTTCCAATCGATGTCAGCAAAATGTGGAGCAAATCAAACGCCCTGCCGAGGGGCGAGTGCCGACGGAAAAATTCAAAAAAACTGAACCTTTCCGACCGCTGAGTTGTATACAGGTTGAAAGGCTTTCACAGGGGTCAAGCAGGGGGGTGAGGACTTGACCGATTTTGAGCGCTGTGTGGCGGAGTATTCGCCGCGGCTGACGCGCTTTTGCATGAAGCTCTGCGGCAATATCCATGACGCGGAGGATCTCTTTCAGGATACATGGGCACGGGCGCTCGACAAATTCGATCAGTACCGTCCCTCATACAGCTTTGAGAGCTGGCTGTTCGCCATCTGCGCGAATCTGTACAAGAATTCAAAGAAGCTCAAATACAATTCATCAAAAGCGACGTTTGCCACGCAGGAGGAAAAGGAGCGATTCATCCGCTCGATCCCAACCGAGGAAAAGGACGTTGACGCGTATCTTGATCTGCATACAGCGATGCAGGCTTTGCCGAAGAAGCATCGTCTGGTGCTCGTGCTGTACTATTTTCGCTCGTTCACGCAGCAGGAGATCGCCGAAATGCTCGACATCCCCGAGGGCACGGTCAAGTCGCGCCTGAATACCGCGAAGAAACTGTTGAAAAGGAGGCTTTATGATGAAGAAGATCAGCGATGAACGTCTGGAAAAAATGCTGACAAATTATTGTGAAGCCGACACGGAGCAGACCTTCACCTTTGACCCTGACAAGAAAAGCGAGAAGCTCGCCCCCTTTGTACGCTACCGTAAACAGCTCATCGCCGCGGCGAGCCTTGTGCTCGTCAGCGTGCTGAGTTTGATCATATATTTCTCTTTTGGAAATATAAACAACACCCCCCTCACTGTCGCTCCCTCCCAACAGAAGCTCATCACCCCCACCTCGACCGAGGGAGGGGGCGGCGGTGACCCCGATCAGCAGGACGGTGCCGCGCCGACCGAATCCAAATCCGTTTTAGAGCGTGTCCGTGACTTCTTCTTCCCCGATTCTTCCGATGATACGGAACCCTCATCATCGGAGCATAACGGAACATCCTCCGCCGTCTTGCCGACTGAGCAAAAAAGCGGATCGTCAGACCGATCACCGTCACGGCGCAATCCGTCCGCCGTCCCGAGAGCGACACAGCCGTCTGATCTGCCGGACGATCCCACTCCCAAGGCGACGGAAGCGGACGATCCCACTCCGATCACGGAGCCTGCCACCGAGCCGGATCCTCCGCCGTATGTCCCACCGACTATCCCCATCGAACCGCCGTGGAGCGATCCCGAGCCGACCGAACCGCCTTATGATGGCGAACCGGGGTTGATTACGCCTACCGAGGGCGACGTTATGACGCGCCCACCGGTAGAAGTCATGGCGAGGATCAAGCCCGATCGGATGGAAGGCGTTACCGCTGTTTACTGTAAGGTCTACAGCGAATACGGTTTCATCGGCAGTGAGGATCTATATGATCGCTCTCATCAGGCGGAGATCCTCGATACATCCTCTCAGTATACCGAGGTGCTTTATGAAACTCCCGACGGATTGATCTTCCGTCCCGGCTTTTATACCTTTGTGTTTTATGATCAGAACGGAAATGAGCTGGCGCAATGGCAGGATTATTGCGGATAAGGCAATGAATGTTTGATTTGCGTTAATGGGATTGAAAAAAGGCTTCCCCTCGGGGGGGAAGCTGTCAAGCTTTGCTCTACTGATGAGGGGCATAGGCTTCAACTATCGTTACGAACTCAATTACAGCTGAGCGTGACTGCTATTTCATCGAAGTGACTCGCTCTTTGCGGTATAGATCAAGCGGATAGGTCAGCCCCTCATATCCGACCTTTTCGGCTTTTTGGGAGCCGAAAAGCCCACCTTCCCCCCGAGGGGAAGGCTGAAACAAGGAGGAAATAACATGAAAAGAGCAATCGCAATATTATTGACCATGGCGCTGCTGCTGTCGGCTCTCGCTGTCACGGCAAGCGCTGCCAATGACACTGAGATCGACGGCGGCTATTATATCGTCTTCAAGGGAGATGACTACCGAATCCATCAGCGTAACCGCCTGCATGCCGAGTTCGGTCGGTGGGTGATCCGCGGCGTTACTCTGAGCACCTCCACGCCCTTCAAGATCGCCTATTCTCAGGATTTAGATACAGTGACTAAGCTCTATCCCGAGGGAGAGGGCAACGACTATATCTCACGCTACAACAGCCGATGGATGACCGTCGAATTCACCCCCGACGGCAGCAATGAGGGCGACAGCACCGATATGGGCTGGTACGACGGCTATGTCAGCGCCTATCCCTGCGAGCCGCCGCAGGAGGATTCCACCGAATACATCCCCGTGACTGATCGGCAGATAAAGCGAAATCTCTATGAGGACGCGCTCACACGTTTTCGCCCGAACTGGAAGAATTGGCACACCTATGAAGAGGTCTACTATCACGCCGATCCCCACTTCGGCAATGTCGATCAGCATGACTGGGTGTTGGTCAGCGGATATGCCCTGCAACCGATCGATGGTATCTATTACGGCGTGTTTGACGACGTTGTGTTATATTCTTCCGAATATGCTCCCTTTGCATTCGGGTACGGCGTATATGACTGTGCCGAGGACACCTATTACAGCATCGCCGAAGCGTGGGACAGGGGCTATGCCGACCTGCACGATGTGTTCATCAACAGGGTAACATCCGAAACCGATGTCGATCTGCTCGGCGACGCGGATTATGACGGTGAGTTGACGATCCTCGACGCGACCTTGATCCAGCGCTATTTAGTCGGTTTAAGGGATTTGAAAGAATCAAGCAGTTGGTTCGAGCATTCCGGCTGCGATTTCGGTACCCAATTGACCTCCCTCGCGGATTATGACGCGGACGGCACGGTAGACGCGATCGATGTGACCCGTATCCAGCGCGCTTTGATCGGCAACCCACTGTATCACCACAGCTTTACCGCGGGCGTGGCGATCGATCAAAACGCCGACGGTAAGATCATCGCACAGGCGTCATCCTCGTTCGGCTCCGGGCAGGTGCAGTATCAATACCGGATCGAGGGCGGGGTACATGCCGCCTCGGTCTACGGCAGCGATTTCGGCAAATTCTATCTCGACGACGTCAATCCCGAGCCGGGCAATTTCCAGATCACGACTGGCTATATCGATGACAGCTCGGTGGAGCTCCCCGTGACGAGCCTGACCTATAACGATCACCTCACCCTGACGGTCACGGCAAGGGACGCACTCGGCAACATCACCCCGATCGCCGTGTTTTATATGAAGAATGTGTATTAATCAACCTTTTTCTCCTATATTGGGAAGACAAGTTCAATTCCAAGGCAAAAACGGAGCGGATACGTGGACAGCACACGTGTCCGGCTCCGCTTTTTGCTTTGGTTGATGATTAGGCGCGGTGCGTGATCCAACGTCCTGAAGCGGTACGTCGCAAGCGCCGTACCCTAAAAATCCTCTGTAACGCCCTACCGCGGGGCGTCATAAATGTCGCCCCCTACAAATCCCTTGCAACGTTTCTCGTAGGGGATGACGCTTGCGACATCCCGTAACGTTTCCGATATATGCCATCTAAATGCGGAGCAAAACCATCCCCATCCCTGCCAAATCCACTCCACCCCGATCATCGTGAAAAACACACCGTTTTTCGTCAAATTCCATCAACATTGATATTGACTTATGCGCTGTGTTCATCTATAATTAACATAAGCATAGTCGGATTCATCCGATCGGTTCGATCCGGCTGTTGTATAAACCTTAAAGGAGGAACAAGCTTATGTATTACACAGCAGAAGTATCGAATATGTGCCCGGTCGCTAAGGGTGCGTATCACGGTCCTGCTCCCATCCCGGAAGAGGGCAAGTGGGTACAGGCAAAAGAAATCAAGGATATTTCCGGTTTCACACACGGTATCGGCTGGTGCGCTCCCCAGCAGGGCGCCTGCAAGCTCACACTGAACGTTAAGGAAGGAATCATCGAAGAGGCGCTGGTCGAGACGATCGG
>DGUQ01000090.1:7556-8499 GCA_002394725.1 Ruminococcaceae bacterium UBA4306
ACGCTCTTAGAGGCGCTGAACACCGACCTCGTCTGCGACGCGATCAACACCGCTATGCGCGAGCTGTTCTTACAGATCGTTTACGGCAGAACCCAGAGCGCTTTCTCTGAGGGCGGCCTTTTAGTCGGCGCTTCCCTCGAGGACCTCGGTAAGGGTCTGCGTTCTCAGGTAGGTACCATGTTCGCTACCCGTGAGAAGGGTCCGCGTTACCTCGAGATGACCGAGGGCTATTGCTCTCAGGTCGCGCTGAACAAGGACAACGAGATCATCGGCTACGAGTTCATCAGCTTCGGCAAAATGATGGATTTCATCAAGGCAGGTATGGATGCGAACGAAGCGATCGAGAAGGCGAAGGGCCACTACGGTCAGTGGGACAACGCGGCGAAGTATATCGATCCGCGTAAAGACTAAGGGAGGTGCACAGTATGGCTTTATTTGAAAACTACGACAGACGTATAGAGAAAATCAACGGCGTACTCGCCGAGTACGGTATCGCTTCTGTTGAAGAAGCGCGCGAGATCTGCAAGGCTGCCGGTTTCGATCCCTATGAGATCGCCAAGGGCATCCAGCCGATCTGCTTTGAGAACGTATGCTGGGCTTACTGTGTAGGCGCCGCGATCGCCTTAAAGGCAGGCGCGAAAAACGCGGAGGAAGCCGCCCGTTACATCGGCATCGGTCTGCAGAGCTTCTGCATCGACGGCTCCGTTGCCGAGAACCGCAAGGTCGGTATCGGTCACGGTAACCTCGCCGCTATGCTGCTTAGTAACGACACCAAGTGCTTTGCGTTCCTCGCGGGTCACGAGTCCTTCGCTGCCGCTGAGGGCGCGATCGGTATCGTCCGCAACGCGAACAAGGTTCGTCAGCAGCCGCTGCGCGTTATCCTCAACGGTTTGGGTAAGGACGCCGCGCAGATCATCTCCCGTATCAACGGCTTTACCTATGT
>DGUQ01000079.1 GCA_002394725.1 Ruminococcaceae bacterium UBA4306
ATCTCGCTGACAGTATACTCTTCATAATAGTATAAATAGATGATGCTTCTGTAGTTTTTCGGCAAGCTCTGCAATTCTGCCATGATCTCAGGGGGCTTTTTCGCTTCGAGGTGCTCGTAGTCGTCGATGCTTCTGCGATTCCGTTTCCAAAAGGAACGGCTCAGATCACGGCATTTGTTGATCGTGACGCGGATCAACCAGCTTTTGAGGTGATCTTCCTCCTCGGGGATCTTCCTCGTGAGCAGGATCAAGCAGACCTCTTGAAGAATGTCATCCGCGTCGGAGGGATCGTCAAGATGGTGCAGAGCGACGCGGTAGATCATATCCGCGTATTGCCGGAAGACGGCTTCAGCCTTTTCGGTACCGATTTTCTGACCCACTTCCATGCTCCTTATGTTATTTGTAATATGATTTTTCCTATAATAAAAACGATCGGGAAGGGCGCTTTGGGTGCATTAGTTGAAAAATTTTTATCTTATCATAGCATGATGTGATAAAGGGTACAACAGAAAAATTATATATGGAATGAATGGATGTTTTTTCGGGGAGTTGCATAGTTTTATGCAACTTTTTTTGTTGTTTCGGCATAGGTGGAGGTGATGATTTGCTTTTGATCCAAAACGGGAGATCGATGATCCCGGACAGCGATCGTTTTGTCGGAATCGCAGGCGACAATACGGTGAACACGGCGGTGATCCGGAGCATGTCACACCTTCTCAGCCGCGGAATAGTATAAATCAGGCGCTCAAGAAGGTTACGGCACCCTACCGGTGCGTTGATGCTCCCGAGCAGGGGGGATAGACGCGCACCGGGTATCACGCAGGCAGCAGTAATCCCGACGGCGCCGTGATCGGCGATTGGGAAGATCAGCCGGCGGCAGTAAAACGATGACACGATGAAAAAAATGGCGCCTTGTATACCGATCGTTTGCAGGGCGTCTTACAGGAAGGTGATGAAATGGCGGTCAACGCGGATAAAATAATCAGCATCGCGCGTGCCGAGATCGGCACCAAGGCGACCAATATCAAGAAGTGCAAATATAACAACTGGTACTACGGTACTGTCGTTTCGGGCAGCGGCTACGACTGGTGCGAGACCTTTGTACAGTGGGTGTTCCATCAGGCAGGGGCGTCCTCTCTGCTCTATACCAAAACCGCCAACTGCGGCTATGCGGCAAAGGCGTTTCAGGATCACGGCAGACTCAAGACGTCGGGCTTCAAGCGCGGCGACGTGGTGTTCTTCCACTGGACGAACGAGCACTCCACCTTAGTGCCCGGCACCTATGTCAGCGACCATGTCGGAATCATTGAGAGCGTCAACGGTGATAACACCATCACGACCATCGAGGGCAACACCGGCTCCTCCTCCAACGGCGAGGTCATGCGGCGTGTGCGCTCACTCTCTACGGTATCCTGTGCCGGCAGACCTGCCTATGACAGCTCCGACAGCTCGGGCGATTTCCCCGAGGTGAGCTATCGCGTCCGCAGCGGCGGCAGATGGCTGCCGAGCGTGACGGATCTGTCCGATTACGCAGGGATCACCGGCAAGGCGATCACCGACGTGGCGATCAAGGTGTCCGAGGGCTCGGTAAAATACCGCGTCCATGTCAAGGACGGCGGCTGGCTCCCGTATGTGAGCGGCTGTGATATTGCCGATTCAGCGAACGGCTACGCCGGCAACGGCAGGGCGATCGACGCTGTCGAGGTGTATTACAACACGCCCTCCTCGGTTGTCAAAAAATACGGCTGGCTCAAGGCGAAGTACCGTGTCGCGCCCATCGGGAATTACTATTTCCCGTGGCAGTACGACAACGAGACCTCGTCCGGTCAGGACGGCTACGCCGGAGAATTCGGACGGAAAATCGATTGGTTCCAGATGACCTTGTCGGATGAATAACAGTGAAAATCACGGCATATCGTGCATTGTGTACGGTATGCCGCGACTTTTTTTGTTGGATTATGACAAAGAATAGTGACAAAAGTGTAAAAATTAGTGGATTTATTTCCGAAAAGTTATTGACAACCGACGGGAAATAATGATAATATATTACTAACATTAAGCTAGTATGATTATTGGAGATGATAACTATGAAAAAGTTAGTTTCTGTCGTTTTGGCATTGGTAATGATTTTTGCCTTGACAGCTACTGTTGCCGCTAAGGATAGTCCTATCGGTAAAGATTACTATACGATCACCGTTGATTATATTCCCGCGGATGGTTCTCTGGGTACCGCCAGCAGCGATAAGAGCAAGGTACAGATAGATGCTGCCGGTGAAGACGGCAATGTTACAATCACTGCTGTTGAAAAAGGCAACGGCAAGTTCGTAGAATGGACGATCGACGGTGAGTATGAAGTGATTTCCGGTTCGTTGAAGGATACCGTTTTGGTAATCAAGCCTTTATCGGATCTGCAAGCGACCGCGAAGTTTGCCGCACCCGGCACTACTCCCGACTCCAGCTCTAAGCCCACCAATCCCGATAACAGCAAGAGCTCCCCGAAGACTTCCGATCCGCTCTGGATCGTTCTCGGTATGGCTGTTCTGGCTCTCGGCGCAGGCGCTCTGGCAGTAAAGAAGATCAAAGAATAATGAAAACGACTTTTGGCGGCAACCGTTTGGTTGCCGCTTTTTTGGGCTCTTTGTCAATAGTTGGGGTAAACCCGAATAAAACAGAATAAGAGAACAGAACAAGCGATGGTTAAGAAGCTGTCGCTTGTTTAACGTTAATAGAGAATTGGTTAGAAAAGATATGAAGGATACGGTTTCGGAATCTACGAAAATTGTTGTGCGGATAGAGTAAGACGGGGGGCTGTATCAAAGGAGGTTGATCGGATCGGGAGCTGTATAGATGGAAAAAGAACAGTAAACAGAGTAACAGGTTTTTGGGAATACGGCAGATAACGGATCAGCGCTGTCACCCTTGAGTAATTGAGCGATCATTATTCGTAAAAAGCACTTTATCACGGTGCAGTGGTGAATTATGCTATTCCTGTCAAAAAGCAGTTCGGATTCTTTGTGCAATATAGATATTGATTTTAGTGCGCTAATACGTTAAAATAGATACCGTTGTACTGTCAAAATGACAGAAACTAATTATCTGGAGGAAAACAATGAAAAAGATTATTGCTTTATTATTAGCGCTTCTGATGGTCGGCGCTGTACTGGCTGCCTGCGGCAAGACTGCCGACAAGTCCGCCGCAACAGAGGCTGCTCAGACAGCTACTCAGGCTGCCGCTACCGCTGATTCCGCCGCGACCGTCGCTGACCTCGAAAAGGTTCAGAAGGCAGGCAAGCTGATCGTCGGCATCACCGACTTCAAGCCCATGGATTATCAGGAGAACGGTCAGTGGGTAGGCTTTGACGCAGAGCTGGCTGCCAAGTTCGCCGATTCTCTCGGCGTTAAGGTCGAATTTGTAGAGATCGACTGGGACAACAAGGCGCTCGAGCTCAAGGGCGGTTCCATCGACTGCGTATGGAACGGCATGACCCTCACTCCCGAGGTCACCTCCGCCATGTCCTGCACCAATCCTTACCTGAACAACGCGCAGGTCGTTGTTGTCAACAAGGACGTTGCCGACAAGTATGCCGACGCTGAGTCCTGCAAGACCCTGAGCTTTGCTGTTGAGAGCGGTTCCGCCGGTCAGGAGCAGGCTGAGGCTAACGGCTTCAAGTTCACCGAGGTCAAGGATCAGGCTACCGCGCTGATGGAGGTTGCTTCCGGCACCTGTGACGCCGCGATCATCGACCTTCTCATGGCGAAGGCGATGGTAGGCGAGGGCACCGGCTACGCACAGCTCGCTTACACCGTTTCTCTGAATGAGGAGGAGTACGGCGTAGGCTTCCGTCAGGGCTCCGACCTGACCGCAAAGTGCAACGAGTTCCTGTCCAACGCGCAGACCGACGGCACTGTCAAAACGCTGACCGATAAGTATCTGGTTCAGAAATAATCAGACATGCAAGATTGAATGACTGACAGTTACAAAGGCAGAGGGCTTCGGCTCTCTGTCTTTTGACAGGTTATGGGATAGCAAGATAAGTGCAAACAAGCTTCGTGTTTATGTTACTATCCCGAGAATGATTAATACTAATCCTTGATAAAAAG
>DGUQ01000106.1:0-8829 GCA_002394725.1 Ruminococcaceae bacterium UBA4306
AACAGCCAGAAGGACGGATAGTTCATCGCCATGCTTTTGTATTCGGAGGTTTGTTTGAGGTATATGGTGAATATTTCGGTAAAGCCCCTTCCCATGAGCAGTCCGGGCAGGGATAAAACGACCATTACCGCCGGAATGATCAGGAAGTACAGGATCGAAAAGCGCTTTTTGTAAAGGTATACAAACAGCAGGAACGGCAGAATGAAGATCGCCTGCAGCTTGAAGGTCAAGGCGACGCCGAACAGGATCAGGGAGCTGACATACTTTTCCCGATAGATATGGTAGACCGAGAATATGCAGAAGAAAGCGTAGATCACGTCGCACTGCGCCCAGCAGGCCGAGTTGAGAAAAACGAGAGGGGACAGGAGCACCGCGGCGTATGCGATCAGCGCCTTTAGTCTCGGACGGTTCGGAAAGCTCTTGTATACGATGTACGCGACAAGACCGGCTGTCAGAAAATCAAAGACGCACGAAAACAGCTTGTAGGTGTGCAACGCCTTGATCGGCAGATAGGTGAACAACGCAATGATCGTCTGATACAGGATATTGTAGTTGCCCACGGGCTGTGAGAGACCGGCAAAGCCTTTCTTGGCTAACGTGTCATACCATGGGATCAGGAAGTTGTACGCGTCAATGGAGAGATGGTCGAACAGCAGCGCTCTGACCGCGATCGCGACCGCCGAGACAGCGATGATCGCGATCACCATGACGTGCTTTTCGATAAATCCCAGAAACTTGCTCTCAAAAGAGGGAATACGCGGTTTAAGAAGTTTGTTTTGCATTAGATCACCTCAAAAATTACTAAGCAGCAATGAAAAGTTATAAAAGGATATTTGCTCTTTACATGCTCATGCCGACCTGTGTGTAGACCACATAGCTCATGCAGCAGAATGCCGCGCTCAGCGCGTACATCACACGGCGGAACCATGTCGACAGGATGCTTTGATTGCTCTCGCTTCTTTGCAGTACCATTGCAAGACCCATCGCGCAAAGCGGGATCAGCGGCATGCAGTAGCGGATGTTGAAGGTGCAGGAGTGAGGATAGGCGAGGGCAAACAGATAGTAGCTGACGAGGATCACACCGAACAACAGGCTGAAATAAGCCCGTTCCGTGCCGTCTATATGCTCGCTTTTTCGGATCATGCTGACAATAAAGCAGACAAAGGCGGTCAGGAACAGTACGACCGAGATCCAGAACAAGAGCGGGCCCGTGATGTGGATCTGCGGAAAATGGATATCGTTGACGCTGTTGGCACATTCGTCAAACATAGCGGTCTTGAACAGTCCCAGCGTGGGATTGTATTCATTATACGGCGCGCCGACAATGGTGATCGAGCCGTAGACAAAGTCGAGCTGACCGTCGCCGAAGCTGAACAGTCGCTGTGTCAGCGGCATATGGCCCGAGTACATAAAGCTCTGTTCACCGAAATCGGGAATGAAAGACAGCGGAACCTGAAATTTAATCAGATTGCGCACCTGCCACCATATTCCCAACGGGATACAGATCACGCCGAACACCGCGTACTGTCCGAGGTATCTCAGCGGCTTTTTGATGTTTTTGATCAGGATGACTAAGAAGACGAAAGCCACAGCCGGCGCGACCATCCAGCCCGAGAGCTTGGTCATCATGCCCAGTCCGATGCACAGCGCCAGCGGAATGATGTTGCGCATGACAGGCTCGCGGTACCATCTCAGTCCCCATAGGATCGCCGCCATCATAAAGAGCATCAGCAGCATATCGTTGTTATAGGAGCCCCCGAAGATGATGAACGTCGGATGGAAGCAAATGATCGCCATCGCCGCGATCAGCGGATTGCCGCGGAGCTTCACCAAGCGGAGGATACGGCAGCTCACGATCATCGTCAATGAGGAATACAGCATCGGCAGGATCTGGATCGCCTCCGCGGCGGTGGGGAAGCTGACGCCGAGCGTAGTCAGCAAACGCAGCAAAAGCGCCATGAGCCAATGGTGCAGCGGCGGATGATAGTGCTGCTCATACATCCGGACGTCATAATCCGGCAGCTTTAAGCCGCTCGCGTACCAGTATTTGATATAACCCATGTGTCCGCGAATATCGTTGAAATTCCCACCGTCGTGCTGTCGGTCGACAGTACCCGTATATAAAATGTATACAAAACGGATCGCGATACCCAGCGCGATCAATACCGCGATGATGACAGCGTCGTTGATCTTGTAGGTGAAGCGGATGAATATGACTGCTGCCACCGCGACGATCAGCGCAATGATCGCGATCGCGTACGCCTTGTTTTTGACACAGCCGATCACGATCATGCTTGCCGTGATACACGCGAGCAGTATGCCGCACAGCAGGAGCTTTTCGGATTGGTTTTTGCCGAGATTAAACGCGAACACGACCGTGACGGAGATCACGCCCATGACAATGCCGAGGTAGACACAGCTGCCTGCGGTGATGTTGGCGCGGTCAGCCAGTCCGAACGGCAGGAGCAGTCCGCACAGCATGATCGTCAGCAGATAGGGGTGTCGGCGCATGAGCGTGAACAACCCCTCGGGGGTGCGCTGTAGTTTTTGTTTCATAAGAACCTCGAATGGTTTCAGTATATATAGACCGGTACAGTATTACACATTAAATCTGAATAAGACGACGTCGCCGTCCTTCATCACATATTCCTTGCCCTCGCTGCGTACGAGTCCCTTTTCCTTTGCCGCGGTCATGGAGCCGCAGGCGATCAGGTCGTCAAACGCGATGACCTCCGCGCGGATGAAGCCGCGCTCAAAGTCGGTGTGGATCTTGCCTGCCGCCTGAGGCGCCTTGGTGCCCTTTTTGATGGTCCACGCGCGCACCTCGGGCTTGCCCGCGGTCAGGTAGGAGATCAGCCCCAGCAGGGTGTAGCACTCGTTGATCAGGCGATCCAGACCGCTCTGCTCGAGTCCCAGATCGCTGAGGAACATTTCCTTTTCTTCTTTATCCATCTCGACGATCTCCGCCTCCATCTCGGCGCAGATCGGCAACACGCCGGCGTTCTGCTGTGCGGCGATCTCGCGCACTCTTTGCAGGCGTTCGTTGCTGTCGATGCCGTTCGCAAAGTCATCCTCGCTCATGTTCGCGGCAAAGATAACGGGCTTGTTGGTGAGCAGGGCAACCTCGGCGAGCAGTGCCTTTTCGTCATCGTCACATTCGACAGAGCGCGCAGGCTTGCCCTCGTTGAGGGTGTCGAGCACACGCTTGAAGAAATCGACCTGACTCTGGAACTTCTTATCTCCCTTGACCATCTTCTGCGCCTTGTCGATCCTTCTCTGTACCATCTCAACGTCGCTGAGGATCAGCTCAAGGTCGATGGTCTCGATATCTCTGGCGGGGTCGACGCTGCCCTCGACATGGATGATGTCGTCGTTGTCAAAGCAGCGCACCACGTGGACGATCGCGTCACATTCGCGGATGTTCGACAGGAATTTGTTGCCCAATCCCTCGCCCTTGGACGCGCCCTTGACCAAACCGGCGATATCGACGAATTCGATGGTGGCAGGGGTGTACTTGTCGGGATTATACATCTCGGCGAGCTTGTCCAGCCGCTTGTCCGGCACCGATACCACGCCGACATTCGGCTCAATGGTGCAGAAGGGATAGTTCGCAGACTGGGCGCCCGCGTTGGTGATCGCGTTGAATAAGGTGGACTTGCCCACGTTCGGCAGCCCCACGATTCCGAGCTTCATATATCTTCAATCTCCTTTTGTATAATTGTCGTTGCAGGGGTCGGCGATCGCCGATGTTGTGGATAACACACATTTCCCCATTATCAATAGTATTCTATCATCGTATATGAGAAAAGTCAATTCATCATTTTAATAGAAAAATCACCCCGAAGAAGGATTCTCCCTCGGGGTGATCGCACGGTATTCAATTGTTGGTGTTCCGGTGTTTCAAGCGCGATAATTTATTCAGTACAATTAATAACCAAAGTATTCTCTTATAGATTTAGTTTGCTCGTTATCACCGTAAGTATTAACCATAAACTCTATGTATTCTCTTTTATAGGGGTAAGTTATAAGTATGTTGATAAACATGTCAAGTTTTCTTTCCTCCGGAAAGTTTGGGTTTGATAGATTCTTGAATACGTTACTAGCCATATTCGTTTCGCTGTTTGAAGGTAACCATACAGAGATACCATTGGAGATAAATTCATCAAAAATTGACAAATAAACAACCCAGTAGTCATTGTAAACGTGATTAAAAAGAATATCAGGATTAATACGACCAAACAACTCGGCTTGTTGTGGCTGGCTCACTTGATTTGCGCTTTGTAATAACTCAGATTCTAGACCATCCCTAACAATATTAAACGCCTCCGCTCGTGCTATACCTTTAACGGCTCCCTTTACTCCAAATCCTCCGCCGACTAAATTCGGCACAAATGAAGTAATATTCGCTATCCGCTGTACATTCTTTTGTGTTGTGAGTTTTATACTTTCAATAGTAACATCAAAATAATCATAGGCTGAGTGATAGCGCTTTAAGTGTTTATCAATGAATAAATCCCGTGTAATTGTATAAATGCCTTCGGAAATCAGAATATCGATTGCTTTTGTCCCTAAAGCTTCAAGGTATTTATTATAAATAGTCGGGAAGAATTCTAAGTAAGTCATCAAATTTTTAACACGGTTGTTATATTCTTCTCGCGCGGAATCGGAATAAGTCTTTGCGATCTTTTTGAAAGTGTTTCGGTAAGTATTATATAAATCCATCCCTGCTGAGATCACTACATTTTTATCACGCAAAGGAAAGATGCGACCCGAAGCAGTAATTGGTTCCCACTTTTCGTTTGTGAATTCAGGCTCGGCATGTGCTTGTTCGTTCTTCACCTTATTAATATAGTCTAGAATTTCCTGTGCTTTGTTTTGATCACCGGAATCAATAGGAAACCCAGCACTGCCTTGTGAACATGTTATTCTGAAAAAAGTGGTTTCGTTTTCTGTTGTTAATTCTACTTCTATATCCTTAAAGCTAAGAATATTGCCATTTGTTCCACCAGCAAAAGAGTTGGAAATAATTGATCCAAATCCGCCCGCAACTTGGTATAAAATAAGATAGTCATCATAAACTTCTACCTTTGAATTTGTACCGCCTGTTAGAATAAATTTATAATCTCTCTTTGTTCCATGTGCAATATCTATTTGTTCATTAGCATAAGCCATAGCTTTAATAAAGCGTTCCCCTTGCCCTATATTATATCCTAAGGTAAGGACTTTTCCGTCAGCAGTTGTGGTTTGTGCCACACCATCAGTGAAATTTGTCGGTGCATGCTTTTGATCAATTGTAGATAAACTGGAATAAGGGTATTCCGTACCGCCTATAATCAAGGAGCTTTCCGTTAATGTGAACTTTCGCCCGAGACCAAATGACGGATGGAAAGTTTCATACATTGTATGTCCCTGTGTATCTGTTGGTTGACTATCAAATTTTTGATTAAATTGTGCTGCTTTTTGAGTTGCTTTGTTAAATTTGTCAAATACTCCATTTTTGTCAAATAAACCCATGATTCATCCTCCTTGATATTTAAGATTCGGATTTAATCTCAATAAACAATTCTGGACTGACTTGTAAGGCTATGCAGATCGCTTTCAAATCGTCCGCATAAAGAGTTCTTTTACCGTTCATAATTGCATTGAAAGTCACATTCGATATGCCTGCTTTTTCTGCAACGGTCTTTTGTTTCAAGCCTTGTTCATCAATATAGGCTCTTACTTTTTCATATACTCTCAATTTATATCGCTTCCTTTACAGAAATTCTGTAGTACATTAAATTATAATACCGCTATTCTGTAAAGTCAATATAATTTTACAGAATTCCTTGATTATTTGTTGCTTTTTTACACAAATCGGGTATAATATTTATCGAGGTGAGTTATCGTGAGCAGTTCTAAGTATGAGATCGGTGCAAGGATAAAGAAATTCCGTGAGGACAGAGGCTACAGCCAACGTGAATTCGGTGACATGATCGGTGTCAGCAACAGCCGAGTATCTAACTGGGAACAAGGGGTCAACCGTCCCGACGCCGATATTCTGGCTGACATCTGCATTGCTTTAAACGTATCTCCGAGTGAATTGCTCAACGTCCGTCTTGCTTCCGATGAATTGAACGATAAAGAACGAAAAATCATTATTTCATACCGAGAGAAAACAGACTTACAGAAAGCAGTTGATATACTACTCGGAGTAGAATCAATCTAAATCATGCCTCACCTCAAGTAAATATAATAGATTCACTCATAACCGATTATCTTTTCCTAATATATTTCTACAGAGCTGTTGCAAATCAGAATTTGCACCGGCTCCTTTTTCTTGACTTTTTATGATTTTGCCAATACAATGGACACGGTGAAAGATATGAAACATTATGACTACATTCTATTTGATCTGGACGGGACGCTGATCGAGAGCGCCGAGAGTGTGCGCGTTTCACTCGCGCACGCGATGGAAGCGCTGGGGCTGCCCTGTCCCGATCTGTCCGACTATACAAAATACGTCGGGCCTCCGCTTGAGGATACCTTCCGCGGTATGTGCGCCGTGCCCGAGGATCAGATCGAGAGGGGCATGATCCTCTACCGCGATTATTATGACGAGGTCGGGCAGCGATTCAACAGACTGTTTGACGGCGTGATCGAGATGCTTGCCGCACTGCGTGAGCGCGGCTTCAAAATCGCGGTGTGCACCTCAAAGAACGAGCCCGTCGCCGAGACGGTGTGCGATAAGATGGGCTTGACGCCGTACCTTGACGCGATCTGCGGCTCGACCTTCGACGGCAGCCGACGCGCCAAGGCGGATATCATCCCCTACGCGATTCAAACGCTGGGTTGCCGGAATAAGGAGTATGCTCTGATGATCGGCGATACCGATTTTGACGCGAGGGGCGCTCAGCTCGCCGGGGTGGACTTCCTCGGCGTGACCTACGGCTACGGTACTGTCGGGAGCATGAAAGCCTGCGGCGCGATCGGCTTTGCCAAGAGTCCCGGAGAGATTTTGAATCTGTTATAATTCACGGCTTGACCGCATATACTTGTAGCGGTGATGGTATGTTTCAATCGGTCAAGCTCAAAAATATTCGTTTGACGATCCTTTCCTTGATCGGCGTTTTGCTCTTTGTCGTGATCTGTTTGGTCGCCCTGCGCGGCAGAGCGGCGGATACGATGGAGTATGGTGGCGAGAGGGTCTCTCTGCATGCGGAGGACGAGGCGGACGTCGAGCGCTTCCTTACCTCCTGCGGCTATTCCCCGATCGAATTCCTCTTTCAGACCGAGGTCACCGTGCCGAAGAACTGGAACGAGGTCTATACGGAGTATAATGAATTACAGCGGCAGCAGGGCTTCGACCTTGTGCCGTATAAGGGAAAACCCGCAGTGGAGTATGAGTATTTTGTCGACGATACGTTGAACGCGACCGTTTTGGTGAGCGAGAACAGGATCATTGCCGCTCATGTCGCCGACTGTGACGGCAGGGAGATGCGCATGATCAACTAATACGAATCCGCGATAAAGATATTCATCAAGGATTCGTATCATATAGGTGAATGATGAAAGAACGTTTGGATAAATTCCTGTCCTCCCAGACGGCTTTGAGCCGCAAGGAGGCACAAAAGGCTATCAAAGAAAAACGCGTATTACTGAATGGCTCCGTCATCCGTGCCGTCGATACCAAGGTCGATACCGAGAGCGATACGGTATCGCTGGACGGACAGCCGCTGACTTATCAGCAATACGTCTATTATATGATGGACAAGCCCGAGGGGGTCGTGTCGGCGACGAGGGACAGAGCGGAACGCACGGTGCTTGACCTTCTGCCGCCCGAGCTGCGCCGTGACGGGCTGTTCCCGGCAGGCAGACTGGACAAAGACACGACAGGGCTCTTGGTGATCACCGATGACGGCGACTATGCCCATCGGATGCTCTCGCCCAAAAAGCATGTGCAAAAGCGATATATCGCGATCCTCGACCGCGAGCCTGATAAGAGCATTATATCCGCCTTTGAAGCCGGTATCGTTCTCGGTGACGGGACGGTCTGCAAAAGCGGACAGGCAGAAATGCTCGATGGATGCCGCGTCGCGGTGACAATCAGCGAGGGCAAGTATCATCAGGTCAAGCGGATGTTTGCCGCCCTCGGCTATCATGTGGAAGCGCTCAGAAGGGTACAGATCGGCGGCTTGGCGCTGGATACGGGCTTACGTCCCGGCGAAGTGCGTGTTTTGACCGCTGAAGAGGCGCAAAAGGTATTTGACTGAGATAGCAGAACCTTCGACTTGCACCCGACGAATTGTTATGAATCAAGCGGCTTGATTCCGGCTATGTAACAAATCACACAAAAATACCATGCGTTTGGCTTATACATTGGATTTTTCATTGTCAAAACGCACAATTACAGCACCCCTTTTTTTGTCTTATCGGAAATTTAACTAAATATTGGCTTGAATATTTAGTGAAAAAACAAGTGGAAGTGTCTACAAAAGTATGCTATATTATTGGTGTACACTTATCATAAGTGCGTAAAGCAAGTTTCTCGTAGTTTTTGCTGCACTTCTTTAGGCGTGCAGATTTTGGATAAAAATGGAGGTTTTTTAATGGCTAATGTATCACTGAGACATGTTTACAAAATTTATGACGGCGGCGTTACCGCTGTTACCGATTTCAACCTTGAGATCGCGGACAAGGAATTTATCATTCTGGTAGGTCCCTCCGGTTGCGGTAAGTCCACTACCCTGCGTATGGTAGCAGGTCTGGAAGATATCTCCAAGGGTGAGCTGTACATCGGCGACAAGCTCTGCAACGACGTCGCTCCCAAGGACAGAGATATCGCGATGG
>DGUQ01000106.1:9040-12892 GCA_002394725.1 Ruminococcaceae bacterium UBA4306
TTGACAGAAAGCCGAAGGCTCTCTCAGGCGGTCAGAGACAGCGTGTCGCGCTGGGTCGTGCGATCGTCCGTGATCCTAAGGTATTCCTGCTTGACGAGCCGCTGTCCAACCTGGACGCGAAGCTCCGCGCTAACATGAGAACCGAGATCAACAAGCTGTATCAGAAGCTCGGCACCACCTTTATCTACGTCACCCATGACCAGACAGAGGCTATGACGATGGGTACCCGTATCGTTGTTATGAAGGACGGCTTCATCCAGCAGGTCGATACGCCTCAGCATCTGTATGATCTGCCCTGCAATGAGTTCGTAGCAGGCTTCATCGGCTCTCCGCAGATGAACTTCCTCGACGCTACCCTCGTCAAGGAAGGCGGCAAGTTCGCCCTCAAGTTCGACGAGTATACCGTAGTGCTGCCCGACAGCAAGAACAAGAACGGCGTTCTCGAGCCCTACGTTGGCAAGGAAGTCCGCTTCGGTATCCGTCCCGAGCATATCCATGACGAGCCCGAGTTCCTCGAAAAGTGCGAGGGCAAGAACGGCGTTATCAACGCGAACGTTGTCGTAACCGAGCTGATGGGCGCAGAGATCTATCTGTATGTCAACATCGGCGGCACTCAGGTCACCGCTCGCGTAGAGCCCACCTCCACCGCGAAGCCCGGCGATTACATCGATGTTGCGTTCGACCTTGAGCGTATCCATATCTTCGATAAGGATACCGAGATGACCATCACCAACTGATTGTCATAAATAGTACATTTGCCCGCTGCTTTTGCAGCGGGCTTTTTGTGTGTGGGATTGATCGGAAAGGTGACGGGAGGAGCAAGCCCCTCCCCTACAATAAACGTTACAGCGGATTTGTAGGGGAGCGCCTCGGTGCTCCCGTGGTAGGGCGTTGGAACAATAACTATGTCGGTTGAGGAAAGAAAGCGTCGCCGTAGGGACGATCATCGATCGTCCGGCACCGTAGGTGCTATTCATCCCTATTTACGGTTTCTGCTACCATACATGCCCGTCATTCCGCGGATGGTCAATTGAGGAGTTGTTAGCCAAATCAAGATTTGGACAACTCCTCAAAGCCCCTCCCCTACAATAAACGTTACAGCGGATTTGTAGGGGAGCGCCTTGGTGCTCCCGTGGTAGGGCGTTGGAAAAATAACTATGTCGGTTGAGAAAAGAAAGCGTCGCCGTAGGGACGATCATCGATCGTCCGGCACCGTAGGTGCTATTCATCCCTATCTACAGTTTCTGCTACCATACATACCCGTCATTCCGCGGATGGTCAATTGAGGAGTTGTCCAAATCTTTGATTTGGCTAACAACTCCCATGCAAGAGCGCTCCAAGAGCAGGCATCGCCTGCGATTGGCTAAGCGCCACTGCTGACCATCCCTACGGAAGCAGGCATATGCTTCGCATTTGGACGGGATATATCGGATGGGTTTTCGGTACGTCGCAAGCGCCGTACCCTACGGAAGCGTTTCATTTGCTCCGCATAATAAAATAATATAAAGGAAAAGTATTGGGATGTCGCAAGCGTCATCCCCTACAATACTCCACTCCTCCGCAGTAGTTCTCAGCCAATCAGCTTTCTCCTTTTGCTCCGTTTCTTGGACAGCACCTCAACTCCTAACTCCTACTTCTCAACATCTTGTGGTCAAAAAAACGGAGCGGCACAATTCTCTCTATTGTTCACAAAAAGTTTAAAAAATTGTAATATCAGCGCTTTATTTCTGCATTATTTTTTGTTATATTGCAAATAAGGAAATATCCCGAGGCAAATCAGCGCTCAAAAAAGCGATAATCAAGCCGTTTTTATCTGTCGGACAGTTCTCTTTTGCTTTTTGAAAAGATTACCGAAGTGAAACTATGATGAAGAAATTAACATTTTTTCGTTTTTTCGCACGAAAAACCCCCTTCAAATTTTGAAAAAAAGGTTGATTTTTCTATTTCCTTTGTGTAAAATGTATATGAGATAGGTGGCTTCTTTAGGTAAGTCGCCAAATCGTTCGGTATTTTGACTATTTTTTCTGACGGAGGAGCATTATGTCCAACAGATTATTTCAGGGAGTTATTCATCAGATGAAGGACGCGATCGACAGAACGATCGGCGTAGTGGACGAGACTTCGGTAGTCATCGCCTGCTCGGAGCTCGGACGCATCGGCGAGGTGAACGAAAGCATCACCTCCGACACCCTCTCGGCGACCGTACCCTTTGTGATCAACGGTCACACCTTCAAGTCGTTCGGTTCTTCGACAAGATCCGAATACGCTGTCTTTGTACAGGGCAGTGACGAGATCGCGCAGAAATACGCGCAGCTTTTGGCGGTTTCGCTTGCATCCATCAAGCAGTATTATGATGAAAAGTATGACCGCTCTAACTTTATCAAGAATGTCATCCTCGACAATATCCTGCCCGGCGACATCTATCTGAAGGCGCGTGAGCTGCGCTTCAACAGCGACGTCAGCCGCGTCGTCATGCTGATCAAGATCACCTCCAAGACGGATGTATCCGCCTTTGACGTGGTGCAGAATCTGTTCCCCGACAAGACCAAGGATTTTGTCATCAATATCAATGAGACCGATATCGCGTTGGTCAAGGAGATCAAGCCCGGTATCTCTACCAAGGATCTGGAGAAGCTCGCCGGCTCCATCGTCGACACCCTCTCCACCGAGTTCTATACCCACTGTGTGGTCGGTATGGGTACCACCGTCACCGGTATCAAGGATCTGGCGCATTCCTTTAAGGAAGCGCAGGTAGCGCTTGAGGTCGGCAAGGTATTCGACACTGAGCGCACCATCGTCAGCTATGATAACCTCGGTATCGCCCGTTTGGTCTATCAGCTGCCCACCACCCTGTGCGAGATGTTCCTCAAGGAGGTCTTTAAGCGCGGTTCCATCGAGAGCTTGGATCAGGAGACCCTGTTCACCATCCAGAAGTTCTTTGAGAACAACCTGAACGTATCCGAGACCTCCCGTAAGCTCTTTGTCCACCGTAATACACTGGTCTATCGTCTGGAAAAGATCAAGAAGCTGACCGGTCTGGACCTCAGAGAGTTCGAGGACGCGATCGTCTTTAAGGTAGCGCTGATGGTCAAGAAGTACCTGACCTCCAGCCCGACCAAGTATTAATCATCGGTTGTTATCCCACTGTCCCGGATAAGTATTCGGGACAGTAACGATATATTATCCATATAATCCCAACAAAGACAGATTTTCTGTCAGCGAAAGGTATTACTATGATAAAGTTCAACAATGTTTCCAAGGTATATGACAGTAACGGCGTTCACGCGCTGGACAATGTATCCCTGAATATCGAGAAGGGCGAGTTCGTCTTTATCGTCGGCTCCTCCGGCGCCGGTAAAAGTACCTTCCTCAAGCTGATCATGCGCGAGGAAATGCCCTCTTCCGGTTCGATCATCGTCAATGATATGCACCTCGAGAAGCTCCCTCGACGTAAGGTGCCGTATCTCAGGCGTACGATGGGTATCGTGTTCCAGGATTTCCGTCTGATCTCCAAAATGACGGTCTATGAGAACGTCGCCTTTGCGATGCGCTGCGTCGGCAAGAGGAACGATTCCATCAAAAAGCGTGTACCTTATATATTGGAACTGGTCGGGCTTGCCGATAAGGCGAACGATCATCCGTCAGAGCTCTCGGGCGGTGAGCAGCAGCGTGTGTCCTTGGCGCGCGCGCTGGTCAACAACCCGGCGCTGATCATCGCGGATGAGCCCACCGGCAACATCGACCCCGAGATGAGCTATGAGATCATCGAGCTCCTCTCTGAAATCAACAAGCGCGGCACCACGGTGCTGGTGGTCACCCACGAGCACGAGCTGGTGAAGTCCTTTGGTAAGC
>DGUQ01000200.1 GCA_002394725.1 Ruminococcaceae bacterium UBA4306
CCGATCTGTATGAGAACGCGATGGCTGAGGCGGAGCTGACCGATTATGAGGTCGTGGCGACCATCAAGGGCGCTGAGCTCGAGTACATGAAGACGCAGCATCCCTTCCTCGACCGCGAATCCCTGTTGATCGTCGGCGAGCATGTCACGCTCGAGAGCGGCACAGGCTGTGTCCATACCGCTCCCGGTCACGGTGTAGACGACTTCAACGTCTGCCAGAATTACGATATTCCCACCGTTTGCCCCGTTGACGGCGACGGTAAATTGACCGAAGAAGCCGGCAGATTCGCCGGACTCACTACCGATGAAGCGAACAAAGCGATCGCCATGTATCTCGACGAGACAGGCTCACTGTTTGCTTTGAAGAAGATCATCCACCAGTATCCGCACTGCTGGCGCTGCAAGACCCCGATCCTGTTCCGCGCCACCGACCAGTGGTTCTGCTCCGTAGATGATTTCAAGGACAAGGCTGTTGACGCGATCAACACCGTCGAGTGGATCCCCGCGTGGGGCAAGGATCGCATCACCGCGATGGTACGCGACCGCAAGGACTGGTGTATCTCCCGTCAGCGCAAGTGGGGCGTGCCGATCCCGATCTTCTACTGCAAGGATTGCGGCGAGCCTTATGTCAATAAGGAAGCCATGCTCGCGGTAGCCGACCTGTTCGCAAAGGAAGGCTCCAACGCGTGGTTCGAGAAGGACGCGTCCGAGATCCTTCCCGAGGGCACCAAGTGCGAAAAGTGCGGTTCCTCGTCCTTCGATAAAGAAAAGGACATCATGGACGTATGGTTTGACAGCGGCTCCTCGTGGCGCGCTGTCTGCAAGCGCCGTCCGTATCTGGGCGCACCCGTCGATCTGTATCTCGAGGGTAACGACCAGTACCGCGGATGGTTCCAGAGCTCCCTGCTCACCTCCGTCGCCACTCAGGGCGTCGCGCCCTATCGCACCGTCCTGACCCACGGCATGATCCTCGATATGGAACGCCGCAAGATGAGTAAATCGCTGGGCAACGGCATCAGTCCGCAGGAGGTCACTCAGCAGTACGGCGCCGACGTGCTCCGTCTGTGGGTCGCGTCCTCCGACTACCAGTCCGATATCAGTATTTCGCGCGATATCTTGAAGCAGATGAGCGAGGCGTATCGTAAAATCCGCAACACCGCGCGTTATATCCTCGGCAATCTGAATGACTTCGATCCCGAGAAGGATATGGTAGCGGCGAACGACCTTTTGCCCATCGACAAGTGGGCTGTCGTCAAGCTCAATGAGCTGATCACCAAGTGCCTGAACGCTTACGATAAGTTCGAGTTCCATCAGGTCTATCACTCCATCCACAAGTTCTGTGTCGTCGATATGTCTAACTTCTATCTCGACGTACTCAAGGACAGATTATATACCGAAAAGGCGGATTCCAAAGAGCGCCGCGCCGCGCAGACGGCGATGTATCTGATCCTCGATTCTCTCACCCGTATGCTCACTCCTATCCTGGCATACACCGCTGACGAGATCTGGAGATACCTGCCGCACCGTGCCGCTGACGACGCGGAGAACGTCCTGTATAACAGCATGCCCTCCACCGTCGCCATCGACGTTGACGATGACTTTATCGCCGCGTGGGATCGCATCCACGAGCTGCGCGATACCGTCAAGAAGTCGCTCGAGGTCGTCATCAAGGAGAAGGTCGTCAAGTCCTCTCTCGAGACCTGCGTCACCCTCAAGGCGAGCGGTGAAGAATACGACTTCATCGAGAAGGTGCTTTCCGAGCTGAAATCCGTATTCATCGTGTCTGAGGTCAAGCTCGAAAAAGCGGACAACGCGTCCGGCGAATTGGCTGTCGAAGTCGCCAAGGCGGAAGGCGAAAAATGCGAGCGCTGCTGGGCATACTCCACCACCGTCGGCTCTGACGCCGCGCATCCCACCCTCTGCGCGCGCTGTGCCGCGATCCTCAAATCTTAATTGTCATTGCGTAGCTCCATCTCGACCTTATAAGCATAATTCCGTCTGTTGCAGACGATGAACGTTTTTACCGCCCCCTCTGACGAGGGGGTTGGGGGAGAGATAACGCAGCAATATAATAGCGATACAACGCTTGACTCAATACTGTGAGTAATGAGATTTCAGTGCCGGCTTGAGTCAGAAAGCAGTGTGTTACTGTAGTGCTGCGTTATCTCTCCCCCGCGGTATTACTGTTATACTCTATCCAAAGCTATTGCCCGCTTGCCCCCTCGTCAGAGGGGGCTTGATAAATGTTGCTTTCTTTGTGTAAGGCGACATGCTTTTTTACATTAGGATGTGATACCATGCTAATCGTATACATCGCGATCATCGTCATCGTGCCGATCCTGTCGCAGTGTATCCGTACCACTATTGAAGCGAACGTCAAGCCGCAGGGCTTTGTCTCGGTCATCCCGGGTCTGTTCAGCCTGACCTATTCCGAGAACCGCGGCGTGGCGTTTGGGCTGTTTCAGGATGGTACGGTGTTCTTTGCGATCACCACCTCGATCGTGATCGTTGTATTCGCTATACTTCTTTTTAAGAATTATAAAAAGAGCAAATTATTCTCCGTTGCCGCCGCGCTGATCATCGGCGGCGGTCTGGGCAACCTGTTCGAGCGCATCTTCCTCGGCTACGTTGTCGATTATCTCAGCCTGTCATTTTTTCCGCCGATCTGCAACTTTGCCGACTATTGTATCACCGCCGGCACCGTTTGCCTGATCGTCTACCTGCTGTTCTTCTCCGATTTTCTGAAGGACAGCAAGAAGAAACAGCAAGATGAACAGGCTTGATTATATGATCGCCGGCGAGCATGTCGGCGAACGGCTGGATAAATATCTTTCCGATCAGGCAGAGAACCTCAGCCGCTCGGCGGCAAGCCGCCTGATCGAGGATGGTAAGGTCACGGTAGGGGAGAAGACGGTCAAGAAGAATTACAAGCTCGCCGACGGCGACCGTATCACGGTGCTGATCGACGATCCCAAGCCCGTCGATATCATCCCCGAGGATATCCCCCTCGATATCGTCTATGAGGACGAGCACCTGCTGGTCGTCAATAAGCCCAAGGGCATGGTCGTCCATCCGGCGCCCGGCAATGACTGCGGCACGCTGGTCAATGCCTTGATGTATCACTGCGGCGATCATCTGAGCGGTATCAACGGCGCGCTGCGTCCCGGTATCGTTCACCGTATCGACAAGAACACCAGCGGTCTGCTCGCGGTCGCCAAGTCCGACATCGCCCACGCCGGGCTGAGCGAGCAGATCAAGGAGCACAGCTTCACGCGCAAATATCTTGCCATCTGCTACGGCAACATCAAGGAGGATGAGCGCACCATCGACGCGCCCATCGGCAGGCACAAGACCGACCGCAAGAAGATGTGCGTCACACAGCTCAACTCAAAGCCTGCCGTCACCCATATCAGGGTGCTTGAGCGCTACAACGGCTTTACCTATATCGAATGTCGTCTGGAGACAGGCAGAACGCACCAGATCCGCGTGCATCTATCGAGTATCGGGCACCCCATCGCCGGCGATGACGTGTACGGTCCGTCCAAGGTGATCACCTCGCTTCACGGGCAGTGTCTGCACGCCTGTCAGCTCGGCTTCATCCACCCTGTCACAGGAGAGTATCTTGAGTTTTTCGCCGAGCCTCCCGAGACTTTTTTGACATTCCGAGAAAAGCTGAGAAAAGGCTCCCTTTGATGATTTCAAAAAAAATACTTGCATTTTCATAATGTTTGTGGTAAACTATTAAGGCATTTGAATCCGTCCTGTCCTTGGACGGGGTTCAGATATGGGAGCAATATCCCAAATTTGAAGCGGACAGTCCTCTGCACGGTGATGTCATCGGGGTACGAATGTCTGAAAAATATCAGGAGGAAATTATGGACGCATTAAAGAAAATCGCACAGGCTTCTGTCAAAGAGAACACCCCCGAGTTCCACATCGGTGACACCGTAAAGGTATCCGTTAACATCCGCGAGGGTGAAAGAGAAAGAATTCAGATGTTCGAGGG
>DGUQ01000047.1:0-2810 GCA_002394725.1 Ruminococcaceae bacterium UBA4306
CTGTGCGTGATGCTCGTTGTATCGATGGTATCCGTAGCGATGGTCTCCACCTCCGCTGCCGCTGCCAATCCCTACAGCGAAGCGGCAATGGCGCTGGACGCGGAATATGCCTATGACGGTGAGCTGGGTGCTCTCTACAGCCCCGATTCCACCACCTTCAAGGTGTGGGCGCCGCTGGCGACAGAGGTCAAGCTCAACCGCTACGCGACCGGCTCCGATGATGAAGACGGCGCACAGGATCTCGGCACTGTCGAGATGGAAAAGCTGATGGACGATGAAAAGTGGACGGGCGTATGGACGACCACCGTTGAGGGCGATCTCGTCAACACCTACTACACCTACTCCATCACCAACCCCAACCACATTTACAACGCAACCACTACCAAAACAGTTGAGACTCAGGATGTATATTCCTACGCTGTCGGCGTCAACGGTAACCGTTCCATGGTTGTCGATCTGAAGAATACCGACCCTGCCGGCTGGGACAGCGACAAGCACGTTTTTACCGACGAGCAGACCGATGCGATCATCTGGGAAGTTCATGTCAAGGACTTCTCCTATGCTCCGAATTCCGGCGTCAGTGATGCGAACCGCGGTAAATTCCTCGGCTTCACTGAGACCGGTACCACCCTCGACAATGAGGGCGTAATTTCCACCGGTATCGATTACTTAAAGAGCCTGGGCGTGACCCATGTTCAGATCAACCCGATGTATGACTTCGCTACCATCGACGAATCCGGTGATCCCACTCAGTTCAACTGGGGCTACGATCCCAAGAACTACGGCGTTCCCGAGGGTTCTTATTCCTCGAACCCCTATGACGGCAATGTCCGTATCAACGAGTGCAAGCAGATGATCAAAGCGCTCCATGAAGCCGGTATCGGCGTCATCATGGACGTTGTTTACAACCACACTTATTCCGTAGACTCCTGCTTCACCGCTGCTGTTCCCGAATACTATTATCGTATGGCGGCTGACGGCGGCTACAGCCAGCAGTCCGGCTGCGGTAACGACACCGCCTCCGAGCGCGCGATGTACCGCAAGTATATGCGTGAAATGCTCAAGTACTGGACGGAAGAGTACCACATCGACGGTTATCGTTTTGACCTGATGGGCGTGCATGACGGCGAGACCATGAACATGGTTCGTGCCGACATGGACGAGATCGATCCCCGTATCGTGATGTACGGCGAAGGCTGGGCAGGCGACACCGTTTACGATCCCACCACCTGCGCAGGTACCGAGACCTTCATGACCACACAGGGCAATTCCGCAAAGCTCTCTACCCGTATCGGTTTCTTCAACGACCAGATCCGTGACGCGATCAAGGGTAATGTCTTCCATAAGGAAGAGGGCGGCTTTGTACAGAATGTCAAGACCGCCGCTCCCGGCGTCAACTTCGGTATCCGCGCGAACACCGTCGGTAAGGCTAGATGGCACGCGGTCACTCCCGAGCAGTGCCTGACCTATGCTTCCTGCCACGATAACTACACCCTCTATGATAAGCTCGCTTATGTTGATCAGGGCGGTACGATCGCGAATTACCGCCAGCGTTTTGCGGACGTTGTCAAGCAGAACAAGCTGACCGGCGCGATCATCAGCTCCTCTCAGGGTATGGACTTCCTGCTCGCCGGTGAAGAGATGGGTCGTTCCAAGGACGGCGACGAGAACTCCTACAAGAGTGCGGCTACCCTGAACATGATCGACTGGTCGCTCTTAAAGACCAATGCCGATATCGTATCCTACTACAGAGGTATGTTCGAGCTGAGAAAGGCGTTCTCTCCCTTTACCGCAAGCGTCACAGAGGCTGACGGCGGTAATTATAAGTATAATTTCGATACTTCCTCTACCGGTTCCGTGAACCCGATCGCCTACACGATCGATAATCAGACCGAGGGCGAATGGAGCAAGATCGCTGTTATCTATAACGGCACCAATGTTGAAAAATCTTACCGATTCACCAAGGCGACCTCCGGCGTTACCGATAACTCCGAGTGGGTCATCGTAGCCAACGATCAGGTCGCCGGCGTACAGAGCCTCGGCGAGGTGAAGGGCAGAACCTTTACCGTGCCTGCGTACTCCGCTCTGATCGCGGTCGATAAGGCGAGCTTCGAAGAGTGCGCGATCCCCTCTGACTACTCCACCTTGACCATCAACAGTGTACACGAAAAGACCGGTGAGGTTCTTTCCACCAACACGCTGATCGGCAAGCCCGGCGAGGGTTATGCCGTAGAGCCTGACGGTTCCATCCCCATGGAATATGAGCTCAATTCCGTTGAAGGCAACACGACAGGTACCTTTACCGCTGAGCCGCAGACCGTTACCTTCAACTATGTTGATTACATCCCCGAGCGATTCAGAGCTCCTGAGGGCGACGTCAACGGCGACGGTGTTGTCTCTTTGCTCGACGCCACTGTTCTGCAAAGATATTTTGTGGGTATAAACAACAACCTGTCCGAGGAACAGATCAAGCGCGGCGACTATGATAAGAGCGGCGTTACCGATATCGTAGATGTCGTACTGCTCCAGCGTTATCTTGTCGGTATGATCAATTCGACCTACACGGTCACTACCCGTTATATCGGCAGACAGGATGACGGTACGGTTAAGTCGATTGCTTCCGCGAAGGTTGAGAAGTATCGTTACGGTCAGGAGTACACCACCTCTCCGCAGACGATCGCTTACTATAAGCTCGACGAGATGCCTGCTAACGCTTCCGGCTTCGTCAACAAGAAGATCGTTGTCAATTACTGGTATTCCTACAGCGTAGCAAGCCCCAAGATGCACGTCAAGCACAGCGGCGATCAGAC
>DGUQ01000047.1:2937-4163 GCA_002394725.1 Ruminococcaceae bacterium UBA4306
TGGCCGGGTCTGCAGCTGTCCAATCCCGATGAAAACGGCTGGTACGATGTGACCTTCCCGATCCCGGGTGGATTGAACTACTACTTCATCATCAGCAATAACGGCAATCCGCAGACCAAGGACTACGGCGTAGTAGGCGGCGAGAATGTCGGTATCTCCTATGACGATTATCCCGAGATCTGGGTCGTCATCCAGGATGATCTGGTAGGCAAGAACAACGGCGATTGGTGTAAGTATTACAACTACAACCCCGATCTTGAAAACTGATAGCAATTGATGAGAGCCCATCCGCGAGGATGGGCTCTTTTTCTGTCTGACAACTTGACAAAAGGCGCTGTCTGTAGTTTAATGATAATAGCAGTAGGGGGCTTGAGGAATTGTCCAAATCTTTGATTTGGTATACAACGCCCATGCAACAGCGTTCCAAGAACCGGCGAAGCCTGATCTTGGCTAAACGCCACGGCTCTCCTGCCGATATCTCATTATCAGAAAAGGAAGGTACTCTTATGAATATTGTATGCTTGGATTTAGAAGGCGTATTGGTTCCCGAGATCTGGATCGCGTTTGCCGAGGCTTCCGGTATTCCGGAATTAAAGCGCACCACCCGTGATGAACCCGATTATGACAAGCTGATGAAATACCGTCTCGATATCCTCGATCAGCACGGCTTAGGTCTCAAAGAGATCCAAGAAACCATTGCGATAATCGACCCCATGCCCGGCGCAAAGGCATTTTTGGATGAATTGCGCGCCACCACACAGGCGGTCATCCTCAGCGATACCTTTTCTCAGTTCGCGAAGCCCCTGATGGAAAAGCTCGGCTGGCCGGCGATCTTCTGTAATGAGCTGGTCGTTGATGAAAACGGAAAGATCACCGATTACAAGCTCCGTTGTGAAAAGACCAAGCTCACCACCGTCCGCGCGCTCCAGTCCTGCGGCTTTGAGACCATCGCCTCGGGCGACAGCTTCAACGATCTCGCGATGATCCAAGCGAGTAAGGCAGGCTTCCTGTTCCGCGCGCCTGACAGTATCAAAGCGGATTATCCCGATATCCCTGCCTGCGATACCTATGACGAGCTCTTGACCCTGATCAAAGCGGCTCTGTAATTAATGAATCTGGGGGAGAGCAACTCCATTCCCGATAGAAAAAGCACCTCATGTCGAGGTGCTTTTCTTTATGTCTTATACTAAGTAGCAATAAACCACTTTAATATCTATTGCGGAGAA
>DGUQ01000047.1:4295-4473 GCA_002394725.1 Ruminococcaceae bacterium UBA4306
TTTTATTGCTACTTAGTATTAATGACTTTGATTCTGTTGAGCAAGGGCTTGATCAATCGTGTGATCAGCACCTCGATGACGCCGAACGGTACCAGCACCGCCGCGCGATAGAGCAAGAGGGTAAAGTAGGGGATATTCATCATGCCGCTGAGGATCAGCGTATTCAGCGGCAGGGCGC
>DGUQ01000082.1:0-1185 GCA_002394725.1 Ruminococcaceae bacterium UBA4306
AAGCGCAGGATCTTGCCCTCGTAGCTGTTGTCGTTCGGATACAGCACCTTACTGATATTCTCGCAGTTGTTCTTGTTCTTGACAGCGTCGTCATAGCGGCCGTCGTTGAACGCGAGGAAGTCGAAGCTCTCAACAGGCTCCGCCTGCCACAGGCGCAGGGTGTTGACGTTCTTGGTGCCATAGCCGATGATCGCCATATCATAAGGAACGGCAACAACGGTGCTGTCGGCAAATTTAACGATCTGGGACTGATCATCACGACGGATGCACCAGGGATCTGGATTCTTGAGCCAATCATCGGCGACCTCAACCTGATAGCCGTCCTTGATGAGCTGCTTGAACAGACCGTAACGGTAGAAGATACCGTAACCGTCAAGCGGAACCTCCTGCGTTGCCGCGGAATCAAGGAAACAGGCAGCGAGACGACCCAGACCGCCGTTACCCAGAGCGGCGTCCTCGATCTCCTCAAAGCGGTTGATGTCGATACCCTTGCTCTTCAACAGGCTCTTGACCTCGTCGAGGATACCGGCACAATACAGGTTGTTGTAGATCATTCTACCCATCAGGAACTCCGCGGAGAAGTAGTAGGCTCTGCGACCCTCCGCGTGCTTCTTTCTGCTGCGGGACCAGTTCTGGGCGATCTCGCCCATAACCGCCTTACCAACGACCAGATGGAGCTGCGGTGTAGTCAGATGCTTAGGCTGTGTACAGAACGCGCTTCTCGACAGTTCGGTAATCTGTTCCATAGTAATGCTCATTTTACTTTTCCTCCAAACGTGAATAAGTTTTAGATAAGTGATATAATCTATCGGCAATTTCCTTAGTGGCAACGCCGTCCTTCATGCGCCATACCCAGTTGCCGCCCAGCGTGGACGGTACGTTGATACGCGCCTCGCTGCCCAGCCCCAGGATATCCTGCATCTGGATGATCGCATAGTCCGCGACGCTCTTATACGCCGCTTCAATGAACTTCCAGTTGACCTCGTCACCCGGATTGATACCGAGATATTTGTTACAATGCTCTTTCTCCCAGCCTTCTGCCTGACTGTACCAGCCTAAGACGGTGTCGTTATCATGCGTACCGGTATAGACGACGCAGTTGTGGGTATAGTTATGCGGCAAGAAGTCGTTTTCATCGTCATCCGCAAAGGCGAATTCCAGCACCTTCATGCCCGGATAACCGCT
>DGUQ01000082.1:1308-2816 GCA_002394725.1 Ruminococcaceae bacterium UBA4306
GGATATCGCCCAGCTTCTCACGCATGACGTTGAAGAAGTCGATACCGGGACCGTCGATCCACTCGCCGTTGATGGCGTTCTCTGAACCGAAGGGGATCGCGTAGTAGGTATCGAACGCGCGGAAGTGGTCGATACGGGTGATGTCAAAGAGCTTGTCGGCGGCGGCGATACGACCCATCCACCATTCATAGCCGGTCTCCTCGAGATAATCCCAGTCATACAGCGGATTGCCCCACAGCTGACCGGTCTCGGAGAAGTAATCGGGCGGACAGCCGGCGACGCATACGGGATCCAGATCCTCATCCAACCAGAACACCTCGGGGTTCGCCCATGTATCGGCGGAGTCCATCGCGACATAGATCGGCATATCGCCTAAGATCTTGATGCCCAGACCGTTGACATACGCGCGGAAATCCTCCCACTGCTTATAGAACTCAAACTGTACCCACTTCCAGAAGTCGATCTCCTTGCGGAACTTACAGGTATAGCGAGCGACGGCTTCTTCCTCACGAACGCGGATCGCTTCATCGTCCCACTCGGGCCACGCCTTGTTGCCGAAATACTTCTTGACTGCCATATACAGCGCGTAGTCCTTGATCCACTTCGAATTCTTTCTTTTAAAGGAGTTAAATGCCTTGCGATCGCCTTCCATGAACTTTTCATAGGCAATCTTCAGCACCTCAAAGCGGCTGTAGTAGATCGCGCCGTAGTCGATCTCCTCCGCATTGTTGCCCCAGTAGAATTGATCGATCTGTGCCTTGGTCAACAAGCCCTCTTTGATAAGGGTATCAAGGTCGATCATGTAAGGATTGCCCGCATAAGTAGAAAAGCTCTGGTAGGGGCTGTCTCCGTAGCTGGTGGGTCCGACGGGCAAAATCTGCCAGACAGACTGACCCGCGGCCTTCAAAAAGTCCGCGAATTGGCGCGCTTCTTTACCGATGGTACCGATTCCGTACGGCGACGGTAAAGAGGTGATGGGCATGAGCACACCGGAAACTCTTGCCATAATTTCAACTCCTGTCATAATGATTTTTCATCGGGCTGGCTATGAATTGGCGAACTTGCACAGTTTAAGACATAGCTACCGACCCTATTCTTCATTATTTTAACATACGAATAGATAAATTACAACCTTTTTTATAAAAATCGTAACAAATATGAAAAGAATTATCCGCGCCTCGAAGCAGGGCGTTATCAAAGCGCCGATACAAACAAAAGAAAATCTCCCCTGCTTTTGCTGCAAGGGAGTCAAATCCAAATTTTTCCTGCGCTGTAGGGTGACAGGAATAATCCGAACCTGCTGAAAATGGCAATATTCCGGCAATTTTCGGCTTATCACTCTTGGCAGGCGCCAGCGCGTCCTCGCGAGCTGCGCTTATTGGTAACGGTCAAGTATGACCGTTACCGTATCGCTTCGCCGCTCGTCCTTTCCCCAAAAAGCAGGCTTTTTGGGGACCCCGATCAACTTTCTGCACCGAAACTTGCTCGAAATCTTGCTCATTTTCAGT
>DGUQ01000181.1 GCA_002394725.1 Ruminococcaceae bacterium UBA4306
CGGCTGATATGCAGGATCTCGGCGACCTCGGACAGGGACAGATCCTCGTTGACGTACAGTTCAACGACCTGTCGCTGTGAGTCATTGAGCAGCTCCGCATAAAAATCGTAGAGCAGTGAGATATCCGGCTTGCTGTTCATGTGGCGCTTCATCCTCCCTGTAAAGCAAAGAACTTTACACCTCGGCTATTATAGCACCCTGTGTCGTGATTGTCAAGTGTTTTACATCAAAATAAGCCCACGAAAAGGTGGGCTTACCAAGAATATTCTATTTAGTTGTCTCACCGACGGTAGCGGTTACTGTCGGTTTTTCGGGCAGCGTCACACTGATCATATCGGTGGAGTCGATGGTCTCCCAGTTGTCGGCGTCCTTGATGGTAAAGGAAACCTTGATGCTGTCGATGTCCTCGATATCATGCTCTTCCATGTCGAGCTTGTAGAAGGTGACCACATCCACGGCGCGTTTGTCGGGAAGGATCGTGCTGTTCATCGCCGAGGTCATGGTGTAGCCGTTGACGACGACGTCCTTCGCCCTGACCGCGATCTTCTGATCGGTGCCGTTGTACATATAGACCATCAGCTCCGCGCCGTCGGAATAGGCGCGGTCGGTGTTGACGCCTTTAAAGATGATCTTGATATCGTCTTTGTCATAGGCGACCTGACCGCTTTCGTCACACTCAACCTCTTCATCCTTCTTGGCGGAGGTCTCAACGGTGATCAGATCGGTCGTCGCGATGGGGTTATAGGACTTTGCGTCGACGAGCCTGATAGCGAACTCGACCTTTTTGACGGAGTTGATGCTCGAGATCGCGAGCTTGAAGTAAGGCAGGGTCAGCGAGCAATCCGCGCTCTTCGCGGCGTCGATCTTACCGTTGAGCTCAGGGGTGATCATATAACCGTTGACGATCGAATAGGGCGACTGCGCGACGATCTCTTTATTGCTTTTATTCTGAATATTCAGCTGCAGCTGGGGACCCGATACCGCGGCATAGTCGATCCCCTTGACGGAGACAGTGAGATTTTCATCGTCATAGAGCTTCTTTTGCTCCGCGACGGTCGGCTTTTTATCAAAGGAGTTGATGAATTTCTTTAAGCTCAGCGAGTTGCCGTCCTCGGTCGGAGGTACGGAATCGGGCGTTTGCTGCGCCTGTGTCTCCTCCTGCGGCGCTTGCGTCGGTGTAGAATCTTTCGTATTGCCGCACGCGCACGCCAGCAGAGCCGCTAAAGCGCAAAGCGCAAGACATATGATCCGTTTCATGGAATGATCTCCTTATTCATAGGATGAATCGTTTTATACTTAGTATTATGATGGTTTTCAAATTGGGCTAACGCTTATTATACTATAATTAATTCTCAAATGTCAATAATATGATTGTCATCCGCCAAAAATAGGCGTTTTGGCAATTTTAATAGAATTTATTTGAAAATTATAGTTGATTTTCACAGAATTTTATGGTATAATTAACAGACATATAAAAAGGGAAGTATCATTCTTTTCTGTAAGAGGAAATATGGAACAAATTATTAATATAGATCGTATGGAGCATGCCGCGGCATTATTCGGCAGCTTTGATTCCAACATTAAAATTATCGAAGATGAGTTCGGCGTACGCGTCCACGCGCGTGACAGCGAGCTCAAGATCTCGGGTGACGCCGAGGGCGTACTCAAGGCGAGCAAGGTCATCGACAGCCTTCTGAGCCTGCTCAACCGCGGAGAACAGCTCTCGGAGCAGAACATCACCTACTGTATCTCGCTGGTCAACGACGGCAGTGAGGAGAAGATCGAAACGCTCGCCTCCGACTGCGTCTGCGTGACCGCCAAGGGCAAGCCCATCAAACCCAAGACGATGGGGCAAAAGCGCTATTGCTCCGCGATCGAGAACAATACGATCACCATCGCCGTAGGCCCTGCCGGCACCGGTAAGACCTATCTGGCGGTCGCGATGGCGGTGACCGCCTTTCGCAGTAAGGAGGTCAACCGCATCATCCTCACCCGACCTGCCGTAGAAGCAGGCGAAAAGCTGGGCTTTCTGCCGGGTGATCTGCAAAGCAAGGTCGATCCTTATCTGCGGCCGCTGTACGACGCGCTCTTCGATATGCTGGGCGCCGAGACTTATCAGAAGTATCTTGAAAGAGGGAATATCGAGGTAGCTCCCTTGGCGTATATGCGCGGCAGAACGCTGGATGACAGCTTCATCATCCTCGATGAGGCGCAGAACACCACCTCCGAGCAGATGAAGATGTTCCTCACCCGACTGGGCAACAACTCCAAGATGGTCATCACGGGCGACATCACCCAGATCGACCTGCCCTCGGGCGCGAAATCAGGCTTGAAGGAAGCGGTCAAGATCCTCAAGGGGATCAAGGGAATCGAGCGCATGACCTTTTCCGACAAGGATGTTGTGCGTCATCGACTGGTACAGGATATCATCCGCGCGTATGAAAAGGCGCAGGAGCGCAGCAGAAGCAGCAAACAGCAGTAGGCTGAATCAACATGATATATAAGAGAGGTAGCAAGGACGCGTTAACGAAGGATATAGTTGGGTTATGGATTTGCCGGTAATGACGACCGTCAGTAATCCTACACTGCTCCTTATTCAGGCGTAACATGATCTCATCGTATCGATGAGCC
>DGUQ01000016.1 GCA_002394725.1 Ruminococcaceae bacterium UBA4306
TCATCTTGGACTGGGTCGCCAATCATACCGGCTGGGATAACGCGTGGATCACCGAGCACAAGGACTGGTACAAGACCGACAACGGCAAGATCGTATCGCCCTATGACTGGACGGATACCGCCCAGCTCAATTACAACAACTTTGAAATGCGCGCCGAGATGATCAAGTGCATGCAGTTCTGGGTCGAGGAGATGGGCGTGGACGGTTTCAGATGTGACCACGCCTCGGGCGTGCCGGTATCGTTCTGGAACGCCGCCGTCTATAAGCTCAAATCCATCAACAGCGAGATCATGATGCTGGCGGAGGCAGGCGGCAATGATGTGATGACGCATTACGCGTTCGACTCCTGCTACAATGACGCGCTGTTCGGACAGGCAAAAGCGGTCAAGGGCGGCGTAGCGGTATCGACGATACAGCAGAGCATGCAGCCGAATGACCTGTATGCCGTGGGCAGCTTCCCGATGAACTACCTCGATAATCACGACAAAAACTCCTATGAGGGCACCATCGTCGAGAACTACGGCAAGACCTATGAGCCGCTGTTGGCGCTCACCTTCCTCACCCCCGGCATGCCGATGATCTACACCTCGAATGAGGAGGGCTACGATCACATGATCGAGTTCTTTGAGAAGGATACGGTCAAATGGGATGACGAGCCGAAATACGCGCCTTTGATGGCGGCGCTGTCAAAGATCAAGACAGAAAACGCCGCGCTGAACGCCACCAATCGGGATTTCAACGTGCTGACAAAGGACGAGGATTACCTCTTCGCGTTCTCTCGCACCAACGTATTCTATGTCGCGAATCTGTATGATAAGACACTCAGCGACGCGACGGTGGACTTGGGCGCGGAAACCACCTTGAAATGCGTTTTGCATTATGACGGCGCCACGCTCGACACCAAGGAAACCACCATGTCGGGCAGTGATTTTGTGAAGAAGAGCTATCAACCGTATGAGTTCTACATCCTGACGGTCGACGCGGAGAAATAAACATGAAGAATCTGAAAAACAACATCCTGTTTTTGCTATACACCGCCATCCTCGGCGCGATCGTAGGCGCGATCATCTGGGGATTTCTGCGGCTCATGAATCTGGGCATCACGCTGATCTGGGACACCATCCCCTCACAGCTCGATTTCCCGTATTACACCCTGTGCGTGTGCACGGTGGGCGGTCTGCTGATCGGGCTTTACAAGCGCAAATTCGGCGACCGTCCCGAGGATCTGAGCATCGTGATGGGACAGGTCAAAGAGACGGGACGTTATCCGTACCACAACATCTTTTCCACACTGGGCGCGGCGATGTTTCCGCTGCTGCTCGGCGCCTCCGTCGGCCCCGAGGCAGGGCTTTCGGGCGTGATCGCAGGGCTGTGCACCTGGGTCGGCGATAAGCTCAAGCGCTTTCGCAGTGAGGTCGCGGAGCTGACCGCGATCGGGCTGAGCGCGACGCTGGGCACGATCTTCCGCTCGCCGATGTTCGGCTTTGTCGAGCCGCTCGAATCGGACAAAGAGCCCTCCCTGCCCAAGGCCTCCAAAACGGTGCTGTATATCGCGGCGATCCTGAGCTCCTTCGCGACCTTTATGGCGCTGACCAAGGTGCTGGGCGGCAGCTCCGGCATTGACAGGATCGACGGCGAACGCTTCTGGCTGCGCAACTACCTGTTTGTGCCGCTGTTGATCGTTGTCGGCATTGCGGCAGGCTATCTGTATTTTCTCTTCAAAAAGCTGACCGCCGTGCTGGGCGCGAGGATGAAAAACCATGTCGTTTTGCGCGCGACGGTAGGCGGATTCCTGCTGGGCGCGGTCGGCACCCTGCTGCCGCTGACCATGTTCTCGGGCGAGCACCAGATCAACGAGGTGATGGAGGATCCCGAAGGCGTCGGTGCGATCCTGCTGCTGATCATCGGTGTGGTCAAGCTGCTGCTGACGAACCTGTGTATCGACACGGGGCTCAAGGGCGGACACTTCTTCCCCGTGATCTTCAGCGGTGTGAGCATCGGCTGCGGCATGAGCCTGCTGCTGGGCGCGGATGTGGTGCTGTGCACCGCGGTCGTGACGGCGACGCTGGTCGGTCACACGGTGAAAAAGCCGCTGGCGACGGTGCTGCTGTTGATGATTCTCTTCCCCCTGCGGCTGATCCCTGCCATGCTGTTGGCGGCTGCCGCGGCAAAGTTCATCCCCACACCGAAGGCGATTTTGCCGAAGGAGACGGCGGAGTAAATCGATCAGATCGGATGCGCGCGCCGTTTTCTCCCAATGGCTATTCTGATTGGTTACTCGCTCGACGCTCGCGCAATCGATACAATCCCTCAGTCACCTTTGGTGACAGCTCCCTTTACCAAAGGGAGCCTTTTTTGTTGTGCTTCAAGCTGAAAAGATTGGCAAATCCGAATTAGCTCTTGACATTTGTTCGAATTTGTAGTACATTTGTTCTATAAGAATTCGAACGGTCGCGAGATCGCCATGGCGCACCCATGCGCCTCGCAATAACGGTCGAAAGTAAGGAGGTTGCCATGATACAGCATTACAGAAAAGTATACGTCAAGGTGAACTCCGATTTTGACGCGACAGGCTACATGGTACCGCGCGCCATCACATGGGCGGACGGCAGGACGTTTGAGATCGAGGCGGTCAGGGATTTTCGGCCCGCGTCCACGCTGAGCGGTCATCACGGCGGCGATTGCTATACGATCATCATCCACGGCGAGGAACGGTATCTGTTCTTTGAGAAAACGAGCGGTATGTTCCCGTCACGGTTCGGACGGTGGTTCGTGAAACAGCCGATGGCAGGGTGAGGACACGCGTGTCCGATAGTTATTCCTACGGAAGCAGAGATATGCTTCACGTTTGATGGATTTATATAAAGGAGGGAACGGCATGGAGCGCAGTTATATCGCGATCGATTTAAAGAGCTTTTACGCGAGTGTGGAATGTGTGGAGCGGCAGCTGGATCCCCTCACCACGAATCTTGTTGTCGCGGATTCCTCGCGCACGGAAAAGACCATCTGCCTTGCCGTATCGCCCTCGTTAAAGGCGCACGGGATCTCGGGTCGCGCCCGACTGTTTGAGGTCGTACAGCGCGTCAAGGAGGTGAACAGCGAACGCCTGAGCAGGGCGATCAAGAGCGGCAGGCTCCGCAAAAATGAGGACGGCAGCTATCGCTTTGCTTCCTCGTCCTTTCACGCTCCCACGCTCGAGAGCGATCCGTCCCTCGAACTGTCCTATATCGTCGCGCCGCCGCGCATGAGACTGTATGAGGAGTACAGCACGCGGATCTTCTCCATCTATCTGAAATACATTGCGCCCGAGGATATCCAGGTCTACTCGATCGACGAGGTGTTCATCGACGCGACCCACTACCTCGACCTGTATAAGATGACCGCGCATGAGCTGGCGATGACCATGATCCGCGAGGTGCTGTACACCACCGGCATCACCGCGACCGCCGGGATCGGCACCAACCTGTACCTTGCCAAGATCGCGATGGATATCGTGGCAAAGCACGTGCCGGCGGACAAGGACGGCGTGCGTATCGCGGAGCTGGACGAGATGTCCTACCGTGAAAAGCTGTGGTGTCACCGACCGCTGACGGACTTTTGGCGGATCGGCAGGGGCTACAGCACCAAGCTCGAAGCCTACGGCATGTTCACGATGGGCGATATCGCGCGTTACTCCACGACACAGGCAGGTGAAGATCTGCTGTACAAGCTGTTCGGCGTTAACGCGGAGCTGTTGATCGACCACGCGTGGGGCTGGGAGCCGACGACGATCGCGGACGTCAAGGCGT
>DGUQ01000144.1 GCA_002394725.1 Ruminococcaceae bacterium UBA4306
CATAGATTTGGACAACTCCTCAAGCAGTGGCGCTTAGCCAATCACAGACTCCGTCTGCTCTTGGAGCGCTGTTGCATGGGAGTTGTATGCCAAATCAGCTAACGCATGGGTGCTGTAACCAAAATCAAGATTTTGACAGCACCTCAACAGATTTGGACAACTCCTCAAGCGCCGTACCCTACAAATCCGTATGAGGTGCAATATGAACATCGATCAATACCTGCCATATCTTGATAACCTGTCCGAATACCGCCGCGTCCATTCGCTGAATGTCGCCGAAGAAGCCGTGCGCTTTGCGAAGAAGTACGGAGGCGATCCGGAGAAAGCGCGTCTTGCCGGACTGCTCCACGACGTGACCAAGGAAACGGATCACGAGAAACAGTTGCAAATCATCGCAAACGGTGGTATAATGCTCACCGAGTTGGAGAAACGCTCTCCCAAGCTCTGGCACGCCATCTCCGGCGCGTGCTATGTGCGCGACGTGATCGGGATCGACGACGAGGATATCTTCAACGCGATCCGCTACCATACCACGGGGCGCGCCGGCATGAGCCGGCTCGAAAAGCTGATCTTCCTTGCGGACTTCACCTCCGCCGAGCGTGATTATCCCGATATCGACGTGATCCGCGCCCATTCCGAGAACTCGCTTGAAGAAGGCATGCTCTACGGCCTTAAGTTCACACTCAGCCGCCTGACGGCAAGAGAGGCGCTCATCAGTCCCGACGCCCTTTCGGCGTACAACGATATTCTTTTACATCGGTGAATGGTGAACGGTGAATGGTGAACGGTTAAGGGCGGGCGTCGCCCGCACCCAATTAAATGTTTTTGATTATTACTTGATTTGAGAGGATAATATGAATTCATTACAAGAAGCAAAAGCTATCGCTAAAATTTTGGATAACCGCAAGGGTCTGGACGTCCGCGTCATCAAGATCGCCGACATCTCTTCTCTTGCCGATTATATGGTCATCGCGACCGGTAACTCCTCCACCCATGTCAAGTCCCTCGCCGACTATGTCGAGTACGAGATGGACGAGCAGGGCGTATCCGTCAGTCATGTCGAGGGTCATCGCTCCGACACATGGATCCTGTTGGATTATGTGGATGTTATCGTGCACGTGTTCAACGAAGAAAGCCGCCAGTATTATGACCTCGACCGCCTCTGGGAGGACGGCGAAGTCATCGATATCTCCGACATCATCACGGAGTGATTCTGCCTTACCCTTGAGGGGAAGGGGGACCGCTTGCGGTGGATGAGGCGGAAACATTTCCGCTTCATATCGTATATTGATTTGGTGGAAACGCTTCCACCTCATCCGTCACCTTAACGGTGACACCTTCCCCTCAAGGGGAAGGCTTTGCTCATTTTGCATCTAACCGTTTGGAGGAATATATATGAAATACAACCACAAGTCAATCGAGCCTAAGTGGCAGAAAATCTGGGAGGACAAGGGCGTTTTCCATGCCGAGACCAATTCGGACAAGCCCAAGTTCTTTTCCCTGATCGAGTTCCCTTATCCCTCGGGTCAGGGACTTCATGTCGGACATCCCCGTCCCTACACCGCGCTCGATACCGTATCGCGTAAGCGCCGTTTGCAGGGCTACAACGTCCTGTATCCCATCGGCTGGGACGCGTTCGGACTGCCTACCGAGAACTACGCGATCAAGAACCATATCCATCCCGAGATCGTGACCAAAAACAATATCGCGCGCTTCAAAAAGCAGATCCAATCCCTCGGTATCTCCTTTGACTGGAGCCGCGAGATCAACACCACCGATCCCGACTACTACAAGTGGACGCAGTGGATCTTCCTCCAGCTTTTCAAGCATAATCTTGCTTATAAGAAAGAGATGGCGGTCAACTGGTGTACCTCCTGTAAGTGCGTTCTGGCGAATGAAGAAGTCGTTAACGGCGTGTGCGAGCGCTGCGGCAGCGAGGTCGTCCGCAGAGTCAAGAGCCAGTGGATGCTCAGGATCACCAAGTACGCCGATCGGCTGATCGACGATCTCGATCTGGTCGATTATCCCGAGCGCGTCAAGCTCCAGCAAAAGAACTGGATCGGCAGAAGCTACGGCGCCGAGGTCGAGTTCGATACCACCGCCGGCGACAAGCTCGTGGTCTACACCACCCGTCCCGATACGCTCTACGGCGCGACCTACATGGTCGTATCCCCCGAGCATCCCTACATCGAGAAGTGGGCGGACAAGCTCCAAAATCTCGACGAGATCAAGGCGTATCAGCGTGAGTCCGCCAAGAAGAGCGATTTTGAGCGTACCGAGATGAACAAGGACAAGACCGGCGTCAAGCTCGAGGGCGTGACCGCGATCAATCCCGTCAACGGCAGAGAGATCCCGATCTTTATCTCCGACTATGTTCTGATCTCCTACGGTACCGGCGCGATCATGGCGGTACCGGCTCACGATACCCGTGACTGGGAGTTCGCGAAGAAATTCAACCTGCCCATCATCGAGGTCGTTAAGGGCGGCGAGGACGTCCAGAAAGAGGCGTTCACCGACTGCGCGACCGGCGTGATGGTCAATTCCGATATCCTCGACGGTCTTTCTGTCGAGGACGCAAAGAAGAAGATCATCGAGGTGCTCACCGAGAAGGGCATCGGGCACCAAAAGGTCAACTTCAAGCTGCGCGACTGGGTATTCTCCCGTCAGCGCTACTGGGGTGAGCCGATCCCGATCGTCAAGTGTGAAAAGTGCGGCTATGTCCCGATCCCCGAGAGTGAGCTTCCCCTGAAGCTGCCGATGGTCGAGAGCTATGAGCCGACCGATACCGGTGAATCGCCCCTCGCCAACATGACCGAGTGGGTCGAGACCACCTGTCCCTGCTGCGGCGGCAAGGCGCACCGCGAGACCGACACCATGCCCCAGTGGGCTGGCTCGTCATGGTATTATCTCCGCTACATGGATCCCCACAATAACGAGGCGCTCGCATCCAAGGAAGCCCTCGACTACTGGCATCAGGTCGATTGGTACAACGGCGGCATGGAGCACACCACCCTGCACCTGCTCTACTCCCGTTTCTGGCACAAGTTCCTCTATGATATCGGCGTTGTGCCCACCAAGGAGCCCTACGCCAAGCGTACCTCTCACGGCATGATCCTCGGCGCGAACGGCGAGAAGATGAGTAAATCGCGCGGCAACGTTGTCAACCCCGACGATATCGTGAACGAGTACGGCGCGGATACCCTGAGAATGTATGAGATGTTTATCGGCGACTTCGAGAAGGCGGCTCCGTGGAGCACCAACTCCGTGCGCGGCTGCCGCAAGTTCATCGAGCGCTTCTGGAATTTACAGGATATGCTGATCGACGGCGACGCGATCCGTCCCGAGCTCGAGAAGGATTTCCATAAAACCATCAAGAAGGTCGGCAACGACATCGAGAATATCAAGTTCAATACCGCGATCGCCGCTTTGATGGCGCTGATCAACACCATCTACGCCAACGGCAAGATCAACAAGAAGGAGCTGTCGATCTTCGCGATCCTGCTCAATCCGTTCGCGCCCCATGTGACCGAAGAGGTCTGGGAGGCATGCCATTTGGGCGACGGCATCCTCGCCGAGGCGCAGTGGCCTGAGTATGACGAAGCAAAGTGCGTGGACGATACCATCGAGATCGTCGCGCAGGTCAACGGCAAGATCAAGGCAAAGCTCCATATCGCCGCCGACGCCGCGCAGGAGGATGTGCTGGCACAGGCAAAGGCGGAGCAGAAGGTCGCCGACGCGATCAACGGCATGACCATCGTCAAGGAGATCTACATCAAGGGCAGACTGGTCAACATCGTTGTCAAACCGCAGAAATAAAACTTAGAGAGGGCACACCGCCCTCTCTTTTTTCGCTTCTATTTTTGAAAAGTGGTGTTGATGAATTGATATTTCTAATTTAGAATGATAGTTGATTTTTTCTGCTTTTGTTCGTGTTGTATTATCAATTTCAATTCGCCAATATGTAAAATTTTTGCTCTGAATATTGGCAAAATTCTACAAATTGGGGCTTTACCCTTGACACTTCGGGCACATTATTGTATAATCTATGAAGCATTATGCGAATAACCCCTGCCTTTTGGCGGATGGGAGGGAAATACATGTCAGAAGTAAGACTCAAGGAAAACGAATCCTTAGAGAGCGCTCTGCGCCGCTTCAAGAAGCAGTGCGCGCGCGCCGGCGTCATCGCCGAGGTTCGTAAGAGAGAGGCTTACGAGAAGCCTTCTGTAAAGCGTAAAAAGAAGTCCGAGGCTGCTCGCAAGCGTAAGTACAGATAATCAACAAACGAACGGACAGGTCATCCTGTCCGTTTTTTGTAATGTCGTCATCTTGACATGATGCGTGCTTGGATTTATGATAAGATTTGTCATAGGAGCCGCAATCGATCCGATGAACTTTCACCAAGAGGTGTTATTATGCAAAAGCTACTCAATCAATCTATCCTCGTGCTGCTGTGCGCCGTGATGGTTCTGTCAGCCTGTCTGACGGGCTGTCAATCCAACGAGCCGAATTTCCCTGTTGCTTTGTCCGATACCACACGCAGCGCGTATGAGCTGTGCGCCAAGGGATACAAGGATACCGAGCTCGAGCAGATCTATGAATTCATGCTCGAGGAAACCACCCCCAACGCAAAGAACCTGCACGATAAGTACGAGATCCAGTGCCTGCGTAAGGACGACGACGGTTATGTCGTCAACTATGTCGGCAACACCAGGATCCTTGTGCTCCGCTTCAACGACAAGGGCGAGTGGGAAAAGAGAGATCGCCTGCACAGTCTGTACCGCATTACTGAAACACGCGGCAAGTTCGACGTGCTGAAAGAGGGCGATAACGTGTCGAAGGTCCAGACAGCCGATCCGACCTGTTATTTCCCGTTTTTTGCCGATCCCTCAAGCACCGATCTGAGAACCGACCATTATACACAAGACGGCTACCACACCGTCATCCTGTATGACAACAACCATAATATAACTTCCGTAAGCTACGGACTGATGTAATGATGACTGCGATTCAGAGAATACAGGAATTCCTGCCCGATGACACGACCGCCGCACTGGTGACGAGCGACGTGAACCGCCGCTACCTCAGCGGATTTTCATCCTCCGCAGGCGCGATTCTTGTGACGAAAAACCGATCTGTATTGATGCTAGATTTCCGCTATTATGAGGCGGCGACCCGATGTGTAGAGCCGCCGCTTGAAGTGGTGCTCTTTACTCGGTTGATCGATGATCTGAATCGCCTTTTTCTTGATGAAAAGATTCAGTCGGTGGTTATCGAGGACGAGACCATGACGGTCGCGCGTCTTCACGAGTTGGAGGAAGCGTTCATCCCTGCTGTCCTCACCGACGGACTGTCCGCCGAGCTGAATCGGATCAGAATGCGCAAATCCGCGTCGGAGATCGAGAGGATCATCACCGCCCAGCGTATCACCGAACGCGCCTATACCGAGGTGCTCAATATCCTCAAGCCCGGTGTCACGGAGCGGCATATCGCGGTCGAGCTCGAGCATTTGATCAAGGTCTACGGCGGCGAGCGCGTCGCGTTCGATCTGATCTGTGTGACGGGGAAGAACACCTCTCTGCCGCACGGCGTTCCCGGGGATCGCGTCGTCAAAAAGGGCGATTTCTTCACCTTCGATATTGGCGCGGTATACGAGGGCTACCACAGCGATATGACCCGTACCGTTGCCGTCGGCAGCGCCACCGACGAGATGCGCATGATCTATGAGACCGTCCTGCAGGCGCACCTCAAAGCGCTGCAGGCGATCAAAGCAGGCAACACCGCCGCCGATGTGGATATCGCCGCGCGCGACCATATCGAGAGCTGCGGCTACGGCGAGTACTTCGGTCACAGCACCGGTCACGGCGTCGGACTGGATATCCATGAAGCGCCCTCGGTCTACAAAACGAACAAGACCGTGCTCAAGGATAACATGGTCATCACCGATGAACCCGGCATCTATCTGCCCGAACGATTCGGCGTCCGTATCGAGGACATGGTGCTGGTGCAGGGCGATACCCCCGTTGATCTTGCCAAGATTCCCAAGGAGTTCACCATTATTTAAGCTATCCTTGATATATTTCTTTGAAAGTATTGACTTTTTCCGTGCTTTCCCTGTATAATAATTGAGTTAAGGCGCTCTTTGAGCGTGTAATGCTATGATATTTAGGAGGAAATGATTATGATTTCTGCCGGCGATTTCAGAAACGGCGTAACTTTCGAGATGGATGGACAGGTTGTTTCCATCATCGAATTCCAGCATGTAAAGCCCGGTAAGGGCGCCGCTTTTGTCAGAACTAAGATCCGCAACGTCATCACCGGTGCGGTTGTTGAAAAGACCTTCAACCCCAACGACAAGTACCCCACCGCTTTCATTGACAGAAAGGATATGGAGTACAGCTACAATGACGGTGATCTTTACTACTTCATGGATACCGAGACATGGGAGCAGATCCCGATCAACGCTTCTATCCTGGGCGACAGCTTTAAGTTTGTCAAAGAGAACATGACCTGCAAGGTGCTGTCCTACAAGGGCAA
>DGUQ01000020.1:0-1133 GCA_002394725.1 Ruminococcaceae bacterium UBA4306
ATGATGGTGTTCTTGAAGTCCACCGTGCGACCCTGACTGTCCGTCAAACGACCATCCTCGAGAATTTGGAGGAGCATGTTGAACACATCGGGATGCGCCTTTTCAATCTCGTCAAAGAGTACCACCGAATAGGGCTTGCGGCGTACCGCCTCAGTCAGCTGACCGCCCTCCTCATAACCGACATAGCCGGGAGGGGAACCGACCAGACGGGATACCGTGTGCTTCTCCATGTACTCGCTCATATCAAGGCGGAGCATGGCGTTCTCGTCGCCGAACATCGCCTGTGCCAGCGCCTTGCACAGCTCCGTCTTACCGACGCCAGTAGGGCCGAGGAAGATGAAGGAGCCTATCGGACGCTTGGGATCCTTGATGCCGACTCTGCCGCGGCGGATCGCTCTGGACACGGCGGAGACCGCTTCATCCTGACCGATGACGCGCTCATGCAGAATCTTCTCCATATTGAGCAGACGATCGGATTCCTCACGCGTCAGCTCGACAACGGGAATGTTCGTCCACGCGGACACGATCGCGGCGATATCCTCGGCGCTGACCTCGTGGTCGGTCTCCTTGGTGCTCTCCTCCCAACCGGACTTTGCCTTTTCAAGCTGTTCGGAGATGTTCTTTTGCTCGTCGCGCAGCTGTGCCGCACGCTCAAAATCCTGCTCGTTGATCGCGGCGGTCTTTTCGCTCTCGAGCTGTTCGAGCTCCGCCTCGAGATCCTTGATCTCGTTCGGATAGGTCAAGGCGCTCAGGCGCACCTTGGAAGCCGCCTCATCGACCAGATCGATCGCCTTGTCGGGCAGATAGCGGTCGGCGATATAGCGTGAGCTGAGCTTGACAGCCGCCTCGATCGCCTCATCGGAGATCTTGACCTTATGATGCGCCTCATAGCGGTCACGCAGACCCTTGAGGATCTCGATCGCGTCCTCCTCGCTCGGCTCGCCGACCTTGACGGGCTGGAAGCGGCGCTCCAATGCGGCGTCCTTCTCGATATACTTACGGTACTCCTCGAGGGTCGTCGCGCCGATGACCTGAAAGTCGCCGCGCGCCAGTGACGGCTTGAGGATGTTCGCCGCGTCGGCACTGCCCTCCGCCGCGCCCGCGCCGATGATGGTGTGCAGCTCATCGATGAA
>DGUQ01000020.1:1191-3181 GCA_002394725.1 Ruminococcaceae bacterium UBA4306
AGCTCATCGATGAAGAGGATGATGTTCTTGCTCTTTTTGACCTCGTCGATCGCGTTCTTGATGCGATCCTCGAACTCGCCGCGGTACTTAGTACCGGCGATCATACCGGTGAGGTCGAGCGCTACCACGCGCTTGTCGCGCAGGTGCTCCGGCACCTCGCCGTTGGCGATCTTCAGCGCCAGTCCCTCGGCGATCGCGGTCTTGCCGACGCCGGGCTCGCCGATCAGGCAGGGATTGTTTTTGGTACGGCGCGAGAGGATCTGGATGATACGTTTGATCTCCTCATCCCTGCCGATGACAGGGTCGATCTCGCCGTTCTTTGCCGCCTTAGTCAGGTCGCGCGAGAAGCTGTCCAGCGCCTTGCTGTCGCCCTCGGCGGACGGTGCGCCGCCGTTGTTCTCAAAGCCGCCTTGCTGTTGATTTTCAAGGCTCGCGCTCATATGGTCGGCGATGGTCTGCGGAGTGACGCCGAGAGCGCGCAGATAGCGGATCGCGTAGCTGTCGCGGTCGGACAGCAGGGCGATCAGCAGGTGCTCGGTGCCGACATAGCCGGAGCCGGTACGCGCCGAGTACATCACGGCAGTCTGCATCACGCGCTTGGTACGCGGCGTAAAATCGTTCGGTGTCAGAGTGGTGGCGCCGCTGTCGCTGTCCATCATCGCCTCTAACTTCTCGGCGGTAACGCCGCTGTCACGCAGCGCGGTATATGCGACGCCGCTGTTTTCCTTGCACAGACCTAAGAGGATATGCTCGGAACCGATATAGGTTTGACCGAGATCTTGGGCGCTTTCAATCGCCAGATTCAGCGCCTTGTTCGCTTTTTCCGTAAAGCCTTTGAATGTGTATTTCATATACCTTACCTCCTTTTAACGCCGCAGGCAATTCATGGATTTCCAAATCATGCCGCAGGCAATTCATGCTGTCACAGACAGCAAATCATTCATTGATCGGTGAGGGCAGATACGGGTATCACGCCCCCATTATCGGTGGGAGCAAGCCCCCACCCTACAGAATCAGTTAAATCTGTCCCTTAAAATCTCCGCGCGTTTGATATCACGGTCACGGGGGCTCAAATCGTCGCCATAGCGCGTCATGATCGACGCGGGCTGGATCTCGACGATCAGCTTGTCGATGCTGTCGGTGGAGAGGGTCTCGAGCTTCTTCTCACTTACGCCCAGCCGTACCAGTGACAGCAGCTGCATTGCCTCGCTGTGATCCATCAGCATAGCGCTTTTGATAATGCCGAGGGCACGGTGGATCTTGTCCTGCGCTTCGATATCATTGAGCAGATTTTCACGCGAGCGCATCTCCTGCGCGATCAGCTGGGTGGTGATATTCTGCAAATTATCGATCGCGGCTTTCTCGGAGATACCGAGGGTCACCTGATTGGAGAGCTGATAGAACGCGCCCGAAGGCTTGGAGCTCTCGCCGTACAGTCCGCGCATCGTCAGCCCGAGCTTGCTGAGGTTCGCGCCGATCCGGTTGACAACGCCGCTCATCCTGAGCGCCGGCAGATGGAGCATCACCGACGCGCGCATACCCGTACCGAGATTGGTGGGACACTGGGTCAAATAGCCGAGGCGCTCGTGGAACGCGAAGTTTAATTTCTTTGAAAGAATATTATCGATCTGATCCGCCAGCACATAAGCCTCATTCAGCTCAAAGCCGTCCTTGATGACCTGCAAGCGGATGTGATCCTCCTCGTTGACCATGATGGACACGGTATTATCGTCGCTGAGATAAACCGCGCGTCCGTCCTGCTCGCTGATGAAATCGGGGCTGACGAGGTGGCGTTCGATCATCGCCACGCGGATGGTATCGGGGATGTTGTCAAGATCGATACGGTGGAACTTGATGGCGCAACCCTTGAGCGCCTCCCCCACCTTTTCGACGACCTCACGCGCTTTATCGGCGGAGAGCCGGATCGGGAACGGGTATTCCTTGAGATTTCGTGCCAGACGAATTCTGGTCGATACTACTGCTTCACTCA
>DGUQ01000093.1:0-10119 GCA_002394725.1 Ruminococcaceae bacterium UBA4306
CCGCCGCCGAGGTCGTATACCATGACCTTCTGGTCGTTTTCTTTATCCATGCCGTAGGACAGCGCCGCCGCGGTAGGCTCGTTGATGATACGCTTGACGTCCAGACCCGCGATCTTGCCGGCGTCCTTGGTCGCCTGACGCTGTGCGTCGGTGAAGTATGCCGGAACGGTGATGACGGCGGAGGTGACCTTCTCGCCCAGATAAGCCTCAGCGTCAGCCTTGAGCTTCTGGAGCACCATTGCGGAGATCTCCTGCGGTGTATATGCCTTGCCGTCGATGTTTACCTTGTAGTTGGAGCCCATCTCTCTCTTGATGGAAGAAACGGTGCGGTCGGGGTTGGTGATCGCCTGACGCTTTGCCACCTGACCTACCAGACGCTCGCCGGTCTTGCTGAACGCGACAACGGAAGGAGTAGTACGCGCGCCTTCCGCGTTTGCGATAACGACGGGCTCGCCGCCCTCGATAACTGCTACACAAGAGTTAGTTGTACCTAAGTCAATACCGATTGTTTTAGCCATAATAAATACCTCCGGAATAAAATAATAATGAATAGATAATAGACAATAATGAATAAGACAATTTATATAAACGAATGCCAAACAGAGTGGCTGAGCTTGCCGTACTATCCACGGCATACATTCCAAAAGCCGTCAGGCTTTCCCACCACCGTTCACCATTCACCGGTTACGCGTTCGCTACGACTACCATCGCGTGGCGGATGATCTTGTCGCCGATCTTGTAGCCCTTTTGATAGACTGCCGAGATCGTGTTCTCGCCGAGGTTCTCATCCTCGACCATCGACACCGCGTTGTGCAGCTCGGGATCAAACGGATCGCCGACCTCACAGAACGGCTCGACCTTGAGCTTCTCGAAACAGGTTTTCAGCTGAGCGGCGATCATCTCGACGCCCTTGGAAAACTCCTCGGGGACGTCCTTGCCGTCAAACTGCGCGAGCGCCTGCGTCATGCTGTCCGCGAGCGGTAACAGCTCCTTGACCGCGTTGGCGGTAGCGTCGTCATAGATCTGGAGCTTCTCCGCCGAGGTGCGTTTGCGGTAGTTGTCATACTCGGCATAGAGCCTGACGTATTTTTCCTTCTCCGCTTTCAGCTCCTCTTGCAGCTTCTCCTCTGCCGAAGGCTCCTTTTTTTCTTCCTCGACTGTTTCGGTCGGGGTTTCTTCTGCCTTTTTGGTCTCTTCGACCTCCGGCTTCTTCTTTTCCTTTTTCATCTCTATCCTCCTCAGAGTAATTCACCGATCGCGCGGGACACGCATCCCGCCGCGAAGATGACCTCGCTCATAATGGTTTTGTAATCGATCCGCAGCGGCGCGATCACCGCCACGGCGCCGGCGTTCTCTCCGCCGATCTCGTAGCGCGCGGATACCACCGCGCTGTCTCTGAGCTCGGGGATCTTGCTCTCCTCGCCGAGATAAATCATATGGGTGCGACTGCTGTTGAGCAGTCCCGAAATGGTTTTGGTGTCGCTCAAAAAGCGGATCGTGTTGCGCGCGCTGTCAAAATCGTAGTTGTCCGAGAACAGCAGATTGGTCTGTCCGGCAACGGTCACATTGACCTCGAGGGCATTTTGCACCGCCTCATAGATCGCGACCAGCACGTCGGGGATAAAGAGCGTCAGCTCGCCCATGCCCGAAGCGGCGGTTTGCAGATAGCCCTGCGTCACATCCGTGAGCTTGACGCCTGCGAACGCCTCGTTCACCGCCTTGTCGAACATCGACAGCAGCTGCGGCGTGAGGACGAAGTCACACCGGAACAGTCCTGACTTGACCATCCCGTTGGAGGTGACGAGCACCACCATCGAGGTGTGCCGTCCCGTAGACACAAAGCGAATCCTGTGGATCCTCGCCTCGTCGGAGGAGGGAGTGGTCACGGCGGACGCGGCTTTGGTCAACTGCGACAGCACCATCGCGGTGCGGCTGAGGATGCTCTCCGGAGCGCCTGCGCCCGACCGGATGCCGCGCTCGATATTCTCACGCAGTCGCTCGGGCAGGATCGCCGGCTTCATCAAATGATCGATATAGTAGCGATAGCCCTGCTTGGTCGGCACACGACCTGCCGAGGTGTGCGGCTGGTGGAGATAGCCCTCTTCGTCCAGCGACTTGAGCTCGTTGCGAACGGTCGCGGATGATACGCCGAGCTCCGTTTCCTCCAGCAGCGCCTTGGAGCCGATCGGTTCACCCGTGCGGATGTAGGTGTCGATCACCGCGGACAGTATCTTCTCTTTTCGTATTGCGAGCCCCATACTGTCGCCTCCTTTGCCTGCGGTCATTGGAGCGCTATAGTCTCCCGTATCTCGGAAGATGCCCGAAGGGCGGAGGGTTGCTATCCCACATTGGGTTGAACCCTCTCTGTGTTTTAGCACTCTCGACGTTCGAGTGCTAACTACAATACTTAGTATATCCCAAAATCAGAAAAAGTCAATATTTTATTTGTGAATTTTTTGTTAAACAGGAAAATTTTTGTTCGGTGAACGGTGAACGGGTACGGGATCTGCTCCGCATTTGGACGGCAACTATCGGATGGTTTTTCGGGATGTCGCGTGCGTCATCCCCTACGATAGTCGTTTGAGTTTTATATATCAACGGATGAGGGCGGAGCCCTCCCTTCACCATTCACTATTCACTATTCACTATTCACCATCCACCCGTCATTGACATTTTCCGACAATATCCTTATACTATTATTATATGATAGAAAAAGGAGCTAACACTATGATCCTTACCTTTGTGACGGCGATCCTGTGCTTTGCGGCGGCGATCATCATGCTCACGCCGTATTTTCGCAAGCTGACCCTGCTGCGCCCGATGGCGTTCTACCTGATCTTTCAGGGGGCGTGGCACATCTTCTCGTTTTTGATCTATGAGCTGTACCCCACCTCGGTGGTGCCGGATTATGTCAACCGCATCGGCACGATCCTGATCGTGCTGTACTACATCTTCATGCTGCTGATGACGCGCAAGAAGTCCAAACGCAAGAAAAGAGAGAAAGCGCAATGAGCGGATATTTATATACCGCCATCTGGTTTTTGCTGGCGGCGTACCTGATCTATGTGACCGTGACCCGGTACCGCAAGCCGATGATGTTCGTGCTGTCGGGCTTCATGGTGTTCTTAGGCGTCTGGGAGCTGGTCAACACACTGACCCCGATCGACCTCAAAAGCGGCGTATACGGCTGGATCTACCGCGGCGTCGCGCTGGTGGTGCTGGTGCTGTGCCTGATCTGGTACTTTATCATGCGGAACAGAGATGACGATGATGAGAAGTAAGTCTTGTGCCACAACATCTTGTGTCAAGACACGATCAAAAATACTATCGTCAAAAAAATACCGCAAAAATCCATAAAACGCTTGCATTTTGCGCGCATTAATGGTATGATTGATTGTACGTGAAAACGTTTATACCCGATTCGGTGCCGTGTTAAACCGAATTCGGATTACTATTTATTGTTTTTTAAGGAGGTGGGACAATGCCGAATATTAAATCAGCTAAGAAGCGCGTTAAGGTCATCGCTACCAAGACCGCTCAGAACAAGGCGATCAAATCCGCCCTCAAGACCTACATCAAGAAGGCGTATATCGCGGTAGATACCAACGCTGATGATAAGGTTGAGGCGGTACGTCTTGCTACTAAGAAAATCGACATGGCTGTAACCAAGGGTATTCTGCACAAGAATACTGCCGCGAGAGCGAAGTCTTCTCTGGCAAAGCGTCTGAACGCTTCCGCGTAAAAGACCAAGATCGATTCTTGTCAATCAGTATAGCTAAAAGCAGGCTCAAAGCCTGCTTTTTTGTTTTGCAAAAAAGCCTTCCCCTCGGTGGGGAAGGTGTCACCGCAGGTGACGGATGAGGGGGAAACGCCTCCGACAGATCACATCCGACCGCGAAGCAGATGAAGCCTATGGTAGGGGAGGCTCTTGACCCTCCCCTACATCACGCCTCTTGTCCATTCTGCCTAAATTCCGACCTCGATTTTTGGATTGCATACCAATGCCCGATATGATAGAATAAGGTTGCCAACAATTACAAACTGAATAGTCAGTGCATTTTATTTGTATCAGTATAAGTGCGCCTATTATACATACTTATTTAGATAAGGGTGTTTTTTACTTTTGTAAAAAACACGGCTCTATTATTAGAACACCTTATCTTGAAGTATATCAAAATAAGCTTGAACTGATATGCTTGTAATTGTTTGGCGACGATTTCGGAGCTCGTGTTTTTTGGCGCATGACTTTTGAAGTCGTGCGCTTTTTTAACAATTTAATTAGGAGGCAAAAAATGGTAAAACAAAAAAGATTGATTCATCTGTTGGCATCTGTCTTTATCTCGTTGAGTGTATTCATTACCACTCCGTTATTCATACTGATCTCAACTAACGCGATTACTTTCAGCGACTATGAATTTGAAATACTCGAAGATGATACAGCAAAAATTACCAAATATAACGGTAATGCCAGTAAGCTGGATATTCCCGGTTCACTCAATGGTTATACTGTGTCTGAAATAGGTGTGAATGCATTTAGCAATTGCGTTCCCATAGATTCCGTCGTAATTCCGGATAGCGTTACAAAAATTTCCTCGCTCGCGTTTTATGGGTGTTCCTCCTTGCAAACTGTCAAATTTTCCAATAATCTTGCTGTTATAGATCATTATGCGTTCGCAGAGTGTAAAAGCCTTTTAAACGTAGATTTCCCTGAAAGCCTTACTACTATCGGCGACAGCTCTTTTTACGGCTGTACAGGGCTAACCGATATTTTTATACCCAAAAACGTTAGTGGATATTTGAAGTTCGGCAGCAAATACGGGGCTTTTTACGGATGTAGCAATATCACAAGCTTTAAAGTCGACCCTGACAACAAATATTTCGATAGCCGAGAGGATTGTAACGCGATTATCCATACAGCCAGTAATACACTGCTGTACGGATGCGCCAATACGATTATTCCCAACGGAATCACGGAGATTTATGACCAAGCATTTGCTGAGCACAAAGACTTAAAGAAAATAGTGATTCCGGATAGCGTTACAGTCATAGGAAACTATGCCTTTGAAAACTGCACCTCTTTAGAAGAAATCAGTTTTGATGAAGGCTTAGCAAGAATTGATATTAGTGCTTTTCATAATTGCTCCTGTTTAAAAAAGATCGACATTCCGGATACAGTCATAAATATTGGAATGTATGCTTTTTTGTCATGCGATAATTTAAAAGATGTAAGAATAGGCAATCAAGTCAAAAATATTGGTTTAGCAGCTTTTCGAGACTGTTCAAACCTTTCTAAAATAACAATCCCGAAAAGTGTTGAATATATCAATGAAGATGCTTTAGGATATGTATGGAACAGCGATAAACAGGACCTAGATAAAGTAAATGATTATACCATATATGGTTACACCGGCACAGCTGCCGAAACTTATGCCAATAATAACGGCTTTAACTTTATCGATTTGAATAACGTTCCCGAGCCGAAAAGCGGCGACGCGGACGGCGACGGCGAGATCACGGTGAAGGACGTCACCGAGGTTCAGTTTTATCTATCGAACATGACAACCCAAACGGATGAAGAAACGCTGATGTATGCCGATATCGATAAAAACGGTCGTCTTGAGGTCATCGACGCGACGTGGCTCCAGCGCTATCTGGCAGAGATGCCGATCCCCTATATGATCGGTTGAGATAGGACAAAAAAAAATACTAAAGCCTTCCTTTGGGAAAGGAAGGTGGTCTCGCCTCTGCGAGCTCGGATGAATTGTATTAATTGTTTGAGCCGTAAGGCGAGTATCACTTGATAAATACATCGGCAATTAAGGCAAGTTTTTTGGTATCTCCCTTCTGTCGATCAATTGATACAATTTCTCAGTCAGCTAACGCTGACAGCTCCTCGCCGGAAGCGGCTCCCCCCTTGTCCGCTTTGCGGACATTCCCCCAACGGGGGTACCTTTTCCCAAAAGGAGCCTTGGAAGCCATCCGCTCAAAAATGACAGATTACAAAAGTACAGCTCCCTGTAAAACCACAGGGAGCTGTTGTCGTATGCGCTTATTTCTTTTGATTCTTCTCCAAATAGTTGAGGATATCGCCGACGGTCTCAAAGCTCGCGAGCTCCTCGTCGGGGATCACGATCCCGTGCTCCTCCTCGATGGTCATCAGCATTTGCAGGACGTCGAGGCTGTCCGCACCGAGATCCTCCTTGATACGGCTCTCCTTGGTGATCTCCATGCCGTTCAGATGGAGCTGTTCATCCAGAATCTTCTTTAAATCTTCAAACATATTTTAATCTCCTTTTTTCATGCTATCTTATTGTAGGGCACGGCGGTTTCCGACGTGCCGAACCTGCGTTTCATTGATTCTTTTTTTGATTATCTATCAACAAACATCATTGCGGTACGTCGACAAGCAGTGGCGCTTAGCCAATCGCGAACACAGGGTCCCCATAACTCCCCGAGTTATGGGGAGAGGAGGAGCCGCAATGCGAGGTCAAGGCATACCAACCGGATATGCCTACCGAGTAAAGCGCGCGACGACGATGGAGCGCTGTTGCATGGGAGTTGTATGCCAAATCAAGATTTGGACAACTCCTCCGCAGTAGCTCTCAGCCAATCAGCGTTCGTAAGTATGCTCCGCTTCTTGGGAGAGCCTTGCATGGGAGTTGTTAGCCAAATCATAGATTTGGACAACTCCTCAAGCGCCGTACCCTACAGCACTCGATACACAGCGTCTGAGCTTATTCGTTGATCTTCTCCAATGCTTTTTCAATCTCGGCATTCATCGCGCCGGCGGACATTTTGTACGCCTGATCGACGCAGATACGCACCGCGTTCGCGTCGGAGCTGCCGTGACCCTTGACGATGGTCTTTTCACAGCCGAGCAGCACCGAGCCGCCGTAGTTGTGGTAGTTCATGAATTCCTTTTCTTCCATGAACATCTTTTTCATCAACAGCGCGCCGAGCTTGTAGATGGTCTTGGAGTAGATGTCCTTTTTTAGTTTTTTGAGCAATTCGAGCGCCGTGCCCTCGGTCGTCTTGACCAGCACATTGCCCGAAAAACCGTCGCAGACCACCAGATCATATTTGCCCGACAGCAGGTCGCGGCTCTCCATATTGCCGACAAAGTTGATACTGTCGCAGGCACCCAGCATCGGGTACGCCTTTTTGCGCAGGTCGTCGCCCTTCTCGCTCTCGACGCCCACGTTCAGCATCGCGACGCGAGGGTTCTTCACGCCGTAGACGTTTTTGAGATACGCCGAGCCGAGGATGGCTTGGTGCAGGAGCATCTCGGGGGTGATGTCCACATTCGCGCCCGAATCGCAAATGCCGACGATACCGCCGTCCATGGTCGGCAAGATCGGACAGAACGCAGGTCGGCGAATGCCGCGGATGCGACCGATCCTCAGCGTTGCCGCGGCGATCAGCGCGCCGGTCGCGCCGGTCGAGATCACACCCGATATCTCAGGATCCTTGCGAAGCATCGCGATCGCTTTGATCATCGAGCTGTCGCGCTTGAGGCGAATCGCGTCGGTGGGCTTATCCTCACCGGTGATCACCTCGGGCGCGTGGATGATCTCGATCCGCTCGCCCGTATAGCCGAGGCGGTCAAGCTCGCTTTTTATCCTCTTTTCATCGCCTGTCAGAATCAGACTCAGGTCATCATGCTCCTTTAAGGCGAGTACAGCGCCCTCGACATTTGCCGCAGGGCTTTTATCGCCGCCGAAGCAGTCAACAATCAATTTCATAATTCTATCCTATCTTCTTCACATAAGCTCTTCTGCGCTTATGTTGGACTTCCTTGAACCGCTTCCACTGGTTCCGGATGGCGGCGTTATCCTCTAAATTCAGGTTGGTTTCCGCGTATTCGATGCGGTCATCCTGCAAGATCTTCAATATCTCGGCGGAGATCGCCGTCGATACGCCGCGGTTGAGATAGGTCGGGTCGACCGCGATCAGTCCGAAGTCGATCACCGACGGGTGCTTGATCGCCCACAGCAGGCGGATCAGCGCCAACGGCGTGAGCTTGCCGCGCGATTTCTGTACCGCTTTGGCAATAGAGGGAAAGCAGATACCGATGCACACCGCGCGGTCATTTTCATCGAGAATGATCGCAACGTGCTTGAGGTCGACGATCAGCTTGAACGACTTGATGATCTCGCGCTTCATCGCCTCGGTAAAGGGCACGGTGCCGTACAGCTTCTCGTAGCCCTTATCGATCAAGCCAAAGAAATCGTCGCCGTATTTGTCGATGAAATCGGAGATGCTCTTTGCCTGACCGAAATGCAGGTTGTAGCGCTTCATGACAAAATCCGCCATCTTGCGCATGGTGCCGTCGTCCTCGTCGGGCGGATAGATCTTGCTCTCCGTCCAGTCGACCTCTTTCTCAAAGCCGAGGTTCTCGATCAGCTTCGCGTAATAGGGCGCGTTGTACTGCTCCTCAAAGGTCGAGAGCTGGTCAAAGCCCTCGATCAGCAATCCCTCGCGCTCAAGGTCGGAGAAGCCCAGAGGACCGTGGATTGTATCCATGCCTTTAGTCTTTGCCCAAGTCTCGACAGCGGAAAAGAGCTTTGCGGCGACCTCCTGACTGTCGATCGCGTCAAATCGGGTGAAGCGGACGCGCTTCTCGTGATTCTTCTCATTTGCCGCGCGCTGGATGATCCCCTGGATCCTGCCGACGGGCTTGTCGCCGTCAAAGGCGAGGAAGTTGACGATATCACAGCAGTCGTTGTAGGTAAAGTCCGGCTTGAACATCGCCTTTTCGTCCCCGTACAGCGGCGGCACAAAATACGGATTATCGCGGTACAGGTCGAGCGGAAAATCGATGAACTGCTTTTGTTCTCTTTTCGTTGATACTTCTTTGATGGTGATCATAATTATCCTCACAATAATTGTAGGGTGGGGCTCGTCCGCATAGCAGAAGTGTTATATTTCTATCTGTGGTTTTCGATAGCGGATACGCCCATCATTCTGCGGATGACCAATGGTGATCCCTACGGAAGCATAGATCTGCTTCGCATTTAAATGACTTCGCAACCACACTTACGGTACGTCGGCAAGCGCCGTACCCTACGGAGAAAGCGATCTGCTTCGCAGCGAGCGGAATTTAGCGGAAAAGGTCGGGGAGCGCCCCCGCCCTACGAAGTATACTTACAGTGATCTTCTCTTGGCGTGGAAGCAGACGCCGACGGTGTTGGGGCCGCAATGGCTGCCGGCGGTCGGATTGACGTCCACGATCTCGGTACGCAGGTCGTCGCCGTACTTCTCCTTGAGCATCTTTTCAAGCCCTTCGGCAATATCGCGGCAGTCGGCGTGTCCGACCAGCACACGGTGATCCTTGACGTTCTCGCCGAGCTGATCCACGAAGCTTAACAGGCGTTCCATCGCCTTGACTCTGCCCTTTTCCTTACCGACGGAGACCATCTTGCCCTCTTCGTTCATATAGATGATGGGGCGGATGCCGAGCAGGGTGCCCATCGTACCGGCAATACCCGACACACGTCCGCTGTGCTTGAAGAATTTGAGGTCATCGGCAAAGAAATAGCAGCCGACCTTGTTCACCTCGGTCTTTGCCCATTCGAGCATTTCCTCGGCAGTTTTTCCCTCTTTATACAGATCGCCGATCTCCTTGACGGTCATCAGGGAGCACAGGGTGATACCCATCGTGTCGATCTCATAGAATTTGCAGTCGGGATATTGCTCCAGCAGCTCCTTGACGGCGATATCCATGTTATCAAAGGTCGCCGTCATATTGCGTGAGAAATGGACGTACAAAATATCGTTGCCCTCTTTGAAATGCGGCTCAAAATACTCCTTGTACCGCTGCGTAGAGATCGCCGAGGTGTTCGGCAGAACGCCGCCGCGCAGCTTGTCATAGAACGCGTGCGCGTCAAAGGTGTCAAAATCCTCATAGGGATAGGTCGTCACGCCGTCGATCGAATACGGCATGCTGATCATATGGTAGCCGAATTCCTTTGCTTCGGCAGGGGTCAGATCGGTATCGGTATCGGTGAATAAAACTAACATAATAGAATCCTTTCTGTTGGTATGATAGCCTTCCCCTCGGGGTGCCCCCGTTGGGGGAATGTCCGAAGGACAAGGGGGGGAGCCGCTTCCGGCGAGGAG
>DGUQ01000093.1:10171-16460 GCA_002394725.1 Ruminococcaceae bacterium UBA4306
CTTCCGGCGAGGAGAAGGTGTCACCAAAGGTGACGGATGAGGGGATAACCTTTCCTATTGATATCGGACTCAGTGAGGATGTGCGTTTACAGAGAATATCGGAAAAGACTTGCACTCTTTGTAAAGATGATCTTTCAAATAAGTAAGCCCCTCATCCGACCAATTTGTATAAAGCAAATTGCCCACCTTCCCCCCGAGGGGAAGGCTTTTTTTCCTGCGAATCCGGAAGGTTATCTCTTTGTTATTCGAGTATCAAAATGTAATCATAGATCGGCTGGTCGCCGTTGACCATGATCACCTCGCTGCGTGTATATTTCGCGGTCAGGGTATCGACCATTTGGCGCGCGTTCTCAGCGGAGGGTTCTTCTCCTGCCAGAATCAGCAGGATATCATAATTCCCTGCGCCCAGCTTGTCGCACAGGGCGATCATCGCGTCCTCGGCAGAGGGTTCATCCACATAGATGTCGTCGCCGACAAAGCCGATGTAATCATCCTTGACGACCTCGACAGCGCCGCCGGACACATCGCGTGAGGCGCGTGACACCATGCCGGTCACCACGCCGCCGATCAGCTCGTTGAGCGCATCCGTCACCGCGTCGGCGTCACCCACAGAGGGATCGAACATCGAGATCGCGGAGTAGCCCTCGCCGATGGTCTTGGTGCGGACGATCCGCACATCGGCGTTATCATAGAGCTGAGCCGCCTGCTGAGCGGTCAGCACGATATTGCTGTTGTTCGGGAACACATAGACCGTCTCGGCGCTGCACTGATCAAACGCCTTGATCAGATCCTCGGCGGAGGGGTTCATGCTCTGGCCGCCGTCCACTACGACGTCACAGCCCAACGATACAAACAGCTCCTTGAGCCCGTCGCCCGAGGCAACGGTCACGATACCGTAGGGCTTTTGCGGCTTACGCTTTTTGAGCTTGAGCTCCTGCATGCCGTGACTGCCGTTGTGCTGGAGGGTCATGTTCTCGATCTTGGTGGTCAAAAACTCGCCGTAAAGCTGACAGTGATTGAGGATGTCGCCGGGGTGCTTGGTGTGGACATGCACCTTGACGATGGAGCCCTCCTTGAAGCACACCACCGAATCACCGACCGAATTCAGCCACGCGGTAAAGCCGTCGATATCAAAATGATCGATATCGACCTTGCTGTTCTGCAATCGTAAAAGGAACTCGGTACAGTAGCCGAATTCCAGCTCGCTGTCCTCGGTGAACGCGTTCAGATCGACCTGCGTGTGCTGAGCGGCGCCGTCCAACCCGAGGGCGTCGATCCGCACACCGGAGAGCGCCTCCTTCATGCCCTGCACGATGTAGAGCAGTCCGGCGCCGCCGGAATCGACCACACCTGCCTCCTTGAGCACATCCAGCAGATCGGGGGTGCGTTCGAGGCTTTCCTTGAGCTCATTCAGCAACAGCTCGAACAGTTCCTCAAAGGCTTGGGGACGCGTTTCCTCCACCTTTTCCACGCCCTGGCGGTAGACGGTCAGGATCGTGCCCTCGACCGGAGTGGAGACCGCGCTGTAGGATTCCTTGACGCCCGTTCGCATCGCTTTGATGAAGCCGGTCGTATCCAGACGATCGGCGTTCATCATGCCCTTTGCCATGCCGGCGAAGATGCGCGAGAGGATCACGCCCGAGTTGCCGCGCGCCCCCATGAGCATTTCGCGCGCCGCGCTGTCGGCGGTGACCGAGATGCTCGCGTTTTCCTCCGCCTTGACGGCGCCGGCGTTCACGGTCATGAACATATTGTCGCCCGTGTCGCCGTCGGGGATCGGGAACACGTTCAAATCGTTGACCGCCGTGCGGAAGCGGTTGAGATTCTGCGCGCCGCCCCGCAGCATATTGAGGTAAAGTACCCCGTCGATTGTTTGTATCATTTCAAGTGCCTTCCGTCAGCCGCGCGATAAAGCGGCTATGCGGATTTTCCTTATCATAATCATTGATCCATACTATTTGAATCTTTTATCAAGAATCAGTATGAAAACCCAACTCTTTATAGTATAATACGAAATAGAATATATTTCAAACTTTTTCATTCATTTTCTTCATTTTTTTATCATTTTTTCTTCTTGCAATTTATTCCTGTATCCTGTAAAATCAAGGAAAACCGGTTCATCTTTATCGAAAGGAGCCGATACGGCAATGAATACGCCGCGCCGCTATCACACGATCGACGCGATCCGCGCCGTCGCTGTGATCAGCATGGTACTGTACCATTTATTCTATGATATCTTCTGCCTGTTCGGCGGTCATCCCGAATACTGCTGGCTTATGCCGATCTACCTCTGGGAGCGGAGCATCTGCACCACCTTCATCGTGATCTCGGGTATCTCGCTGAACTTCTCCCGACACGGCTACCGACGCGGACTGATCGTCGTCGGGTGCGCGATGGTCGTCACACTGGTCACCTACCTGATGTTCCCCGAGGAAGCGATCTGGTTCGGCGTGCTGCATCTGCTGGGCTTTTCAATGCTGTTGACAACGGCGCTCAAGCCCCTGCTCAATAAGATCAAGCCGATCGTCGGGATGCTCGTTTTCTTCATCCTGTTCATGCTGTGCTACGGTATTCCGGACCGCCACATCGGACTGTTCTCCTATCCTTTGATCCGGCTGCCTGCGGCGCTGTATCAGTACAAATGGCTCTCCGTCGTGGGATTTTTGTCAGCCGACTACTACTCGATGGACTACTTCCCCCTCCTGCCGTGGGTGTTCCTGTTCCTCTTCGGCTACCATTTGTGGCGCTTCATCCAAGAAAAGGGCTTCGACAGGTATTTTGACAAAAAGATCCCGGTGCTGGACTTCATCGGCAGACACAGCCTGCTGATCTATATGCTCCATCAACCTGTCCTGTACGGGATCTGTTACCTGATTATGGGGCAATAATAACCGTTCTTTCTATAATCGGATAACTTAAAACGGCTGCCGCGATCTGCGACAGCCGTCTTTTTCTATAGCAATGGGTAATTATTCGATTCCGCTGAAGATGATATCGATCGTGCCGCCGAAGTAGCGCGCCAGATCAGCCGCCATCAGATGCGGATTGCCGACGTCGTGGTTCGACAGCACCACCTGGAAGTAGTCGATCTCGGGCACGAACATGATCGCGCTGCAATACGAGGGAATGTAGCCATAGTGATAGATCACCTTTTTCTCGCCCTGCTCGGAGATCATCAGCCCGTAGCCGTAGCCCAGCTCATCCTCCTTGCTGTAGTTCGCGGTCATCTCCCGATAGGTCTTGTCCGATACCACCTTGCCCGACGTCAAACCGCGGTACCACAGGTACAGATCCTTTGGCGTCGTCAGGATATCGCCGCAGCCGTACTCCACACCCTTGACGGTGAAATAATCGCGGTTGAACTCAAGGCGGTCGGTCTGTGCCACCTCGGGGATCACCGCGGGATCATAGTCGTCGATAAAGGCGGAATGTTCCATATTAAGCGGCTCAAAGATATTCTGTCGGATAAAATCGTGGAACTCCATGCCGCTGACGCGCGCGACGATCTCGGCGAGCAGCGAATAATTGGAGTCGGAATAATCATAATACTCGCCCGGCTCGAACATCAGATCCTCCGACAGGAAGAAGGCGCGGATCTTGTCGCGGTTCTGCTGTGCGGAAGCGTTGGGATCGACGGTGATCTCTTTATCCTCATCCGTATAGCAGTTGATGACGACCTTATCATCCACCGTGCTGACGGAGAAATCCGGGATACCGGAGCGCTGTGCCAGCAGATGCCAAACCGTGAGCTCGTCGCCGTACTTGTAGCCGGGGAAGAATTTGCTGAGCTTATCCGTTGTCTTGAGCTGTCCGCGCTCCACCAGCTGCATGATCGCCGTCGCGGTGAATTCCTTGGTCACCGAAGCGACGCCGTAGGCGATATCGGTACTGTTCCTGAGGGTAGTCGTCGCGTTGCCAAAGCCCTGATCGTACAGCACTTTGCCCTGATAAACGGCATACACCGCGCCGGAAAACTGCTTTTCGGCAATATATTCGGAAAACTTGTTTTGAACCCTTTGTCTGTCCTTGAAGCTGAGCATATTAGTATTTTGTGTTTGAGCGATCATTCCCCCGACTGCCATCAGCATGATCAGGATCAGAACGACCAGTGTGATCAATCTTCTCATTTTTTGACCTCCCGGGAGGATTTGGTTTCTGTTTGGGTAAAGATTCCGTCCTTTGAGGGATAACACAACGTTATTTGCGCTTATTCAGCCGTGACGTGACCAACTGAGCGCATAAGCCGGTGAAGGCGCCCGACAGGCATCCCGATACCAGCAAAAACGGATAATACAATAAAAGCTGCGGTGTGCGTAATAGGATGAGCGCCGCCGCCATCTGACCTGTGTTGTGCAGTACAGCGCCGAACACCGACGCCATCCACAGATGCTTTTCATCGATCCACCGCCTGAGCACAAGCATTCCGGCAAGGCACAGATACGCGCCCGAAGCGCTGTAGATCAGCGCCATGAAGTTGCCGCTGAATATCGCGCCGAGCAGCAGCCGCACCGTCACCAGCGCCGCCGTCTCGACCGCGCGGTAATGGTACACCGCGTAGACGGTGATGATATTCGCCAAGCCCAGCTTGATGCCGGGGATCGGGAACGGATTGGGGATCTGCAGCTCGATCACGAAGATGATCAGGGCGACCGCCGTGAGCACCCCGAGCTCAGTCAGTTTTCGTACTCTCGCGCTCATAGGCTACCTCGTCACCGCGTCGATCTCTTGCGTATCGTCCGTAAATTCGACCACCAGCCTGTGGGGCAGGCAAACGATCGGCATAGACGCGCTTTGGAGCCATCCCATACGCACACAGGTTTGATCGGGGCAATCGGCGCTGAGCACGCGGATCTGATGATCGCGCACCTCGATCGTGTTGACGTGACCCTCAAAGCTGACGTCAAAGGTGGTGTCCGCCGCCGTGCTCAGATCAGCCGCGTAGACTTCCTGTTGATCGGACAGCACACGGACGCGACGTTGAGAGGGGGATGTCAGTACCAACACCGACCCCGTGATCCCGATGAGCAATATGACAATGATGACGATGAAAGGCGCTTTGTTTTTCATGTTATATTCCTTTAAGAAACCGCTTTCGGTTGTGTTCAGTATAGAATCTGAACCATGACAAATTAATGACAGTTTACCACTAATTGAAAAAAATTGCAAATTTTACCGCTGTTTTATTCTGCTTGTCGATATATATGCAAGCCGATCGGGCGGCTGTATGGATTGACTTCGCACCCAATCTGTGCTACTCTTGAGCTATGAAAAAACGTACTTTCGGCGCGACAGGCGCTATCATACTGTTACTCACCGTGATCCTCTGCTCCTGCGCAAAGTCTGAGCCGCATTCCGCGTCCTTTCAATCGATGGACACGCTGATGACGGTGAAGGTGTACGGCGGCGACAGCGATCTGTGCGACCGCCTGCAACAACGGATCGCGGAGCTGGACGCGCAGCTGGACGCAACGGATGAGAACAGCGAGATCAATCAACTGAATCAAAAGGGGACCGCAAAGGTTTCCGACGATACCGCCGATTTGATAGGGCGCTCCCTACAGCTCTCGGGCGAGCTCGGGCAAGCCTTTGACATCACCGTGTATCCCGCGGTGAAGGCGTGGGGCTTTCCCTCGGGCGATTATCACATCCCGACCGATGAGGAATTAAAAAAGCTCGCCGCTAGGATCGACGATACCGCGATCAAGTCGGATCACCATACCTTTACCCTGCCCGAAGGAGCCATGCTCGACCTCGGCGCGGTCGCCAAGGGCTATGCCGCCGATCAGTGCGATACGATCCTCAAAGAGGGTCATGCCGCGGCAGCGGTGCTCAATCTGGGCGGCACAATACGCCTCTACGGTAAAAAGCCCGACGGCAGCCGCTTTTCGGTCGGTGTTGCCGATCCCGACAATCCGGCAGGCTACTTCGGCTATCTGAGCTGTGACGGCGGCACGGTCGCGACCTCGGGCGGCTATGAGCGGTATTTTGAGAAGGACGGCAAGCGCTATATCCACATCCTCGACCCGACAACCGCCAAGCCTGTGGAGAACGGGATCCTCTCCGTCACCATCCTCTGTGATGACGGCACTGCCGCCGACGCGCTGTCCACCGCGCTGTTCGTGATGGGGCTCGACAAGGCGACAGAATACTATCGGTCACATCGGGATTTTGACTTCATCATCCTGACCGATGATCACAGCGTCTACCTCACCGAGGGTGTTTATGACGAATTCACCCTCTGCGACGGCTACGACTTCCACCTGAAAAAGGTCGATCGGTAACGTGTCCG
>DGUQ01000093.1:16596-19339 GCA_002394725.1 Ruminococcaceae bacterium UBA4306
TCTCGCTCGGGATCGTTCTTTTTGATCCTGATGTTCAATATCATGCTCAACTTCCGCCTCACCATCCCGGGGTGGATCCTGCTCGTCCTGCACTTCATCATTCCGCAGTACATCAAGTGGTGGTACTGCCTCGTCTACTTCGGGGCGTTCCTACTGTACATGATCGTCTGGATGCTGGTATTATGGGGGCTGGGCAGATGGGCAGGCTCCGCGCCGCCCGCGCCGAAGGTGCAGAATAAAAACCCCTATTCCGTCAAGGAACAGGAGCTGCCGTGGAACAAAACCGATCACATCGAGAATAAAAATCCGTATTCGGTGAAAACAAATGAACTTTCCGATTACACCCCGAAAGATGAATAAAAGGAGATCACTATGAAAAAGCTATTCAATATTCTGCTTTGCACCGTACTGGTTACTCTTACGCTCGCCGCGTGCGGTCAATCCGGCGATAATACGCCGAACTTTATGATAACGGACGCCGCTTCACGCAAGGAAGTGACCGCGACCTTCAGGAACTCCGACAGCGGCGAAACGCTCGAGGTCAAGCTGAAAAAGAAGGAGTCCTCCGGCGACGCGGCACCATACATCGGCAATGCCGATCCTGCAAAATTTGACCGCGTGACCGTCAATGCCGACGGCACCGAATCTATCGAGCTTGCCTATAATGACTATGTCAATGCGTGGGATCTCAGCTCGGGCAAGCCCTATCCCGGCACGGAAGTCACGGAGCCGCAATATGACCGCGTTGCGTTCGATTATGATGACCGCAAAAAGGATGTGCTGATTTGGAAACCCGAGAACTACGACCCCTCCTCCGCCGACAAATACGCCGTCATCTACATGACCGACGGTCAGAACCTTTTTGACCGCAGGGCGACCTCCACGGGCAGCTGGGGCGTTGCCGAAAGTGTGGCGAATATGATGGCGAACGGCGGACAGAAGTGCGTCATCGTCGGGGTCGAAAACGGCGCTACATGGCGCGATGAAGAGCTGACCCCCGACATCGGAAAAATCACACAGGAGAGCTATGAGGGCGGCAAGGGCAAGTACTTCTCCGACTTTGTCGTTGACACCGTCATGCCCTATATCAACGAGCATTACAACGTCTATACCGACCGTGAGCACACCCATATCGCAGGCAGCTCCTCGGGCGGTATCGAGAGCTTTTATATCGCGATGGAGCACCCCGACAAATTCGCCTCCGTGGGGGCTCTCTCACCGGCATTTTTGCTGTACACCGACGACACATGGGTGGAGTATCTGAGCAAAAAGGATTTCTCCAAGAACGCGCCGCTCATTTACCTCTACTGCGGCAACAGCTCTGCCGATCAGCTGGAGCAGGCGCTGTGCGTCGGCACCAAGACCATGCCCAACAACTTAAAGGCGTGCAATTATCCCGAGGACAAGGTCATCATCAAGCTCTATGAAAACGGTGTACACAACGAGATGTACTGGCGTGCCGTCTTCCCCGATTACCTCAAATACGCCTTCCCGAAAGTGTCATAATCAGTTGAGATAAAACGAATGGCTGTCGCAAACGCGGCAGCCTCAGAGTGTAGAAAAACCTATCCGGCCCCCTCTGACGGACACGTGTGTCACGGGGGCGCTGCATCTTTTCCAGCCCCCTCTGACGAGGGGGCAGCAAGATGACTTTGTAATTGAGAGTATTACTTAACCTGCAGGGGAGAGATAACGCGACAATAAAGAGGAAATAGAAGGATTGACTCAATACCGTGAAAAAAGGCACTTAAAACGCGGCTTGAGTCAAAAGTCGGAGAATCATTGTCAGGTTTTGTTATCTCTCCCTCAGTCGCCTTAACGGCGACAGCTCCCTCGTCAGAGGGAGCCTCGGAAACGTCCTGCGTTTTATATGATATACTTTTTCGACAAACTGAAAAGATGGTCTTATCATATCTCTTTTACTGCTTGTAAACGGTCTTATCGAGCAGATTCGCAATCCACGGGATCTTACCGATCAGGGGCAATTCCTTTCTCTTGCCGGTTGCCGAGTTGACGATACCGATGATTATCAGCACAAAGAAGAAGATACCGACTAATCCGAACAAGACGGAGAACACCCTGTAAACCTCACTGTGAACATAGATCGTGGGTCTGTAATAGCTGTAGGCATAGGTAAATTGACCCGGAAAAACCGCGTCGATAATCACCAAGAAGATCGCTCGGACGATACTGAACGCCAGCTCGACCACGCACAGTGTCGCGCCCTGCTTGACATGGAAGCGTGTATAGTCGGAATACTTCTTGGTAAACATGGGGATCAAAACCAACAGTCCAAGGTAGGACAACCACGCAGAACCCTTGTTCTGCTTCACGTCCATCTCGGGATCGACATACGGCGGAGCGTACTGCTGATAGGTCTGATAACCCTGCTGAGGGGGCGTCTGCTGATAATTCTGATAGCCCTGCTGCGGATTCGGCTGAGGGTTCTGCTGATAGCCTTGGTAGCCCTGCTGAGGAGGAGTCTGCTGAACATTCTGCTGTGCGTCCTGAGGGGGAGCTTGCTGAACCTCCTGCTGAGGAGGCGCCTGCTGAACATACTGCTGTGTGTCCTGCTGAGGGATCTGCTGAGCGTTCTGCTCATTGACAAATCTGCCGCAGTAGGGACAGGCGTTCGCGTTTTCGGGGAGCTGCTGACCGCAGTATCTGCAAAAAGCCATAAGTTATAACCTCGTTTCTGTTTTCATTCTCGTCGGTTGACGGTTTATACTAAGTAGCAATAAAA
>DGUQ01000021.1 GCA_002394725.1 Ruminococcaceae bacterium UBA4306
GTGTTGCCGGGGCCCATCGGGATCGCCATCGCGCCGAGCTTTTCACAGCCTGCCTGAAAACCGATGCCGGCTGTCCACAGACCGTAGCCCGGGGTGATCTGGATGCGGTCTTTTTTCGTGATACCGGCGGTCTCATAACAGCGCGCGAACATGGTCGACCAGTCGTCCACGTCCTTGGCGGTATACGGGATGATGACGGGCTTGCCTGTCGTGCCCGAGGACGAATGGATGCGGACGATCTCGTCATCCGGAGCCGCCTGAATGCCCAAGGGATAGGCGTTTCGGAGCTCTGCCTTATCGACGAAGGGGAGCTTTTTGAAATCCTCGACGGTCTTGATCTCGGTGATGCCCTGCTCCTTGTAGAGCTGCGCGAAATAGTTATCGGATTTGAGGATCGCCTGCAGACGATCGTTGACCAATGCAAGTTGTTTTTCTGTGATCTGCATGATATTCCTCCTATGCTATGACGTTCATGCCTGCCGTGAGAGCGGCAAGGTTCTTTTCGGTAAAACGCTCGGGGACGATCTTGACGATCGTATTGCGGACGGTCTCTTCCCGGAGCCCGAGCTCGCCCGAGCCGAGCGCCGCGCCCAACACCGCCACATTGAAGAACTTGGACGAACCGAACGGCGCGCAAAGCTCTTCGGAATCAACCACAAGGCATCGGCATTTTGACCTGATAAAATCGATCTCGGCTTTTCCGTCATACTCGGCGCCGCCGTTCAGTGAAGTGGGCTTGACGGGGATACGGTTGACGATGACAAAGCCGTCCTTTTTGAGATACTTTACATTTCGGACCGCCTCGCTCGGCTCGAACGCGATCAACAGATCGGCGCCGCCGATGGGGATCAGCGGAGAGAAGGCGCTGTCTCCGATCCTGACATGGCTGGTGACGGGACCGCCGCGCTGCGCCATACCGATGGTCTCGGCGGAATGGGCGGTATAGCCCTCCTCCATGGCGGACGCCGCGATGATACGCGAGGCGAGGACGGTGCCCTGACCGCCGACGCCGCAGATCATGATATCCTTATTCATGAGAGCCACCTCCGATCGCTTTGACGGGACAGAGCTTAGAGCACAAGCCGCAGCCGGTGCACAGATTTGCGTCGATCACGGCCTTGCCGTCGCTGACGGACAGCGCCGGACAGCCGATCTCCTTGATACAGCGCAGACAGCCGATGCACTTCTCGCTGTCAACGCAGAGCTTTTTATCGGGCTTGGTGATGGCGACGCAGGGCGATTTGAAGATGATCGCCTTGACGCCCTTTAATGCGGCACATTCCCTGACCGCCGCAACAGACGCGTCGAGGTCGAGCGGATCGACCGTGACGACCTTTGTCACGCCGACGGCGTGCAGGATCTTTTCAATACTGATCTTCTCAACGGGGGTTGCCATCATGTTCCTTCCGGTACCGGGATGGGGCTGATGACCCGTCATCGCGGTAGTGGAGTTATCCAGCACGCAGACGATCATGTCGGCGGCGTTGTAAACGGCGTTGACCACGCCGGTGATGCCCGAGGCAAAGAAGGTGGAGTCGCCCGTAAAGGAGAACGCGACCGCGTCGGGATCCATATGGTTGAAGCCCTGCGCCATCGTGATGCCGGCGCCCATGCAAAGGCAGGTGTCGACCATGTCGAGCGGCATGGCGTTGCCGAGGGTGTAGCACCCGATATCGCCGCAGAAATATGCCTTTTTGCCCTTCATCGCGCGCTTGACCGCGTAGAACGACGCGCGGTGCGGACAGCCTGCGCATAAGACGGGCGGCCGCATCGGCGGCTGGGGAGCGCCGGTAAGATCGACGCTGCTTTCGGCCGTATCAAGCCCCAGAAAACGGCTGATAACGCGCTTGGCGCTGTCGGTATCATTCTCACCGCTGTGGGGCACGTCGCCGCTGAGCTTACCGCGGACTTCCATGCTGAGATGATGCTTGCCGACGAGCTTGAGCAGGGTCTCTTCGATATACGGACTGAGCTCCTCAAAGCAGAGCACCTCACTGACGCCGTCGAGGGCGCCCAGCAAAAAGCGCTCGGGCGTGGGGTACGGCGTGCCGACCTTGATCAGGCGCACGTCGGGATAGTCTTTGAGAAATTCGCTTGCGTAGGCGTAGCTCACGCCTGTGGCGACGACCGCCTTGGCGGAGCTGCCCGAGACGGTGTTGAAGCGGCTGTCGGAAAACGCCTCGCCGATCTCGACATTGCGCTTTTCGATCATCGCGTGATTTTGATAGGATAAGCGTGGGAAGATGACCCACTTCTTGGAATCCTTGACAAAGCCCTCGTACTCCTTCGCCGTGAAGGAATCGGGCGCGTCGATGGACGCGTAGGCGTGATCCACGCGTGTGGTGGGGCGCAGGATCACGGGCGTTTTGTAGGTCTCGGAACAGAGGAACGCCTCCTGCACCATGTCGAACGCCTCCTCGGGAGAACAGGGATCGAACACGGGGATCCGCGCGAACTCGGCAAAGCGGCGCGTATCCTGCTCGGTCTGGGACGAGATGGGACCGGGATCGTCAGCCGATACCACGACCATGCCGCCCTTGACGCCGACATAGGCAAGGCTCATCAGCGGATCGGACGCGACATTCAGCCCGACCTGCTTCATCGTCACCATCGCGCGCGCGCCGCTGTATGCCGCGGCGGCGGCAACCTCCATGGCGGCTTTCTCGTTGACAGACCACTCCAGATAAGTGCCCTCGTGGGGAAATTTGGAGACCGTTTCAATGATCTCGGACGAGGGCGTGCCGGGATATCCGGAAACCAGATTCACTCCTGCGGACAACGCGCCTAACGCGATCGCGCCGTTGCCCATGACATATTTTTTACTCATTTCATCATCCTCTTACACGGATAGAGCCGTGTATCGTTTTTTCGTACCGTTCTATCATAGCACAAAAATGAAAAGATATCTACCCCATCGGCGAAAAAGTTGTGGGAGGAGGGATGTGCTTCGCTTTTGAATGTAATATAAAGGAAAGGTTTTCGGGAGGAGCATTCCTCGGCGGAGACGCCTCCCCCTCTGTCACTTCGTGACGTCTCCCCAACGGGGAGCACCCCTCCCCTACATGACAATACCCCAAGCGTTGAATAACTGAGGTATTGTTTATTATTCATTATTCAGTTTTCAGTCTTCAATTTTCAGTTTATCATACAAACGAGAGGTATCGGAAAGGTTTCGGTACGTCGACAAGCGCCGTACCCTACGGAGAAATTATGCTGCTTCGCTTTTGGATGTAATATAAAGGAAAGGTTACGGGAGGAGCTGCAGTGGCGCTTAGCCAATCACAGACTCCGTCTGTTCTTGGAGCGCTGTTGCAT
>DGUQ01000062.1 GCA_002394725.1 Ruminococcaceae bacterium UBA4306
TATACTCCGTAATGATTCCAATAGTTATTGAAAGGGGCAGATATTCATGTTTGCCCCGTGGCGATCTCAACCGGTGTTTCTTCATGTTCATTATATATGATAACCGAGAACGGTGTCAATATTTCGGGCAAAAGATTCTGCTGATAAGTCGAAAAAAGCTCCCTTTCGGGAGCTTCGTCATTTGCGGTTATGGATATCGTTGAGGATCGCTTCGATGTCATCCTGTGTGGTGGAGGTATCGAACTGCGTATCCTCGTTGGGATCCTCCGTTTGAAAAGCCTCCGACGGCTTCTCTTCTTCCTTGACATTCACGCGGCGCGCGCGCAGAGAACGGCGGCGCGGAGCGCCCTCCTGTTTTGCGCTGTCCTTTTTGCCGAAGGGCAGCAAATCGCCGAGCAGCTGTCCCAGATAGCCGCATAAGAAGTAGGCGACGATGTAGATCAGCACCGTGTACCATGAGGTCCTCCACATACCGTAGAGCAATGCGGAGACAGCGTAAAAGATCGGGGCAATCAGGCAGAGAAAAAGGTTGTTCCGCTTTTTCTGGGTTTTATAGAACACGCCGCAGCCGAAGGCGGTGAGCGGAAAGATACCGATCTGGATGATGTAGGTCATGGCTGAGGCGGTTTTGCCCATCAGCAGGGGCAGCAGGAGGAAGATGATGCCGATGATTATGATATATGGGATCAACTCTTTGAGTGTTTTTTCAAGTTTGTCGTTCATTTTTTCTCCGTTATTCTACCGGTTTTTGGTTCTGTTTTTCAGTAGCTCTAATTATAGAATATCAATTTCATAAAATCAAGATGAATATTACATAAATTTCGTCGATTTTTTGATTGACTTATTAGTGACAGGGGAGTAAAATAGTATTACTGTTGAGACAGGGCGCACCCTGTATTTGACAGAAGCAAATGATGAAAGAGGTGAGAGAATGGACGCCGGAAGTACGAGCGGCACTGCCGGAGGGCGACGATGTGTCAAGTATTGCGGTACAGATCATGAGGGGTACGGTTTTCAGTTAAAAGCAGATAAACAGCGCCTAAGGGTATTTTGAATGATTGCCCGACGCGCCCCGTTTTTCACGGCTTATCTGTTTTTCACTGGAAATCGGCTGTGTCCGCGATACTCCCTTCAACAGTGCCTCCGCGATCCCAAAACGTAGGAGGTTATTTTTTATGGAAAGGAATTCAGTGAGCTTGTTCGAGACGATCCAGACCCTGCTCGATAACAAGCGCTATTCCACCCTGCGCGACATCCTCAATACGATGAATCCCGTCGATATCGCGGCGGTATTCGAGGATCTGCAGAGTGAGAAAACGGCTCTGCTGTTCCGACTGCTGCCCAAGGAAACGGCTGCCGAGACCTTTGTCGAGATGGACGAGGAGACCCAGCAGCTCTTGATCCACGGCTTTTCGGATACGGAGCTCAAGGAGGTCATCGACGAGTTGTACGTCGATGACGCGGTCGACCTGATTGAGGAGATGCCTGCGAATGTGGTCAAACGAATCCTCAGACAGGCTGATCCCCAGACAAGAAAAGAGATCAATGAGATCTTGAAATACCCCGAGGACAGCGCCGGGTCGATCATGACGACCGAGTGCGTGATCCTCCGCCCCAAGATGACCGCAGAGGAGGCGATCAAGCGCATCCGCCGCACCGGTATCGACAAGGAGACTATCTACACCTGCTATGTGTCGGATTCATCCTCTACCCTGATCGGTATCGTTACCATCAAGACGCTGTTGCTCAGTGATGATGACGAGGTCATCGAGAACATCATGGAGACCAACGTCATCTCCGTCAACACCCTTGACGACCAGGAAAAGGTCGCCCAGATGTTCAACAAGTACAATTTCCTCGCGCTGCCCGTTGTCGATAAAGAGAACCGTTTGGTCGGTATCGTCACGGTCGATGACGCGATCGACGTCATGGAAGAAGAGGCGACCGAGGATATCCAGAAGATGGCGGCTATCACGCCGACCACCGACAAGCCCTATGACCGTATCGGCGTGTTCGAGACCTATCTCGCGCGTATCCCGTGGCTGCTGATCCTGATGATCTCCGCCACCTTCACCGGTATGATCATCACCGGCTTTGAGGACGCGCTGGCAGGCTCGCTGGTGCTGTCCGCCTTCATCCCGATGCTGATGGATACCGGCGGTAACTCGGGTTCACAAGCTTCCGTCACCGTTATCCGCGCGCTGAGCTTGGACGAGATCGAGTTCAAGGATATCTTCAAGGTCGTCTTTAAGGAAGCGCGCGTCGCGCTGTTGTGCGGCGTTACACTCGCCGCGGCGAATTTTGCCAAGATCATGCTGTTCGATCGCCTTGTGCTCGGCAATACCGGCATTACCGTAGAGGTGGCGCTGGTGGTATGTCTGACGATGGTCGTCACCATTTTTATCGCCAAGCTCGTCGGCTGTACCCTGCCGATGATCGCGGCAAAGATCGGCTTTGACCCTGCCGTTATGGCGTCGCCGTTCATCACCACCATCGTGGACGCGATCTCGCTGGTCGTCTACTTCCAGATCGCGCAGGCGATATTGCATCTATAAAGAAACAGTCATATAAAAAACGGCTCCCTCTGTCGCTGAACAGAGGGAGCTTTTTGTCGGAATCATGTGTCGCAGAGGAAGGATTATCCTATACGACATAGCTTTATTTTGCCTGCTTGTTGATGTACCTCGCACGGCGCTTTGAGTACATGATCTTCTGTCCCGAGTACAGGCTGTAGTAGCCCGACAGCATGTAGCTCACGCAGAGGGCAACCGCAAAGAAGATGAGCCCACTGCTCCCGAACAGCTCGATCGAGAGGATGATCGAGGCAATGGGGCAGTTGACCACGGCGCAGAATAAGGCGATCAGTCCGACCGCCGCCCCGAACGAAGCCGGCAATCCCAGCAGGGGCGCGATCGTCGCGCCCATTGCGGCACCGATGAAGAAGGTGGGGATGATCTCACCGCCCTTATAGCCGAAGCCGATGGTGATCACGGTGAACACCATCTTGAGGATGAAGTCGTAGGGCAGTGCCTTGCCCTGTGTGACAGCGGCTTCGATGATCTCGCCGCCGATGCCGTTGTAGCGCGTGCCGATCAACAGGGTCATCAGGGCGATCGCCGTACCGCCCACGGCTGTGCGCAGGTATTCGTTCTTGAAGAATCTGACCGCGCACGCGTGCGTCTTTTCCAGCAACACGCAGAAGGCGATGCTCGTTACCGCCGCCGCGAGTCCGATCACGGCGACCGTGAGGATGTTCACGATATTCAGCTCAGGGATGTTCTCGAGCGCGTATTTGGTCGGAGCCAGCCCGAAGAGATTGGTGACGCCGAACGCCGTTAATGCCGCGACAATGCACGGCAGAAAGGCGCTGTAGTAGATGATGCCGACCGAGATGACCTCCATCGCGAACACGGTAGCGGTCAGCGGTGTGCCGAACAAGGCGGAGAACAGTCCGCTCATGCCGCACATCAGGGCGATGGGCATGTCCTTTTCATTGAGCTTGACCACCCTGCCGATGAAGCTGCCGATACAGCCGCCGAGCTGTAACGCCGCTCCCTCGCGTCCTGCCGAGCCGCCGAACAGGTGGGTGATGACGGTGGACAGGAAGATCACGGGCGCAAGGGTGATGGGCACCTTTTCCTCGGAGCGCACCGAGTTGATGATGAGGTTGGTATCCGCGTGACCGCTGAGCTTGGTGACGCGGTATAAAAAGGCAATGATCACGCCGCCGACGGGCAGCAGATAGCACAGCCACGGATTCTGTGTGCGGATGTCGGTGACATAGGTGATCGCCCAGCGAAAGCCGGCGCCCAGCGCACCGCCGATACCGCCTGTGACGACCGCGATCAGTGACCATTTGAAAAATGAAATGATGTATTGTTTGACGCGCACAGCGTCATGCTGTACGGTTTGCTTGAAATGATCCATTTTATACGTTCTCAGTGAGGGCTTTAACATAATTGCAATCTTGCTGGATCAATTACATAGCATACTTCGATCCATAGGGGACGTGGTTTAGTCCGCCTTTCACTCCTCACTCCTAACTGCTCACTCCTAACTGCTATCTGTATCGTCAATCTGCCTAAAAGTATACTCCATTTTTCGGTAATATTCAATATCGAAGGGGAATTATTTCCTTGAAAAACCATTTTGCGTGTGTTAATATGAAAATTAGTGAGCGAAAGAATAAGATTG
>DGUQ01000034.1 GCA_002394725.1 Ruminococcaceae bacterium UBA4306
TCGAGCAGAGGGATCACAGCCTGCTTGTAGGGAATGGTGACATTGATCGCTTTAAAATTCTTTTGCAGAATAAAATCCTGCAATTCCTCTCGATTTAGTTCTTTTAAGGAATATTGATAATACCCTAATTTTTCGTGTATCTCTTTCGAGAAGCTGTGCGGCAGCTTCTCGCCGATCAATCCGTAGTCCATATTTTTTATCCTTTAGCCAAAATAGGAATCAGGTGAGGACGGAGTCCTCCCTCAACTATTCATTATTCATTATTCCACTATTCACTGTCGCAACGCGACACAAGCCAATCTGTTCCGTATCGCAGCGCCAGCAGATCCGCCAGCGCCAATGCGGTCACGCTGTCCACCACCACGCGCGCGCGGTGGATCACGGCAGGGTCATGGCGTCCTTTTAATTCCAATACAGAATTTTCACCTTTGATGAAATCGATCGTGTCCTGCGCCTTGAAGATGGACGGCGTCGGCTTGACGGCACAGCGGAAGAGGATCGGCATACCGTTGGTGATACCGCCGTTCACGCCGCCGTTATGATTGGTTTTTGTTTTTATTTCTTTATCAGAAATATAATAGCTGTCGTTGTAAGCGGAGCCCCTGCCGTTCACCATCGTGAACGCGTCGCCGAACTCCACGCCCTTGACGGCAGGAACGGAGAACAGCGCGTGACTGAGCACGCCCTCGACGGTATCGAACCACGGCTCACCGACGCCCGAAGGCATGCCGATGACGGCGGTCTCCAGCACGCCGCCGACGCTGTCGCCGTCCTTTGCCGCCGCTTCGATCGCCGCTTTCATCCGATCTCCTTTTTCACCATCTAATACAGCAAAGTCGAGCGCGTTGAGCCTTGCGATATCTGCCTTGATATCGCCGAACTCCGCGTCCGCAACGCCGCCGCAGGAGCGGATATGCGTGCCGATCGCGATCCCCTTATCACGCAGGGCGGATAACACGATCGCGCCTGCCGCTACCAGTGCCGCGGTGATACGTCCCGAGAAGTGACCGCCGCCGCGGTAATCCTCATAGCCGTGGTACTTGGCGTAGGCGGTGTAGTCCGCGTGCCCGGGTCGCGCCAAAGCGCGCGTCGAGGCATAATCCTTGCTGTGCTGGGCGGTGTTGGGGATCAGGATCGTGAGAGGTGTTCCGGTCGTTTTGCCCTCAAAAACACCGCTGACGATTTGGTATTCGTCCGCCTCATGGCGTGCCGTGCCGATCTTGCCGACAGGACGGCGACGATCGAGCTGCGCGCGGATAAAATCATCGTTGATCTTGATGCCCGGCGCCAAGCCGTCTAGCACCGCGCCGATCTGCGCGCCGTGGCTTTCGCCGAACAGGGTAATGGATATACTGTTTCCGAATGTATTTTTCATCTTTACCTCGTGATGGTTTTGATCAAAGGATAAATTTCTTTAAAAGAAATTTCTTTCATTTCAAACTGTCCGGGTTTCGGGACGGTCACTACCGTCACCCTATCGCCGGCGGACTTCTTGTCATGCTTCATGGCTTCAAAGATCTTGTCGGGCTCCGCTTCCACGGAGATCGGCAAACGCAGGCTCTCTAATACACGAATCAACCGCGGTCGGAGCTCTTCGCTGACCATCGGGATCATACCAATCGCGACGCACTCGCCGTGATACAGCCCGTGGCGCTCCTCAAACGCCTCGATCCCGTGACCGATGGTGTGACCGAAGTTGAGGATCTTTCTGAGCCCCTGCTCCTTTTCATCCTGCTCCACAACGTTCTTTTTGATCGTCAGTGAGCGTGTGATGATCTCATCCATGCTTTCGTTTATATTTCCTTTTTCGAATAATTTAAACAGCTCCGCATCCGAGGTCAAGCCCATTTTTAATGCTTCTGCCAACCCCTCGCTGACCAATCGATCATCCAAGGTCGCGAGCAGATCGAGATCGACCAGCACCTTTTTTGGCTGATAGAACGCGCCGACGATATTCTTGATGCCGTCGAGGTTCACCGCCGTCTTGCCGCCGATGGAGGAATCCACCTGACTGAGCACCGTGGTCGGGATATTGTAGAAGTCGATACCGCGCATGTAGCTTGCCGCGACAAAGCCCGAGAGATCGCCGACTACGCCGCCGCCGACCGCGACGACCGCATCCTTTCGTGAAAAGCCCTCCTTGAGCATCCGCGAGAGGAGCGCCGAGAATGTCGGAATACTCTTGCTGTCCTCGCCCTGCGGCACGGTCACGACGATGCCGTCCTTCGCCAGTGCCGCTACCGTCCGCGCGTACTGTTTCGGCACGCCGTCGTCGGTCACGACCAGCACCTTGCGGTCAAGGTCGAGGTATTCTTTCGCTTTTTGCAGCGCGCCGCGCTCGATCACGATATCGTAGCTGTCCGCGCCCAGATCCATATGTAAAATTGCCATCTTAATCCTCTTGTAAAATCACTTCGTCGGAGAAATGTCCGACCACCTTGAGCATATCGCAGTGGAGCGAAAGATGCCGCAGCATATCGGCGCCGTTCTGACCCGTCTCGTCACCCTCCGCCTCGATGTAGAAGTAATACTCCCACGCCAGAGCCTTCATTGGGCGTGAACGCAGGGCGCGCATATTGAAGCCGTAGCTGCTGAGTACATTCAACGCCTGCGCCAATGCGCCTGCCTCATTCTTGACGGTGAACATCAGCATGAAGCGGCTGTCGCCCGTGGTGTTCACCTGTTTATTCTCCACGCGTGAGAACACCGCGAATCGAGTGGAATTCAACGCGCTTTCATTGATGTCATGGTCGAGCTGTTCGAGTCCGTACAGCCGCGCTGTTTCGGCAGAGGCGATCGCCGCAATACTCTTGTCGCCTGCATCCTTCACCGCCTTAGCCGCCTTTGCGGTATTGGCGTACTCCGTCGTCTCATAGCCGCGCTCGCGAATATATTCCGCGCACTGCGCCAACGCCTGCGGATGGCTGACGACCGTTTTGACGTCCTTGATGCTTGCCCCGGGCACGCCCAGCAGATGGTGGTTGATCCTCAGGGTATAGAGCCCGTTGACATAGAGCGAGCCTTGGAACATCAGATCCATCACCTGACCGACCTCGCCGGCATAGCTGTTCTCGATCGGCAGGACGCAACAGTCGCATTCTCCCCTCTCGACCGCCTCATACGCGGCACGGAAGTCACGGTAGGAAATCAGCTTACCGTAGGGGAAGATCTGCTTGGCGGCAATATTGGCAAATGCGCCCTCGATGCCGCTGTAGGCGACCTTCACGCCGCTGATGATATGCTCCTGATATTGCTTGGATACCGCCATCTCGTCCTGCAAGAACCGCACATAATAGGATCGGATGTCATAATCGTTGATATAAGCGGCGTTCTTCTCGATCACCGCCTGCTCACGCTTTGCGTCATAGATCTGCAAGCCGCGTTCCTTCTTATACTCGGCGAT
>DGUQ01000150.1:0-415 GCA_002394725.1 Ruminococcaceae bacterium UBA4306
CATCAAAGTTGCGCCAGCCCTCGCGCACGCCGTTGACCATGATGCGCTTTAACTGCGGATAATTCTCCATCGCCTTCTCGACCTCAGCGGCGGAGTAGCCGTCGCCGGTACAGACGATGGCGGAAACGCCTGCCGCCTTGAAGCGGTACTCAAGGTCGTGCGCCTGGAGCTGGTTGGTCGCTGGGATCGCGATCGCGCCGAGCTTGTGCAGACCGATGATCGCGAACCAGAACTGGTAATGACGCTTCAAGATCAGCATGACGCGGTCGCCCTTGCGGATGCCGAGCGATTTGAAATAGTTCGCGCACTGACAGGATGCGTGGCGGATATCGGTAAAGGTGAAGCGACGCTCCGTTTTGTCATTCGCGACATGGATCATCGCGAGCTTATCGGGATCCTTATAGGAAATGGCGTC
>DGUQ01000150.1:490-6087 GCA_002394725.1 Ruminococcaceae bacterium UBA4306
AAGCCGAAGTTGAACTTGTCCTCGTTCTTGAAGGTGACCTTGGTGGGCGTACCGTTCTCGTTGACCTCGTAGTCAACGAACTTCTTCCAGACACGCTCCTTGGTATCGGTATTCTCCACCTTTGCGGCGGCGATCGCCTTGGTGGAGGTCAGCTCGGGGATCGGCTCACCCTTGGGGTTGAGGACGATGGCGTAGAAGATACAATCCTGCTCGCCGACTGCCATCTCGCCGTGGGGCGTATTGGAATCGAAGTAGATGGTATCGCCGGGGCCGAGGATCTCCTTATGATCGCCGACCTGTACCATCAGCTGTCCCTCGATAACGATATCGATCTCCTGACCGTCATGGGTGGTCAGCTCCATGGGCTTACTCTGCGCCTCGGGATTGTATTTACTCTTGACATACAAGGGCTCCGCGATACGGTTCTGGAACGCGTAGGCGAGGTTATAATAGGTCATGCCGTGCGCCTGAGAGACCTTTTGACCGAGTCCGCGACGGGTCACGGTGTAGGATTTGAGGTTCGGGGAGATACCCTCGATGATCTCGGTGACATTGACGTTCAGCGCCTGAGAGACGCGGTAGATGAACGCGAAGTTGAGATCCTGCTCACCTGATTCACAGGCGATGTACTCCTCTTCGGTGACGTCGGTGAACGCCGCCATCTCGGCGATGGTCTTGCCCTCGAGCTCGCGCAGCTCACGAATTCGGGTCGCCATTTCTTTTATTTTCGTGTCTAAAGCTGTCGTGTTGTAGTCCATAACACACCTCATTCATGTTTTCGGAACCGGAGTGGATCAGTTAACGGTTAACGGTTAATGGTTAACGGTTGTGGGAAACGCTTCGCGTTTTTGATTCCTAATAGAATTGATTGAGCGAAGCGAGATACCTTCACCATTCACCGTTCACCGTTCACCATTCACCAAAAATATAGCGCTCATCCCAAAGCAATCACTTTGAGACGAGCGCATAACACCCGCGGTACCACTCAAATTGCAGGCTGATATCTCAGCTCTGCCACTCTCAGGGTCTGTATCAATCGTCATTGCGAAATCATGGGCTGCGATCGCCGCGGCTCTGTGAGCCTCACAATAACTATCCGATATGAACCCCTATGCATTCACGCAGCAATCACGGAGGAGGTCTAATCACGCAAAGCGCTTTCTTCTCCCCGGCTCAGAAGCTACAAACACGGAATCCATCATAGGAGCTTGCACCAACCGCTCTTTCTCTGAATGATGAGAGAACCGCGCCCTCTTCGTCATAGCCTTTAGCTCGTCTAATCATATCACATGGTTTTATTTTTGTCAATATCTAAATTGTAGGGGTCGGCGCCGACACGCGTGTCCGACGACCCGCATGACAGAGGCGACTGTTACTTATCTACCGCTTTCGATCTCAAAAACGCCCGTCATGCTCGGGATGTCGCAAGCGTCATCCCCTACGGTGTACGCTTCATCTGCTTCGCGTTAAATGGTATTTATCGGAACCGTTTCGGGAGGAGCAAGCCCCTCCCTTACGCTAACGTTTCCGTATCACATATCAATGGGTGAGGGCAAAGCCCTCCCTCCACCGTTAACCGTTAACTGTTCTCCGTTAACCGAATCACAGCTTATTGCGCTGGATCTTGCCGCTGATGGTCTTGGGCAGGCTGTCCTTGAACACAACGATACGCGGATACTTATAGGGCGCGGTGTGCTTCTTGACGTAGTCCTGGATCTCTTTCTTCAAGTCGTCGGTACCCTCGGTGCCCTTGACCAGTACGACGGACGCCTTGACGACCTGACCGCGCACCTCGTCGGGAGCGGCGGAAACGCCGCATTCGAGGACATAGGGCAGCTCCATGATGACACTCTCGATCTCGAACGGTCCGATACGGTAGCCGGAGCTCTTGATCACGTCATCGGTTCTGCCGACATACCAGAAATAGCCGTCCTCATCACGCCACGCGGTATCGCCGGTGTGATACATGCCGTCGTGCCACGCCTCTTTGGTGGCTTCTTCATTATTATAATAGCCCTTAAAGAGACCGCAGGGAACGCGCTTGTCGGTGCGGATGATGATCTCACCGGGCTCGCCGTCGGGAACGGGATTGCCGTCGGGATCAACGATATCGATGTCATAGCCGGGGATGGGCTTACCCATCGAGCCGAGCTTGGGTGTGGTGCCGAAGAGGTTGCCGATGGTGAGGGTGGTCTCGGTCTGACCGAAGCCCTCCATGATCCTGAGCCCCGTCGCCTTGCGGAACTGACGCCAGACCTCGGGATTGAGCGCCTCGCCCGCGGTGGTCATATGGGTGATGCTCGACAGATCGTACTTGCTCAGATCCTCCTTGATCATCATGCGCAGCATGGTAGGCGGCGCGCAGAAGGTGGTGATGTTATATTTCTTGAACATCGGCAGGATGTCGTCCGCGTGGAAGCGGTCGAAGTCATAGGTGAATACAGCGCCCTCACTGAGCCACTGACCGTAGAGCTTACCCCATAACGCCTTGCCCCAACCGGTATCGGAGATGGTGAAATGCAAGCCGTCGGGATCCACGCCGTGCCAGTATTTGGCAGTCACATAGTGACCGAGCGCGTATTTATAGCTATGGTTGGCGATCTTCGGGTAACCTGTCGTACCCGAGGTGAAGAACATGACCATGGTGTCGTCGCCGCAGGGAGTATCGACCGTGCGGTAATAATGGGTGGAGTACATCTCAAACTCCGCGTCAAAATCATGCCAGCCCTCTCTTGTACCGCCGACCATGATCTTGGTCTGCAGGGTCGGAGAGGTCTTTTGCGCTTCATCCACGGAATCGGCGACCAGACCGTCGGCTGTCGCTACGATGGCGGAAACGCCGGCAGACTGGAAGCGGTACTCGAAGTCGTGCTTGAGAAGCTGGTTGGTCGCAGGGATCGCGATCGCGCCCAGCTTATGCAGCGCGAGCATGCTGAACCAGAACTGATAATGACGCTTTAAGACCAGCATGACGCGGTCGCCCTTCTTGATACCGAGGGACTTGAAGTAGTTCGCCGCCTGATTGGAACGGCGCTTCATATCGTTAAAGGTAAAGCGGCGCTCGACCAAATTTTTATCGACATGGAGCATGGCGAGCTTATCGGGCGTATTGTTCGCGATCGCGTCAACGCAGTCGAACGCGAAGTTGAACTTATCCTCGTTGCGGAAGCTGATCGCCTTGAGGCAGCCGTCCTCGTCCTCAAGGGTACGGACAAACTGACCGGTGATGGCGGATTTCTTCTTGACATGCGCCTTCATGACCTCGTCATCACGTTCTTCGGTCTCTTTCTCACCCGGCAGGATGATGGCAATGAACTTGACGTCCTCGCCGCCGATCGCGATCATGCCGTGAGGCGTGGAGGAATTGTAGTAGATGCTGTCACCTGCGGCGAGCTCCTCAAAGTTATTGCCGATCTGGATCTTCATCTTTCCCGACAGAACAAAGTCAAATTCCTGTCCGGCGTGCTTGGTAAGGTGGATCGGCTTATTCTGTAAGTTCTCATTATAATCGTACTTACAGAAATACGGCTCGGCGATCTTGTTCTTGAACATCGGCGCGACGTTGACGATGGAGATGCCCTCCTCCTCGGCAGTCTGTCTGCCGCCGCCGCGACGGGTCACGGTGTAGCTTTTGAGGCGTGCGGACTCACCCTCTAAGATATCGGTAATGCCCAGCCCGAACGCCAAAGCGCACTTGTGGATAAAGGTGAAGGGAAAATCCTCGGTGCCGTTCTCATACGCCTTGTACTCAGAAACGGATACCTCTGTTTTCTCCGCCATTTCCTCAACGGAGAAGCCGCTGATCTCGCGCATTTCCCGAATACGCTTGGCGACCTCGACAAGTTTTTCGTTATCTACTACTGACATAAAGCATTCCTCCCGGAAAATATTAGGATTCAACAATCAATAATCGAAATTGTGATAAAGCAGTCGGCTTGGGTATACAAGCAGGGTATCACCACACAGGTCTGATCTTTCGGAAAAAGACCTCGCAGTAGCTCTCAGCCAATCATCGTTCGCGAACTCGATCGTCCGCTCCGATTCTTGGGAGATCCTTGCGTGGGTGCTGTTAGCCAATCAGCGTTCGCCATGCGGCTCCGCTTCTTGGACGAGCACCGCAAAAAAAAAGCTCGCCTCAACATACATTGAGACGAGCGTGAAAAATCACATCCGCGGTACCACTCAATTTGCAGTAATACTACTGCCACTCTCAGGATCGATATCAATTGTCATTGCGAGGGACGCGTGCGTCTTTGTCCGCGGCAATCTCAACCAATATGAATCCCTATGCCTTTACGCAGCAATCACGGGGAGTATCTACTCAGCATACACGCGTGCATGGCTTTTCGGGCTCCCGGCTCGGAAGCGATGGGTACTCAGGCTCATTCTATCGGCTCACACCAGCCGCCGACTCTCTGAAAAAACAATGCCCTGACCGTCTTCGTCACAGCCTTTATCAATTGTCTGTTAAAAATGTATCACAATTATAGAGAAAAGTCAATATGTTTTTTATGACGGATTTACAGTGTGACACTTGTAATTTTTTATGAAATTTTCATCGAAATTTGTAGGGGAGGGGTTTACTCCTCCCGCAGAAGACCGCTTCTGCTATCAAAAACGTAAGATCGGACAGAAACATTTCTACCATACGGGAGCAGCAAGCCGCTCCCCTACCGATTGCCGCCGCTGCGTTTATTACTGAGAAAATAATTCAGCACCGCCATCGAAATGATGATGACATAGCCGATCACACTCCAGAGATCGGGCACCTGCTGGAACACGATCAGGCTCATCAGCGACGCGAAGATGATCTGGCTGAAATCGTAGACAGAAATCTCCTTGGCAGGCGCGTAGGTATACGCCGCGGTGATAGAGAACTGCGCGAGCGCCGCGCTCACTCCGGCAGAAAGCAGATACACCCACTGCAGCGCCGTCATCGGGACATAGCCGGCGATCATGATCGGTGTGACGATCAAGGTAGACACCGTCGAGAAGAAGAACACGATATACGGGTTGCTCTCCCCCATCAATCCGAGCTTACGCACACAGCCGTATGCCGCGCCTGCGCACACACCGCCCAAGAATCCGACCAAAGCAGGAATGAACGCGGCGTTGGCAAAGCTGGGCTTGATAACAAAGACCGTACCGAATAACGCGCCGCCCAGAATCAGCCATTGATAGAGCCTCGGGCGCTCATGGATGAAGATGAAGGAGAAGATCACCGCGAAGAACGGCGACATCTTATTAAGGATGGACGCGTCGGACAGCACCAGCGTCTCGAGCGCGTAGTAATTGCAGACAACGCCCGTCAAGCCGAACAGCGTCCGCAATACGAGGAACTTCCAACTCCCCTTGACGGTCGGCCGCAGGGGCGCTTTATTCTTCAAAAGAACAATAAAAGCGATCACCGACGCCATCGCGTTACGGAAAAACACCTTTTGAAACACAGGCAGCTCATCGCCGCTGAGCTTGACGAACATATTCATAAAGGCGAAGAATAACGCCGATAAGATCAGAAGCAGGATTCCTTTGGTTCTTTTACTCACTTTATCCCTCACGAATCATACAATAATAACGGTTATCACAACCGCAGTATA
>DGUQ01000150.1:6121-9688 GCA_002394725.1 Ruminococcaceae bacterium UBA4306
ACAACCGCAGTATATTGTAACACAAACACACGGATTTTTCAATCACATTGAAACGGCAGAATAAATTCCGGCTGTAACGGCAGAATAAATTCCGGCAAACTGTCAAAGATAATTGCAGAAGAACCAAAATCAGGAGTGTGAAGAATTTGAATATCAAACGCGGTGATATCTATTATGCCGATCTCAGTCCGGTGGTCGGATCGGAGCAGGGCGGTGTGCGGCCTGTGCTGATCATCCAGAACGATGTAGGCAACCGCTACTCCCCTACCGTTATTGCGGCGGCGATCACCAGTAAGACGGATAAAACCAAGCTGCCCACGCATATCCCGATCGAAGCGCGTGACTGCGGCTTATACAAGGACAGCGTCGTCCTGCTCGAACAGGTTCGTACATTAGATAAGCGCAGACTCAGGGAGAAGATGGGCAGTGTCAACGTGCAGTCGATGAAGCAGATCAATCAGGCGCTGTCGGTATCCTTCGGGCTGATCGGATGACAGATACACAACGAACGCCATAGTGATACTAAGAATTCCCCTATAACACAAAAGCTCTGCCATGCCGACAGAGCTTCAGCTTGTCGAAAAAGTATAGAATAAAAAAATGAGTAGCCGATTTCCAAGGCTCCTTTTGGGAAAAGGAGCTGTCACCGAACGGTGACTGAGGAATTGTATCAATTGATCGACCGAAGGGAGAAACCCTCATTTTACCTTTGTTCTAATCTCCAACGTAAATAAATGTGACTCGCTTCGCTCAAACAATTTATACAATTCATCCGCCTCCTTTCGGAGGCACCTTCCTTTCCCAAAGGAAGGCTTTGATAGGTTTTTCTACAGTCTGTTTAATATCTATTGCGGAGAAATCAACCTTCAACTGTCTTTGCCTGCGGTTCAATGACAGGTGTGTTGTCGAGCCGCTCCTCATCGGGAAGAGCGAAAGCGATTGATTCCGAGGCGGATGGACGACATTCCTCACGCAGGATAAGCAATAATAACACGGGAGCGATCGGGAAGGTGAAGTAGAACAGACGTATCTCCTCGCCGCTGAGCAGAAGCATCGTACCGAAGTTGTACATCAGCATCGACAACACGGGCAAAATGCGTTTCCACTCATCCTTTAAACGGAATCGAAACTTTGACAACGCGGCGATGATGATCATCAGGTTGATCACGCCGATATCCCAGAACAGCCACTTGAGAACGCGGTTCAGGCGCGCGCGGATGAAGTCGACGATGCTCTTCGCGTTTCGGTTGTTCTGATAGGTAACGCCGAAATCGTTGTTGATGATGCCGGGATAGAGCTCGCTCCAGTCCTTATCGTCAGCTGTGATCGTATACGCCATATCGGTCGCCGCGATCAGCCCCGTAAAGGCTTCCTTCGGTGATTTGACAAAGCACCGGAGCATATAGCCGATGACCTTCGGCGCGCCTTCTTCGCTGACTTTATGATAATTCGAGCCCGCGCGGAACTTGACGGTATTGAAGTTGCCGATGACATAGCCGTTTGTCCATGTCTTTGCAGGAGCGACCGAGTATACAAATGCTTTGATCTCATGATCCAGCGCCTGAGGATTCTTCGCGGCAACAGTACCGATCACAGACATCGGTACGCCGAGCATCTCGGTCTGTCTGTCGCCGGGCTGTTCCACATGGAGCGCGGTGTACAGCGGACCCTCGATCAAAACGATCGCCGCGATAAAGCACACAGCGACGGTGACAGCCGCCTTCCTGTTAAGATACAGTATCAGGGCGATGAGCATCGGCAGGGTGAACAGCAGGGCATTGTGGCGGAACACGGTCGCCAACACCAGTACAATGACCACAGCGGCGATATGACCGCGCTTTTTCAGCCATTCGCCCTTGGTAAACCACGCGTTCGCGGCATAGGACGCCGCGAGCAGAGCGGTGATCGCGAACGGTACATCCTTCCACGGATACATCGACACGACAGCTGTGGAGGGACTGAGCAGGATGAAGGAGAGCGACAGTAAGGCGTAGGCAATATTGCTGTGCCGCAGGATGGTGTACGCGGCATAAGCGGCGGCAAAGGAGAACGCGAGAAGCTGGAACAGTACGATCGAGCCTACCCATCCTCCCGTGATCGCCAAAGGCAGCGTAAAGCCTAACAGCGTATGCAAAACAGGGTGCCAGTTATTATACTTGCCCGTGATCGCCTGCTGATACTGTGTGAAGGAATCGGCGGAGAACGCTCCGGGGTAAAACGCCGAATAATAAAGCCCAAACACCGCCATACTCAACAACAGAAAGACTGTAAACCAAATGATTTTACGTTTACGAGTCGAGAGAACCGCCTTGTAGCGCAAGCTGAATCGGCGGCACAATCGGATAAGAGTGGGACAGATGATCACCGACAAAGCGAATATCAAGAGATACAGCCATGTCTTGGCTGCGTTGCTCAAATCGGAGAGGAACACGTCCGCTCCGATGATAAAGCAGGTATACAGGATCAGAAGGATTCCCTTCCACCCCTGTAGATAGCCGTAAAGCCGCTTCATCATGACAGAGCGCCTTTTATAGCGTCGGTCATGTCGGTGTCCTCCCAGCGGACGCCGAGCTCCTCACGCCCCATGTGACCGTAGGCGGATAAGGGCGCGTATTCTGTATGCAAGAGATCGAGTGTGCGGATGATGGACGCGGGGCGCGCGTCAAACACCTTGTTGACAGCAGCGGCGATCTGCTCATTCGTATACGGTGAGGTGCCGTAGGTCTCGACCATGACGGACACGGGCTTTGCTACGCCGATCGCGTAGGCGAGCTGTACCTCCGCCTTCCTCGCGATACCTGCGGCTACGATGTTCTTCGCGATATAGCGCGCAAAATACGCGGCGGAGCGGTCTACCTTTGTCGGATCCTTACCGGAGAAAGCGCCGCCGCCGTGACGGGCATAACCGCCGTAGGTATCGACGATGATCTTTCTGCCGGTCAGACCGGAATCGCCCTCGGGACCGCCGATGACAAATCTGCCGGTGGGGTTGACGAAGATCTTGGTATCGTCATCCATCAAGCCCTCGGGGATGATGGGACGGATCACCTGATCGATCAGATCCCTGCGGATAGTATCGAGAGAGGTTGCTTCATCGTGCTGGGTCGATACGACCACGGCGTCCACACGCTTGGCAGCGTCGCCGTCATATTCGATGGTGACCTGCGTTTTACCGTCGGGGCGCAGATACGGCAGGGTGCCGTCCTTACGCACCTGTGTCAGGCGCTTCGCCAGCTTGTGCGACAGTGAGATCGCCAGCGGCATGAGCTCGGGCGTTTCATCACAGGCATAGCCGAACATCATGCCCTGATCGCCGGCGCCGAGCTGATTCTCAGCGGCTTCCTCACCGTCCTTGAGCTCATAGGAAGCGTTGACGCCCATCGCGATATCGGGGCTCTGTCGATCCAAAAACACATTCACTTCACAGGTGTGACCGTCAAAGGTCGCCTCCTCGCTATCGTAGCCGATCTCACAGACAGCGTCGCGGATGACCTGCTCAAAATCGACCTTGGCGGTCGTGGAGATCTCACCCATCACGTTGATACGACCCGTGGTAGCAGTGGTCTC
>DGUQ01000150.1:9838-17526 GCA_002394725.1 Ruminococcaceae bacterium UBA4306
CCTCGGTGACGGATTCGGATGTAAATAAATATGACATAATCGTACCTCATTTCCATAATAAACAAATACTCATACTAAGTAGCAACAGCACTGATCACTGACCGCTAAAACAAAAACTCCGCACGGTTTACCGTACGGAGCGCTTAACTCATCTTTCGGTATACCCGCAGGATTTAGCACCTTACAAACGCAGGTTGCCGGACTTCACAGGGCCTGTCCCTCAGTCGCTCTTGATAAGTGATCAGTTATTCAGCTTTCCAAATTATAATACCGTCGACAAGATATGTCAAGGTATGAATCCTCATTATCGCGAAAAGTTACGCGATCTCCTCCAGAGAACAGCCGCAATCGAGAGAATGCTTAACTCTGTCCCGAACCTCAGCGCGTTTCGCGTCATTGAAGCGATCGACGGTACCGACCAGATAACCGGTGATACGGCGGATACGCTCGAAGGGAACGTTATCGTAGGTGTAGCTCATATCGACATACTCACCGTCTACGGTGAAGGATACGGAGGTGATCACCTTATCGGGATTCTGCTCCTTGAGATGCTGTACATACGCGTTGATTTCTGCTTTTGAAAGGCTGCCGCCCGTGACTGTTACTGTCATGATAAATACCTCATTTCCTAAAGATTCTTTGATTTCAATACAATATATGCGGTGTAAACACACTTTATCTTGATTGCAATTAGAATAATAGCACAATATGTTGTGGTTTTCAAGTAACAAAAGGGTATTTTTCAGTTACAAAGTTTTAACATATTTTGTACTTTCCCCCAACAGGGGCGCTATATATAGTATTGTACAGCATTGTTGCATATTTATAATGCGTATGGAGAATAATAAAATATAAATATATATTCACACAAATCGTTAATTATGAATAATACTAAGTAGCAATAAAAGGAGGGATAGACATGATCGGATTCATCATCGGGCTGATGGTCGGCGGCTTTTTCGGTATCGCGGTAATGGCGCTGCTGAAGGTCGCGTCGGACGCGGATGAACAAACCGGACTGCGCGGCGAACAAAACAGTTGAACAGTAAAGGAGCAGCCCTGCCGGACTGCTCCTTGTTGTTATTCGCAATGACATTATTTATCCGTCACCATTTCCTTGACGGAGGTGGCGAGGGACGCAATGTTCTGCATATCGGAGGGGATGATCAGCTTGGTCGCCTGACCGTCGGCTACCTTTTGCAAGGCTTCCAACGACTTGAGCTCGATGACCTTCTCGCTCGGGTTCGCCTCACTGAGCATGCGCAGGGAATCGGCATATGCCTTCTGCACCGCCAAGATCGCCTGTGCTTCACCCTCTGCCTCACGAATCTTACTTTCCTTGACGGCGTCCGCCTTGAGGATCGCGGATTCCTTTAAGCCTTCCGCTACAAGGATCTGGGAGCGCTTCTCACCCTCTGCGTCGAGGATACGGGCACGGCGCTCGCGCTCCGCCTTCATCTGCTTTTCCATCGCGTCCTGGATCTCACGCGGAGGCAGGATGTTCTTGAGCTCAACACGGATCACGCGGATGCCCCACGCGTCGGTGGCTTCATCGAGGATGATGCGGATCTTGTCGTTGATGGTATCGCGCGAGGTCAGGGTGGAGTCGAGCTCCAGATCGCCGATGATATTACGCAGGGTGGTGGCGGTCAGGTTCTCGATCGCCGAGAGCGGACGTTCTACGCCGTAGGTATAGAGCTTGGGATCGGTGATCTCAAAATACACGACGGTGTCGATCTGCATGGTAACGTTATCGCGCGTGATAACCGGCTGGGGCGGAAAATCGACGACCTGCTCCTTGAGCGATACGCGCTTGGAGATCCTGTCGATGAACGGCACCTTCAAGTGCAGTCCGGTGCCCCATGTCTGATAATACGCGCCGAGACGCTCGATGACAAAGGCGTGAGCCTGGGGGACGATCTTGATGTTGCGTGCGATGATGATGATCACAGCCAGTGCGATCACAGCAAGAACGATGATTGATACGATTGACATGATGTTTTCCTTTCTCCATGATAAATGGTTATGGGTATTATTTCTTATTTCTTAGTTCTTATTGACGATCAGCTTAACGCCCTCGATCGCGGTGACGATAATGCTCTCACCCTGCCGGATCGGCTGACCGTCGGCACTGCGTGCCGTCCACTTCTCGTTATCGACCTTGACCATTCCCTTGGCATGGGCGTTATCGATATCCTGCAGGACGATACCGTGCTTGCCGATATAGCGGTCGGCGTTGGTGGCTTCGGGGCGTTTTTGCTTCATCCGCTTGACGATCGGTCTTGTCGCTATCAAAGCGATCGCCGTCACGACGACGAACACGATCAGCTGTATATATAGTTTATCCGTGAACAGCGAGGTGATACATGCCGCCACGCCGCCGAGCGCGAACCATAGGGATACCAGCTGGACGGTACATGCCTCCAGCACGCCCATCACGATCGCGACCGCCAGCCAGATGATTGTCATTGTACTCATAATCTACCTCCAAAAGAAGAATCCGAACGGCGGTCGGCGCATCGACCGATGCCGCCGGTATACGGGGATGAATATCGGGATCGACCGTCCGCGGCGAAAGGGTCGAAACAAATCAAATATCATGATCCTCACCTCGGTTGAGGCAAATCGCCGATCGCTTGCTCATACAATGTGTCTGCGGCTCGCTTATATCGATTTGCCATATGTGTATTTGCCATCACGGTCAACGCCGTAATCACCTTCGCGGAATCAGCGGTATCGACGCTGTCATCGAGGAAAGCGGCGACCCTCTGTCCGATCCGATCGGGTGGGGTGAGCTTCTCACTCAACTCCTGCACGATATCGCAGAACAGGTCGTACAGTGCTTCCTCCGCGATGATATCGTCGCTCTCATCATCGGCGTCGCCGTTGACATAGCGAAGCAATCCGCCGACCCGGTCGATCTGCATGCTCTCTCTGAGCTCAGCGATCAGCAGGATACGCGCCAAGTGGCGTTCACGATACTTCTTCCCCACAGGATGCGGTACATAGCCGCGCTTGATCCAGTTCTGGATCGTCGACGACTCCAGCGAGCTCAACGCGCACACCTGACTGAGCGTCAGCCCGTCTGTCGCGCGGATCAGCGGCAGATATTCCGCGATCTTGCACGGCTGTCGGTCATTTGGATTATCTATCATCACGCGACCTCCTCTTTAAGTTTACCCGATTATATCACAGGTTCAATTGACTGTCAATAGCTTTCGCAAGATTATTTTAAGAAATATTTACCAATCCATCCTATGCATCAACTACCCCATCACTCCGGCGACGTATCGGACTCTTCACTGCCTACTGCCCACTGATCCCTGATCAAAGATAAAAGCCCGTCAGTGATGACGGGCAGACAGTATTATTCATAGGTTCTCTCGGTGATGACGGATTCATCGCCGTTGCGGTAAATGACCTTGACCTTGGGGTTCTCCACGCTGATATAGTTGTTCAGTGAGGTGACAACATCCTGAAAGGTGGAGGCGTTCTTCTCCAGCGAATCGTCCAAAGACGCTTTGAGTGCGGGCACTTCGTTCTCGCCGTAGGTCTGCTTAAAGGCGTAGTCATACACCAGCATATCGTCGCCCTCGGCGTATACCGACATCGACATGGTATCGGTGGTGTTCTTTTCCACCGACGCGTCGATCTCAGCCTTTACCTGCGGTGTTTCCAGATATTCCTTGACGGTCTTGAAATACTTAGTGGATGTATTGGAGCCTGCCGCGGAGGAAGAAGCGTCAGAAGCCTGCGTTGCTTCTGCCGGAGCTTCGGCGAAAGAGACCGAATCAGCGGTGGCGCCGGACTCGCTCTGCTTCTTTGAGCAAGCCGCAAAGCCGACGCATATCAGGGCGATCAATAAAACACAAACGATTCTTTTCATGGGATTCCTCCGTTATCATAAAATTAATAGAGATTTGCTGCTACCAGTCTAGCATAGTTATAAGGATAATGCAAGCGATTATCCTTATTATTGATAGTCAAAGCCGCTGTTCTCCCCGATCGGCTGATCGAGCAGCTCGGGATGGGCGCAGATATAATGGATGAGCTTCAGGCTGCGCGCGAAATAAAAGCCGTCGCCGATGCGCTCATCGAGCGTCGCGCCGATATCGCAGACCTTGCGGAGCTGCTTGGAGCCGTCGGGCATGAGGCGCTCTTCATCATGGATCGTGCCGATGGTGACCATGACGCTGTTAGTGCCGTAATTATTCAGATGATGATAGACGGCAGGGCACTTGATCGAGCCGAGGTTGGAGAGCAGAACGGTCGCGTAGTGCGGATCGCCCTCGGTCAGCGCCGCCGGATTCTTGCCCCAGAAGTCGAGCCATCGCACGAGCTTGCAGATCAGCATGACGATCGGACGTGGAAAAGCCGCTACCTTATCGAGCAGTTCATCTACCCCTGCCTTTTTACCGCCTTGAGAACGCACCTTCCTGACCTTATCGACCACCATCCGACTGACATTGTCGACGGTATCGGTATCCTTGGGGACAAAGAACAACAGCGCTTCCTCCGCGTGATCGTCAAACGCCAGCTTTGCGACAAAGGCGACGCTGATATCAAATCGCTCATAGATACGTCTCCCCTGCACAAAGCGATTCATCAGCGGACGTTCCCTGACCATCTTGGCGACAGCCGCGATCACGCAGTGGAAAAAGGTCGTTTTGAGATCGGGGTGCTCAAGGTTCTTGCGCTCGACGAACTTCACCATCTCGGTGACGTCGATCGTATCGTGCAGATACACCTCGCTGTCGGTGCGCTTCGGCCACAGACTCGCGATGATCGTCTGCATGCCCGTTACCTTGACGCGCCGACCGTCGCGGCGATCGCCCCATTTTCGTTTATATTGTGCCATCGGATTCCTCTTCCTATTTATATAGTATTATATCTCATATGTCATGCCGACCGTCAATGCCGCGGCAGGAATGCCGTGCTTTTGCAGCCTGGAGATAAAGTCAGTCGTGCCTACGTGCGACGACATCGGCGGAAAGGTGTTGTCATAATGGTCGAGGAAGATCCTCTTCGGCTGCAACTGATGGATGATCGGCGCTACCGTGCGCGCCGGATCGGAGGTACCCTGAAACGGCAGGATCAGTACGTCGGCGCCTGTCGGATACAGGGTATGTCTGTCGAGCCCCATACTGCCCATGAGCTGGACGCGCTTCCCCTCGGCTTCGATCTCATAAAAGAGCGTCTCACCGTTCTCCGCGTACAGGCGGTTGAGCCGGAGCAGCTCACAGAGCCGCTTGGGGTTCATGATGGTCTCCCACTTGAACACGGTTTTGAGTATGACGCCGAGATCGAAACGGCAATGTCTGCCCTGATAGGCGCGGATGGTGAAGCTGCCGAGCGTAAAGGTCACATCGGGACCGATCACACGCAGTTGATCGCGCTCAACGTCACCGCGGCTCATCAGTGTTTTACAGGGTGTTTTGGTCGCGTAGACCTTGGTATCGGTGTTGCGGTACAGCTTGGGGATATCGATAATATGATCAAAATGGCCGTGCGTAACCAGTACCGCGTCCGCGGTGCGGTATTGGATCGCATGGAGCCTTCTGCGATAGACAGATTCTTCGAGCGGGATGGTCAGAAAGGGATCGAATACGATCCGGTAACCCTCGGATTCGAGCATGACGGACGCGGTGCCGTACCAACTCAGTTTCATGATTGTGCCTCCTCAACGTTTGCTTCTTCCTCCAATTTGCGATAGGCGACCTTGCCGACCAGCGTCTTGGGCAGTTCATCTCGGAAAATGATCTCCTTGGGCAGGGCGTACCTCGCGACATGCAGCTCGAGCACATCCATGATCTTCTGCCTGAGCTGATCGGTCGGCTTGATACCGTCGTGCAGGACGATATACGCACGGACGCGCTGAATGCGTCGGGGATCCCTGACGCCGATCACACAGCTGTACGCCACCTCGTCAATGCTGTCGATGACGTTCTCGATCGGACCGGGATAGACGTTGTAGCCGTTGGTGATGATCATGCGCTTGATGCGCTGCTTGAAATAGACATAGCCGTCCTTATCCATAGAACCGAGATCGCCCGTATAAAGCCAGATGTTGCCGTCAGCGAGCTTGCGCAGGGTCTTAGCGGTCTCCTCGGGATTCTTCAAATATCCCTTCATCAGTGTCGGACCGCGCAGGATGATCTCGCCCTCCTCCCCATCAGGCAGGACGTCATCGGTGCCGGGACGGACGATCTGATACACCATATCGGGGAATGGCAATCCGATGCTGTTCTCCCGGTATTCATCGGTCGGGGTCAGACAGCTCGCGGTGACGCATTCGGTCAGACCGTAGCCCTCGCGCACCTGGATATGGGCGTTGTGCTCATAAAGAAAGGCGTCGATCTTGCGCTTGAGCTCAACAGAGAGCGAGTCGCCGCCGCAGAACATGCCGAGCAGATAGGACAGGTCTTTGCCCTCCAGCTCAGGCAGGTGCAATAACGCTTCAAATATCGTGGGGACGCCGGCAATGAAATTCGGCTTTTTTTGCAGCAGCGCCTTGGCGTAGGTGTGCTTGTTGAAGGTCGGCATCAGCATACACAGCGCGCCGAACACCAGACCGACATGGATGTTGATCCCCAGCCCGAAGCCGTGGAACATCGGCATGCAGCTGAGCAGCTTCATACCGCGCTTCGTATCAAAGTTCAGCGCCTCAAAGCCCTGCATGGCAAGGGCGTTGAAATTGAAATCGGTCAGGCAGATGCCCTTGGGCTGTCCCGAGGTACCGCCGCTGTAGAGGATGACCGAGGTGCGCTCCTCCTCAAACGGTTCGTTTCCTGCCGAATCGATTCGATCCGCGCCCTTGAGAAAGTCCTTGTACAGCAATCCGTCATCGGTGTTCGGATACCTCAGATACTCCTTGCCCTTTTTGAAGAAGTAGACAAGCGAGAGGAAGAACGGCAGCTCATCCTGCATGCGGCAGACGATCTCACGCACGGGATGGTCGGCATGATCGATCGCGTTCTGAACGGTCTCGCAGAACAGATCGACCGTAACGATCGCCTTGCTCTCACTCAGATTCAGATAATAGGTGATCTCATTCTGCGCGGACTGGGGATGGATCATGTTGGCGATCGCGCCGATACGGTTCAGCGCGTAGAAGCACTCCACCGCCTGCGGAATATTCGGCAGACACAGCGTGACCGCGTCACCCTTTTTGACGCCCAATGCTCTGAACGCCTTGGCACAGCGCTCGATGCGCCGGATCAGCTCGCCGTAGGAGATCAGCCTGCCGTAGAATTCCAGCGCGTTATCCTTGGGGTTGATGCTCGCGCATTTCTCCACCATCTGGTACATCGTCAGACGGGGATAATCGATCATATATTTTTCGTTCATGTATTCGCCTCGTTGATAGTTGCGTTATATATAGAAAGGCTGTAACCGAAAGTGTAACTGTAACCTGTAACCAACGGTAAAAGACTTTATTTATTTTACACTTCTCCATGCTCTTCTATTATATACTTTTTTCTTCTCAGTTACAGTTACATGGTTACAATATAGTAAAAACGTACTGTTTATACGGTTTTACGCTGTAACCGAGGTGTAACTTACCGACCAAACGGCACGTTATTCAGCCTTCCTCATCTATGATAAACAAAATTGCAAACAATGTCAATCGATTCGACGCAATCCGATAGAGAAAGTGACTTTACTTGACTTATTGAAGGGAAAGTATT
>DGUQ01000171.1 GCA_002394725.1 Ruminococcaceae bacterium UBA4306
GACTGGGATAAGGAAGCAAAAGCACCGTATAACGATTGGCGTTACGGCATCACAAAAGACGGTACCGCGGTACTCGGATTGATCAACACCAAAGGTATGACGATCAGCGATGAGAACACGATCTATCGCACCGAGATAACACCCGAGGAGTTCTCGGTGTTTCGTGGTAATAATCTTGTATTCAGATTTAACGGTCAATTAGAGAGTCAGATCGACAAGCTGCTGATCAAGTCGAACATTGAGGATCCGTCAGTCGACAATAACGCTTATATCCGTCTCGGTAGCACCATGATAGTTCCTGCCGACGGAGGTCTTGACTTTGTATATGTGGAGGATATTTAACTATGGCTAATCCTCAATTCTTTTCAATAGAGAACAACGGTATAGGAATAACAAGCTTTAATGAAGATATGTACATAAGGATCAAGTTTCATCAACAGCATCGGGGAACAAGATATTATCGACTGCGCTGCTTTCACAAAAACGGTGACTATGCTCCCTCCGATTTTCCTGTAACTTACATTTACTTAGGCGCATATAAGACTGCTCCGGAGTATAATTATACGGTTTCGTTTAAGATCATAAACGCGTTTCCGAGCTTTCAAATGCTTTTTGAAACATATAACTATACCGCACAGCTCCGTCCGACTGTTGTGTTACAATCTTCTACTGACCCGAACTTTTCAACATATGAAACAAGCTCAGAGACACACTTGATTGACATCAGAATATCCGGTGGGAATTTTGAACCGATATGGTCGCAACCTACTTGGATGGACACTTTGTATGACACTAACGCCGGTGTGCGTACATTAACAGGTTCATCACGCAAAGGAGTACAGGGCTTTTCTGTTATACGTTTTGAATTCTCCAGAGCAACCGGCAGATATAATACGACGATCGATAAGTACAGCATTAATATTTCCAATGCTTTTTCAGCGTCATATACCCCACAGGAAATGGCCGCCGCAGGATGGAAGGTTTATCTGAGACTTCCGGAGTATCCAAAACTGTATGGCAATAATATAAGCGTCACTTTTTCCGTGGAGGACAGCCGAGGGTTTGTCCATACATATCTGGCATACTTTAGTGTTATCGAATACCAACAGCCCCTTTTGACGGAGGACAACACTCACCGTCAAGGAGGTACCGGATCAACTCTTGTTCTGGATCTGAAAGGCAAATGGAAAGGATCTCCACTTACCTTGATCTGCGAAAGTATCACATCGTATGAACAAGGATTAGATACTCCGCATGCAACCCTTACTCCGGTGATTACCGCACCCGATAACAGCTTTGCTTATACAGCAACATGGGAAGGAATTACTTTTGATCCTAATAAATCATACACGATTAACATAGTGCTAAACGACACAGTGCAGACAGTTACAATTTCAATTACTGTTACGGTAGGTATACCTGTCATTGCGATTCGCAGAAATCGTGTCGGAATCAACAATCCGGATCCTCAATCCGATTTTGACGTCTCCGGTGAAATATTTCAAAACGGATTCCCTGTTATGGGCTATATTAGGGACATAGCTGATACAACTGTCAATCTCAACAACTACAAAGACACCGGGATTTATGTGTACAGTGCAGGGCAAGGGTCTGTTGTTTCCAACTTTCCTAACGGAAATACTAACACCAATCTTATCATGCAAGTAACGTCAGCGAAAAGATTAGCTAACGGAAACTACTACCTTTTCGGAGTACAAAAAGCGTGGTATTCAACAGCAGGCGATGAATATGTGAGGACGTTTGATGTCGGTGGATTTACTGCTTGGAAGAAGGTGACTGTAACATGATCATAAACGATTTGCGAAACCTTGATACGGTACGCGCCAATCTGTTTGATCCCATTATCATCGCAGAGGATGATGAAAACTCCCATTTTCTCATTGCCCAACTCCTTGTTAACAGCGATCTGTTACAGATTATGCCAAACAGCGGCTATGAGGTGAAATTGTTTTATAGACGAGCGGATGACACTGCCGGAGAATCGATCGGGACCTGTACAGATGATGGAAAGATACGGGTTGAGATACCCAACACTGCTCTGATCTTGGATGATATCATAGAATGTGATCTATGCGTGAATTATCGGAGTTCAAAGACGACCCATTCTTTGTCCGTTGTAAACGGTGAACTGATTGCTACCCCTCATACTGAAGAATCTGACACACCGCTGCGGACAGGTTTATTCAAGATTGACGCGCGATATCGCGTGATTGTATAAGGAGGTGAAAGGATGAACAATATTGTATACGGTGGAAAAATATATGAGAAGCTCTCGGTTGATGTCAGCCAAGCGAATGTTTTTGCTCCACCATTGGTTAAAGAAGGAGACTCGGGAACACGAGGGCTTATTATTACTGTAACCAATAATGGCGAACCTATTGAAATCCCCGATTCTGCAACTGCTTGGCTGAATTGCAGCAATACATCCGACAAGGAAAAACATGCTTCCGTGGAAGGTGTAATCAACGAAGATGGTACCGTAACCGTTGATGTCCCGACAGTCGTCATGGAGGTTCCTGGTATCATTGAATGTGACATATCAATTATCACGCTGAGCGAATCTGATCAAACAGAGATCCTTAAAAGCACTCTGTTTTGTTTGTCGTGTGAGAAAGCGGCAAACAAAAGCGGTACCTCAACAGAAGCGGAAGATTCTATTCTTGCAGGAATCGCAGCAGGAGAAATCACGATCCCCGCCGCAAAGGGCGACCCCGGTCCGCAAGGCCCTGTTGGTCCCGTAGGTCCGCAAGGTGAGCAGGGCCCTCAGGGTGTTCAGGGTTTGCAAGGTGAGCAGGGTCCCGCCGGCCCTCAGGGACCGCAAGGCCCTGCCGGTTCAGGTATTCGTGTCGTTACTCCGGAAGAATCCCAGGGATGGACTGATTCCATCCCCACATCTTTTGCAGGAGAGCTGTACGATATAGCAGGATGGAACAAATACCTGTGGCAACTGGTGAACATTGACAACGGTTTATATTATTGGGATAAACTATTAACTAAAGAGGATTTGGTAAGCGCTTTAAATAACTACTATACCAGAACTCAGGTCAATAGCCTCATCTCCACTAAAATGGACTTAGCCCCCCTCAACCCGACATCCGAACAGGTCGCCGCTATGCCTGATGGACAATTTTACGGCGATACGGTTAATCATAAAGGCGTAGTTAAAGGCGGTCAGTCGTTTTACGATACCGAATATATTGATACCTCGTTGGCGCAAAAAGTCGGGCTTAACAGCTTGCGGTCGTATCTGCATTTTGTCGACGTAACCGAATCATCCGCTTCTTCCGATTATCAATCGCTGCTTACAAACCTTACCCCTAATTCCTATTCATGGGTAAGCTCCACGTGGTTTTCTGATGCGCCATCTAATGGAAGTGCATGGGTATTTACAATGACACCTGCCAAGAACAATCCTTCCTTCGGTATGCAGATTTGGTTTGAACAGATTAACAGAATCAGCTTTGTACGAAAGTGCGGTAAACAAGATGGCATCACTGTATGGGGTGAGTGGGGGTCTATTTCCGATCCGTCTTTATCGATTGAAGGTGCTTTTGCTGACGCAAAGGCTGTCGAGGACGCACTGGCGCAAAAGCTCAGTCCCGATGATTCCCGATTGCTACCGTATCTGCATTATGTCATTGTTACGCAAGAGTCGGCTTCTTCTGACTATAATTTGTCGCTTGCGAACCTTAACCCTAATTCTTACTCCTATGTGAGCCCGTCATGGTTCACGGACGCACCGCCGAATGTCACGAAAGCGGCATGGATACTGACGGTTATGCCGTCATCTTCTTCACACTTTGGTATGCAGATTTGGCTGGAAGCAACGACAGATATCATTTATAAACGAATAAGAACCAAGAAACAAGATAACACATATGATTGGGGCGAATGGGCTTCCGTTGCCGATCCGTCTTTATCCGTTTCGGGTGCTTTCGCTGACGCAAAGGCTGTCGGAGACGCGCTGGCAGAAAAAGTCGATCTTGATTCCTTGCTGCCGTATCTGCATTATGTCAGAGTGAATCAATCGTCTGCCTCATCAACCTACAACTCGTTACTTACAAACCTTACCCCTAATTCCTATTCATGGGTAAGCTCCACGTGGTTTTCTGACGCGCCATCTAATGAAAGTGCATGGATATTTTCCATTGTTCCAACTTCTATTTCGTCCTTCGGTATGCAAATCTGGTTTGAACCATCTACCAATATCCTTTATAAAAGAAGAAAAGCCACTAGCGGATGGAGCGATTGGATACGACTTGACGATGCTTATAAGCAAAACAGTATCTATTTTGCTTTCGGGGACAGTACCACAAAAGGTCAGATTGGTAAGTGGACAGGCGGTACTAGCTATAGCACTCGCGGCTATCCGGATACCACAGCAACAATGTTGCATATGACATTGAACAATCAGGCGGTCGGCGGTCAGGGACTGATTAAGGATTGGGCGCTGATTGTAGATGCAATCAACGCCTTGGATATGAGCAACGCCGGATTGATCACCGTAGGATGGTCATACAACTCTACTGCGACATATCGTACACAGGGGCTCGCTATGGGCAGTTATACGGACGTCACCTCGGTAGATGTTACGGACGCCGATGCTGTAAAGGCTCTCGTTACCTACGATAGCGAAGGAGAACTTGTGGAAGACGGCTTTGGCACTACCGTCATAGGGTATTATTACACGATCATGAAGCTGCTGCAAACAAAATGTCCTTCCGCTCAGATCGTATTGGTCACCGGTTATGGTAACGGTAACGGTGATCGTAATACGCAAAAGAAGGCAGACCTGACTAATCAGTTCACACGCGTTTTCACCTTTGGAACAGGAAGCAGTCATACCGTCAAAGAGCTGTATGACGAGCTTGAAAAAATGGCGAACCTCCATGGCTGGTGCTGTGTGAACCAGTCAAAGGGCTGTGCGTTCAATGAGTTCAACGCGGCATTTGCCTTCGGCGACCATATCCATCCGAATGATGACGGATACGCGATGTACGGTAATAACCTAGCACCGAGAATAGCCTCCTTTTATGCCAACCGAAAACTCATTACTTATGATTTATAAAGATGTTTTGTTATGCAAATTGATATAACAGCTTTAATTTGTGCTGCGCTTGGCGTGCACTTAGTTTAACAGAAAGGATTGATTTTAATGAAAGAATTTTTCCACCTTATCATCGCCGGAGCGCTCGGAGCGTTGGCGGCATATTTTAATGTACTGCTGATCCCGTTGGTCGTGTTGGCGGTCGTCATGGTGATCGACTATGTCACCGGCATGGCAGGCGCGGCATACAGCGGCAAGCTCAGCTCACGTGTCGGCGTGCTCGGGATTCTCAAGAAGGCAGGATATCTGGCGCTCGTCGCCGTTGGTATGGTCGCGGATTATTTGATCGGCTCCGCGCTGTTGAAGATCGGCATCAATCTGCAGATCAATTATTGCTTCGGTATGATCATCACCGTCTGGCTGATCATCAATGAGCTAATCTCCATTCTCGAAAATCTCGGCGAACTCGATGTGCCCCTCCCGGGCTTTCTGGTCAACATCATCAAATCCTTAAAGAACAGGGTCGAGGAACGGGCAGAGAATAAGCCAGACGACGATATAAAAGAGTAGAGGTGATCAGATGTCGGTCAACGCGGATAAAATAATCAGCATCGCGCGTGCCGAGATCGGCACCAAGGCGACCAATATTAAGAAGTGCAAATATAACAACTGGTACTACGGTACTGTCGTTTCGGGCAGCGGCTACGACTGGTGCGAGACCTTTGTACAGTGGGTGTTCCACCAGGCAGGGGCGTCCTCTCTGCTCTATACCAAAACCTCCAACTGCGGCTATGCGGCAAAGGCGTTTCAGGATCACGGCAGACTTAAGACGTCGGGCTTCAAGCGCGGCGACGTGGTGTTCTTCCACTGGACGAACGAGCACTCCACCTTAGTGCCCGGTACCTATGTCAGCGATCATGTCGGAATCATCGAGAGCGTCAACGGTGATAACACCATCACGACCATCGAGGGCAACACCGGCTCCTCCTCCAACGGCGAGGTCATGCGGCGTGTGCGCTCACTCTCTACGGTATCCTGTGCCGGCAGACCTGCCTATGACGACTCCGACAGCTCGGGCGATTTCCCCGAGGTGAGCTATCGCGTCCGCAGCGGCGGCAGATGGCTGCCGAGTGTGACGGATCTGTCCGATTACGCAGGGATCACCGGCAAGGCGATCACCGACGTGGCGATCAAGGTGTCCGAGGGCTCGGTAAAATACCGCGTTCACATCAAGGACGGTGGCTGGCTCCCGTATGTCACCGGATACAATACATCGGACGATGCCAACGGCTATGCCGGCAACGGTAAGCCGATCGATGCGATCGAGGTCTACTATTACACCCCTGAGGCTGTTCGCAATGCACACGGCTATCTTAGGGCGAAGTACCGCGTATCGCCGCTGAACGGATCCTATTATCCGTATCAGTACGATGACGAGACCTCGTCCGGACAGGACGGTTACGCCGGAGAATTCGGCAAAACGATCGACCGCCTGCAGATCACGTTATCAAATTGATCTGAACCATTGACAAAATAATATTAATCATTATAATAAGAAATAAATAATAAGAAATAAAGCCGACCGCTGAGTTCCCGCTCTTCGGTCGGCTTTATCTGTTTTTGGAGTATGCACCCCCGTACTGTAAAAGCAGATAATGACTAAACATAAAAAATAACGTCGATCGTGGTACTTGTTCGATCAAAGATAATGCTGTCGACAAAACCGTGTAGGATCTCGTTCTTTTCTTCCTCGCTCACAGAGGGGTCTCTGAGCGTCTGTATCGCTTCTTTGTTTTTCTCGATGATTTTCTTCCGTAATGCAGATGCGTGATGCTGGGGCTTTACCTGAGCGCGCAGGGCGTTGATTCTTTGATCGATCAGCTCGCGGCTCTCTCGCAGTTCGTCGATCGTGTAGATGCCCACTTCAAACGCTTCTTTAATACGGGCGTATTTCTGCACTTCCTTCTCGATCAGAGCGGCTATGTCGATCTCCGTAATCTCGGCTGTGGGTTGAGTGTTTTTGACAACGACCTTAAACAGTCCCGTGCGGAAGGATGCCTCGATCGTGCTGATCACCATCTCGTTGAGCTTCTTGACAGAAATGTAGTGCGATACTTTACACTGACCTTTGGTATATCGAATACACTGTAAGCCTTGACCGCGCGCCGACATGGACAAACTGGATCCACAGTCGGAGCATTTTACCAAACCGTGGAGCATATACATGTACTTCTTGCCCTTTGCGTGGGCGTATCGAGCGTGCTTCTTTTGATTCACCTCATACACCGCCTGCACCTTATTGAAGCTGTCCTCGTCGATGATCGGCTCATGCTGACCGTCGACAATCATGATATTCGGATCATCATAATTGCGGCACGTCCTGCCGTTCGGATTCCAGCGGATCTTGCCGATGTATACGGGATTGCGCAGGATATAGTCGATCGTGCGGTTTTCCCAGAGGTTGCCGCGAGTGGTGCGGATCCCCATGCCGTTGATCTTGTGAGCGATCTGCAGCGCTCCCATTCCGTTCAGATAGTCGGCGTAGATCTGCCGCACGATCGGGGCAGTGTCGGGGTTGATCACATACTTCTTGTCGACGATATCATATCCGAACGCCGGGATCGATACCGCGCCGCCGCGTTCAACGCGTTCCGTCATGCCGCGCTTTACCTCTCCCGATAGGTTGATGCTGTAGAATTCGTCGAACCACTCGATGATGCGCTCGATCAGACTGCCGAAGGGACCGTCCAGGATCGGCTCCGAGATCGACTTGACCTCGATATGGTTCTTCGCGAGCATGCCTTTGTAGAAGATGCTCTCCTCCTGATTTCGTGCAAATCGGCTGAACTTCCACAGAAGCACCGCAGAGAACGGCGCCGGCTTCTGCTTGGCGGTCGCGATCATACGGATAAAGTCCGGGCGCTTCTCGGCACGTCTGCCGGAGATTCCGTCGTCGCGGAAGATGTACTCGTTCGGCACGATATAGCCGTGCTGCTTGGCGTACTTGCGGATCTCCTTGATCTGACTGTCGGGGGAGAGCTCCGTCTGATTGTCGGTGCTGACGCGGATATATGCCGCGGCGGTTTTTAATTCAATATTCATGCTACACCTCAAAAAGGGTATAAGAATACCCCTGTAAATTTCTATTGCAAAATTCACAAGGGTATGTTAGAATATTGACATGGTTTGGCGACCATATTCGTTGTACCCTTGTGTACGACACCCGCTCTATCCTGTTCCAGCAGGGTAGGGCGGTTATTTCTATATAAGAGATTGTATTTGAGCTGAAGTATCTTGAATCCCACCATAAACTTTTGTTACGGTGTATTTAGTCGTTTGCTCATCAGAAAGCCCATCAGAATCTAAGTCTACAGATATTTCTAAATCCGCTGTTATATAACAGCCTCCGCGGATTGAATAATCGCCGTTACGAACAGAATCTAAGAATTCATCATCTAATATTTTAGCATCAATATTTTTAGAGTTATATCTAAAAGACCACGTTGAGTGACCTAAGATATCCGGTTTCTTGATTAATAAATCTGCCTTTATTGTTGATACTTTACGCGTTGTCTGAGTGGCGATAGGTACCGGCTTTGTCATTTTAACAAGATCATCATGGGTAAATTGCTCTGCGTTATCATTTGTATCAAAAGAGAAGCCATCTGTTGCACCTGTCTTTAAAATATTATAGGAAACATTTTGTACAACGGTATGGATGTTGCAGTCGGTAAAAACAGAACCACTACCTTTATTTACTACAACGCTGCTTCCGTCTTCGGCAGTAACATAAATTTTATTGCCTGATAGTTCTTGAACCTCTTTAGGTTGTGAACCGTTCAAAATTTTTTTCAGTTCAAAGTAACCTTTTAATGTGGTAATAACCGTAGTCGCAAGGGTTGATACCGCTGTTATATCGCTAAGCAATGTAGAAGCTGTTCCTAACAGCGCGGAAAAGTCTATTTGGAAACTTCCGTTTTTTAACGCTGTAATATTAACATTACAATCAGCAGTAGGATCTTCATAATAAGCTGCGTCTTTAGTAAGCTTCGCCATATCACCGATGATTTGTGACAGGAGCATAGCGTCTATGGAGTTATCACCGTTAATATGGATAGAAAAACTATCTTGGCTGTGTATTGATTCATATGACATTGCAACGCCTCCGAAAAACACTGGTTACAAATTAACTCTTTACAAATTCGAAAATATGTTCTATAATAGATAGTAGTTTAGAACGAAAGGAGTGCAATCATGCACGATTATTTGAAGATGATTTATGAAATGCTGAAACGAATAAAGGATGAAACACAGTTAAAGAAGATATATGATTATATCTGTCTAATGTACCTAAGGGGCGGCGATTGAGCCGCTCTTTTTTTTATTGAATCAGCTTCTTTAATAAATCCGCAACCTTGCGTCGATCTTCCGGTGACATTCTCAAGTAGTTTGTCACTATATTTTTTTCTGTAGGGGAAAGATCGAATTCGAGAGCAACATCATCAAGGATGGAATCGGGAATATCGAGGAACATCTCGCCCTCTTCCTTCTCCAACCATAACGGATTAACTTTAAAGGTTTTGCAAATCATCTTTTCCATTAAAGGCTTAATAGGGGCACGATCAAGCTCAATGTTTACTATGACACCCGCTCCAACACCTAATTCTTCACCGAAAGCTGCTTGTGATAATTTTAACTCTTTTCGTATTGCACGTACTCGTTCTTGTTTGGTCATGTGAAAATCACCTCGTTCCTTTATGTGTCAATTATACATCAACAATTCTTTGCTGTCAACAAAAATATTAATAAGATTTTTTCGTAAATTTGTTGACAAGCAAGTTTTAATGATGTATAATTTTGCTGTAAGCAAGAAAGTGAGGTGAATAACTATGTCGGCAACAAGTAACATCAAAGATTCCGCGACTGAGATTGTTGATCTGTTAAGACAGCTTCCTAAGGAGCAACAGGATTATGTCAACGGATATGTACAAGGAATCACCGATTCAAACAAAAATCAGCCTAAACAACAAAACGCAAGTTAGAAAGGAGGGAGAGGGTGAAAGAAAAAGTCATATCTTCGTATGAAGTTATCATTCGACAGGTAAAAAAAGAACTGCCTTGTGAGGACAGTTCGGTGGGCTATCACCGTGCTCGGCGTTATACGCAATATGTAAGCGCAGACGGTTATATTCTGGATGAACATATCACTACGAACGAGGAGAAGGCGTTTTTTGAGCGTGTTCAAAGAGTGAATGATACTCCGGAATAGTTACTTTTACGATGTATTCCTTTCGAGCTGTGATAATTGTGATTGGTACCTTTACTGATTCACCAAAGGATTTTACTTCATGATGAAAAAAAGGAAATGCCAGTGCAAAATACTTTTTTTCGAAAGGATCGAGCTTTAGGGGAAGTGAAGCAATCTTTTCACTATCTTGCCATTGAATACCGTTTGATGTGCTTATTTCAATATTGTCATATTGAAACTCGCTCATATGACGATTCTTCATTGCAATTATGTATGCGTCATCTATTGTGATCGGATAAGAAGAGCGGTTAGTCACTTTAAGCGAAACTACAGCGCAGATCTCGGGATTATAAGGACCATTCACCGTTGTTTCTGAGGCTTTGAAGTAATATGTACCTCTACGTTTCGATACGGAAAATGTTTGATTTCCAATTTGAAAAGCATTGTAAACAATTACGATGATCAGCGAGAGCACACCGGTAGTACAACCTATTATAGAGATAATCAAAGATAAATAATCCATCGTAACAACTCCTTTTTTTGAAGTATACCACGATAAATAGGAGTTAGCAAGGAGGAATCATGGCAACACTCAAAATCATTGACCGCAAGGAGGTGAAAAAATGTTACAGTTAAAAGAATTACGCAAAGAAAAGGGGCTGAGCATACGCCAGCTCTCCACGGAGTTAGGGATTCACTATAACACGTACGGATTCTATGAAAGAGGTGAACGTGAGCCGAACATCGAGACGCTGATCCATATAGCAGATTACTTTGAGTGCTCCGTTGATCGTCTGATCGGCAGGGAGAGTAATCCCGTGCGTTCTCTCAAACCGAAGCAGTACGAAAATACCAACGTATTCGCCACGCAGTCCGTTCGTGTGAGAAAGGTGATCGAAACGGTCACACCACTTGGATTAGGCCATCCCGGCGATCCGGCAAGAGATATCGTCCAGTATTGGGATTTCGACGGCAATCTGCTTGGAGAGATTGAGAAAACATAATAATCAAATACTCCGGCGTTAAGCGAGCGCGCCGTCCGTCATCATCGGCGGAGTGGGACCGCCGATTGCGCTGGTCGCCAAACCTGACATTCATGTATTTACATTCTCCATAAAGAATTTGTCTTACATATACAGCAAGCAGGATGGGCGGCGCGTTCACTTAACGTCGGAGGAAAGAGACCAAGCTATGACGTCATATGATGAAAAGAGGTGATTATATGGGACAGAGCAAGAAGTGGAGTGCAAGAGTCTGTATCGATGACGGAGGCAAGCGGATCCCTTATCTTTTAATTGACAGCGAGGGAAACGTCACCAAGCTCGTCTCAGAAGAAGATCAACAGAAGTATGAGCAGAAAATGCTCAAAAACATAGGGGAGACCATGAGCCGATTCTATACGGCACACCCCGAATATCTTGAAAAGGAGTGTCAAAATGAACAACGACAACAAACGGCGTGACGCAGCGCCCGAAGAAGAGTATGTCCCGAACCCTGCCAAGCTGTTGGCGCCCTTCCTGATCGGCGTAGCGGCAGCGCTTTCCGGTGATACGGCAATGTACTTCAACTGGATCGCGTTTGCAGTCCTCTGCTTTGTGATCCTGGCGATCAGCATCGTGTGGATCGTCAGAGCGGTGATCAGGAAAGATAGAGCCGAGTATCATCTTTGGCGGCGGTTAAGCAATGCGATGAATGAGGTTGAAGGCTTCAAAGAAAGGCTCGATACTTTCGAGACGAATCTCAATCTCAAAGCGGACAAGCCTGCACGCAGCAACATCCGTCCCGGATCCGTGCAGAGCGACAGATACAGAGAACTCTTGGGAGGTGGCGACCTTGACGGTGGGTCAGAGGATCAAACAGCTGAGGGTGTATAAACTGGGGTGCTCGAGGGGCGAACTTGAAACGATGATTGGGAAACAGAACAGCAAATGCGTAGCCCGCTGGGAGCACGACAAAAGCCAACCTTACTTAAAAACATATCATAAGCTCCTTGAAGTTTTTGATATTACGGACAGAGAATTCATGAAGGGGGTTGAATTGTGATGACGTTTGGGCAACGGCTCCGACAACTCAGGAAAGAAAGGAATCTCAAAGCTGAAGAATTGGCTGAACTGGCAAATGTTGGTGAATCGAGTGTTTTTAGTTGGGAGATAAACAAATGTCATCCGTCATTGTATGCCATGCACCAACTGTTAGATGTTCTCGATATCACTTATGAAGAATTCATGGAAGGAGTTGATTTAGAATGTTCCAGCAGTACATCCTGCCCATCATTGCAGGTATCGTGATTCTGGTGTTGCTCTTCGGCGTCGTCCGACGTAATTTTGAAGACCTCCTTTCAGTGCTCTTCGATCTGCCGGACAAGTCGGAAACGACCGACGAAAAAGAAAAAGCCGACTGACGCGCTGCCACGCTTTCAATCGGCAGATGAAAACATCTTACTTTAAGTATAGACAGACCACGACGGTTTGTCAAGAAGGAGAAAGCCGTAGTGTACGTTTTAGTTGCTTGCGAGGAAAGTCAACGAGTTTGTATAGAATTTAGGCGTCTAGGTCACATTGCTTTCAGTTGTGATGTGCAAGAACAATCGGGGGGACACCCAGAATGGCATATAAAAGGTGATGTCCTTCCACTAATAAACGGCAAATGTACATTTCAAACAGAGGACGGAGTCTCTCACGAACAGGATGGTAACTGGGACATGCTTATCGCTTTTCCACCGTGTACGTATTTGAGTAATGCTGGAGCTTGCAGATTGTATCCACAAAAAGGTCAAATCAATAAAGAAAGATTTGAAAAAGGCTTGAAAGGTAAGGACTTCTTTTTGAAGTTCTATCATGCGGATTGTGAACGAATAGCTATTGAAAATCCTATTCCTTCAACAATTTATGATATGCCAAAACGCTCTCAAATAATTCAACCGTATCAATTTGGAGATGAATACAGCAAAGCGACTTGTTTATGGTTGAAAGGGTTACCTGAACTTATCCCCACCAAAATAGTAAAGCCTATTTGTTCATGGGTGTCAGCTGGGAGTAAAGACCATAAAGGCAACCCTCGTAAGAATAAAGGAACAAAACATTGTAGTAGCAGGATACGAAGTAAAACATTCCCCGGTATTGCTCGTGCTATGGCAGAACAGTGGGGAAGCGGAATTATCAACACAAAAGAAGCGTATCAGCAAAAACTCGATGGATTTGTTTGAAACGCAACAAAATATCATTTAGGAGATAAACAATGAGTATCAAAATCAACGGATTTGAAATCGAAAATGTCAAGCGCGTCAAGGCGGTTGCTTATGAGCCGTCGCAGTCGGGCTTGACGATCATCGGAGGGAAGAACGGCCAAGGCAAGACCTCGGTGCTGGATTCCATAGCATGGGCGCTCGGAGGCGGCAGATTCGCCCCGTCTCAGCCGCAGCGCGATGGATCGACGATCCCTCCACATCTTTGCATCAAGCTCAGCAACGGCATCATCGTCGAGCGCAAGGGCAAGAACAGCGATTTGAAGGTCATCGACCCGAGCGGCAATAAGGGCGGTCAGGCGTTGCTTGACAGCTTCATCGATCAGCTCGCGCTGAACCTTCCGCGATTCATGAATGCCAATAACAAAGAGAAGGCCGACACGCTGTTGAAGATCATCGGCGTCGGCGACGAGCTGTACAAGCTCGAGGACGAGGAGCAGCGGCTCTATAATGAGAGGCACGCTATCGGTCAGATCGCCGATCGTAAAAAGAAGTTTGCCGAGGAGATGGAGGAATGGCCGGGGGTGCCCGATGAGCCTGTCTCCGCCGCGGAGCTGATCAGACAGCAGCAGGAGATCCTCGCCCGTAACGGTGAGAATGAGCGCATCCGACGTCAGCGCGCACAGATCGAGAGCGAGTACATTCATGCGCGCGAGGAGCTGCAGAGAGCCCAACTCGCTTTTGAGGAAGCGGAACGGCGGTACAACACCTCTGTAAAATCGGCGGAGGAGTTGATCGACGAGAGCACCGAGGAGCTCGAGCGCAACATCCGCGATATCGAAGCGCTGAACGTGAAGATCCGCGCCAATCTCGACAAGAGCAAGGCGGAGGATGAAGCAAAGCAGTATTCCGATCAGTATGACGAGCTGACCGGCAAGATCACAGCAGTGCGTGACAAGCGCATGGCGCTCCTCGATAATGCCGATCTGCCGCTTGATGGCTTATCCGTCGAGGATAAGGAACTGACCTACAAGGGCTACAAGTGGGATAACATGAGCGGCTCCGAGCAGCTCAAGGTCGCCACCGCGATCGTCCGCAAGCTCAATCCCAACTGTGGCTTTGTCCTCATGGATAAGCTCGAGCAGATGGATCTGGATACGCTGAACGAATTCAACGACTGGCTGAAAGAAGAAGGACTGCAGGTCATCGCGACGCGCGTCTCGACCGGCGACGAGTGCAGCCTGATCATAACCGACGGATACGCCGCCGCGTCGGGTGATCCCGTAACAGCAGACCCCGAAGCGGCGCCCAAAACTTGGGAGAAAGGAAAATTCTGATGAACATATCGAAAGGAAAAATCAACAGGGCAAAGAAGGTCGTGATTTACGGCCCCGAAGGCATCGGTAAGAGTACCTTTGCCTCTCGGTTCCCTGATCCGCTGTTTTGCGATACCGAGGGCAGCACCTACGATCTTGATGTAGATCGACTGGATCGCCCCGACAGCGCTCAGATGATATACGAGTGTATCGACCTCGTGAAGAATCACCCCGATATCTGCGCGACCTTCGTGCTCGATACCGCCGACTGGGCGGAGAAGCTGCTCAGCAAAGCAGTGTGTGCCCGATCAAAGAAACAAGGAATCGAAGATTTCGGATACGGTAAGGGCTATACCTATCTGATGGAGGAGTTCGGCAAGCTGTTGAATATGCTGGAAGATATCGTTGAGATCGGTATCAACGTCGTAGTCACGGCTCATGCGGAACTCAAAAAGTTTGAACAGCCCGATGAAGCCGGCGCATACGATCGTTGGAGTTTGAAGCTGACAAAGCAGAATTCGCCGCTTCTCAAAGAGTGGGCGGACGCGGTGCTGTTCATCAATTACAAGACCTATGTCGAAAAGACCGACAACAACAAACACAAAGCCTCGGGCGGTAAGCGCGTTATGTATACCGCACATCATCCGTGCTGGGACGCGAAGAACCGCTGGGGATTGCCCGACGAGTGTGCCTTTGATTACAGCGTGATCGCACCTTTCATCCCTGCTAAGAGCCCCTCGGCCGCTCCTTCGGCGCCTGAAACAAGCACCGCGCCTGTTGACGCGATCCTCGATACCGAACAACCTCCGACAGCACTACCGACGCATGAGAACACCGATGATCTGACCGGCGTTCCGAGGTCACTCGCCTCTCTGATGCGTGAGAACAATGTCTCGGTCGAGGACATCCAGGTCGTCGTATCCCAGCAGGGGTATTACCCGAGGAGCACGCCCATCAAGGCTTATGACCCCGACTTCATAGAAGGATGCCTCGTCGGAGCGTGGCCGCAGGTACTCAACAAGATCATGAGCAATAAAGATTTACCGTTTGATATGAAAGGAGAAAAATAAGAATGGCAAACAATGTAAACGATGTCGCAATGACATGGGATGACGAGATACAGAACGACGGAGAAGGCTTTCGCGTTCTCCCCGAGGGTGAGTATGACTTTACCGTAACCGATTTTACACGCGGCAGATTTGAGGGCAGCGACAACATGAAGGCGTGCCCGAAGGCTGAGTTGACGATCAAGATCCATGATCCTGACGGCGATGTGACCGTCAATGAGAATCTTTTCTTGAATAAAAAAGTGGAATGGAAGCTCTGTCAGTTCTTTATCGCGATCGGTCACCGAAAGCACGGCGAGCCCCTGCGCCCGAACTGGAACGCCGTCAAAGGCGCCAAAGGTCGCTGTAAGGTCGGCATTAAAAAATGGACAGGAAAAAAAGATGGCAAGGAATATAAGGGCAACGAGATCACTGCCTTCCTTGAGCCACCTGAGACCGCAGCCCCTCCTCAAGGCAACGCCGCCTACACGCAGGAGCCGCTGACGTCCGCAACTCAGCCGCGTAAGTGGACAGGCGGTCAATTCTGATGGAACTCAGACCGTACCAGGTCGAAGCGCGCGATAAGGTAAAGCAGGAATGGCAGGACGGGAAGAAGAAAACGCTTCTTGTCCTGCCGACAGGCACCGGAAAGACCATCGTCTTCGCGTCCGTCACGCAGGATTGTGTGGCGGATGGCGCACGTGTGCTCATCCTTGCTCACCGCGGCGAGCTGCTCGACCAGGCATCCGATAAGATTTTTAAAACGACAGGACTGCGCTGCGCGGTCGAGAAGGCGGAACAGAGCTGTCTTTCCTCCTGGTACCGTGTCGTCGTCGGATCTGTCCAGACGCTTATGCGCGACAAGCGCCTCGCGCAGTTCCCGTCCGATTACTTTGAATACATCATCATCGACGAAGCGCATCACGCCCTGTCAGACAGTTACTTAAAGATCCTCGACCATTTCAAAGACGCGAAGGTGCTCGGCGTTACCGCAACGCCCGATCGCGGCGACATGAAGAATCTGGGAACCGTCTTTGAATCTCTCGCATATGAATACACACTTCCGCAGGCGATCAAAGACGGGTACCTGTCGCCGATCAAAGCGGTCACGATTCCGCTTAACCTCGATCTGAGCGGCGTGTCGACACAGGCAGGCGACTTCAAAGCCTCCGATATCGATAACGCGCTTGACCCGTACCTGTATCAGATCGCCGATGAAATGCAGAGCTACTGCAAGGATCGCAAGACAGTGGTATTCCTGCCGCTGATCAGAACGTCGCAGAAATTTACCGCGATCCTCAACAGTAAGGGTTTTCGTGCCGCTGAGGTCAACGGCAACAGCGCCGACAGGGAAAAGGTGCTCGCTGATTTCGCCGACGACAAGTACAACGTTCTGTGTAACTCAATGCTCTTGACCGAGGGATGGGACTGTCCGTCAGTCGATTGTATCATCGTGCTCCGACCGACGAAGGTGCGATCGCTATATTGCCAGATGGTCGGTCGCGGTACCCGACTCAGCGAGGGGAAAGACCACCTTCTTCTACTCGACTTCCTCTGGCACACCGAGCGTCATGAGCTTTGCCGACCGGCAAGCCTGATCTGCTCCTCTGACGATGTCGCAAAAAAGATGACCGAGAATCTCGCAAAGAATGCCGGCAGCGCTATGGATATTGAAGAAGCCGCCGAATCCGCGGAGAAAGACGTCGTCGCCGAGCGTGAAGCAGCGCTTGCCAAGCAGCTCGCCGAGATGAAGCACCGCAAGCGGAAGCTGGTCGATCCGCTGCAGTTCGAGATGTCGATCTGCGCCGAGGATCTGTCCGGTTATGTTCCTGCCTTCGGGTGGGAGATGGGACCGCCGACCGATCAGCAGCGTGCGACCCTCGAGCATTACGGCATCTTTCCCGACGAGATTGAGAACGCCGGCAAGGCGAAGCTCCTGCTCGATCGACTGAGCAAGCGCAGGGAGAACGGCTTGACGACGCCGAAGCAGATCCGTTTTCTCGAGAATAAGGGATTTCAACACGTCGGTACCTGGCTGTTCGATCAGGCAAGCAATCTGATCAACCGCATCGCCGCTAACCAGTGGCGCGTTCCGCGCAGTATCGACCCGTCAACCTATATTCCCGAACCGCCGGAGGTGAGCTTATTTGATTGACAATCAATATATCCTTGAACAACTCAAATACATTGACCCTGCCTTGCTCGATTATCAGGATTGGCTATCAATCGGTATGGCGCTCAAGTATGAGGGATTTTCCTGCGACGTATGGGATGACTGGTCACGATCTGACACAAAGCGCTATCATCCGGGCGACTGTGCAAAGAAGTGGGCGACCTTTAACGGCAGCGGTACCCCTGTCACAGGCGGAACTATCTATCAGCTCGCGGTCGAAGGCGGCTATTCTCCGTCGAAAACCCGAGACGAGGCTATGGACTGGGATGACGAGATCGCCCGTGATCCGTTGAAGGTACTTGAAGGGGTGGAGGTAGAGCAGTTTGAACTGCCGCGGCAGTGGTCGCCGAAGAATCAAATCATCGACTATCTCAAAGCGCTGTTCAACTCCGATGAATATGTCGGCTACGTCACCGAATCATGGAAGAACGAGGACGGTAAACCGCTGCCGAAGAAGGGCAGCGTTGACCGCACGGCAGGTGAATTGCTCAGCGAGCTATACAAGCTATCTGACGACGATATCGGCGCTGTATTCGGCGACTATGACCCCGACGCAGGAGCGTGGATCCGCTTCAATCCGTTGGACGGTAAAGGCGTCAAGAACGACAACGTCACCGATTACCGCTACGCGCTGGTAGAATCCGACAGCACCGATCTGAGCACGCAGAATACGATCATCCGAGAGCTTGAGCTCCCTGTCGCGGCGCTGGTCTACAGCGGAGGCAAGAGCATCCATGCGATCGTTAAGATTGAGGCTTCCAACGCGGATGAATACCGCAAGCGCGTGCAGTATCTCTATAACGTTTGCAAGAAGAACGGGCTCGAGGTCGACAAGCAGAACAAGAACCCGTCTCGGCTGTCCCGTATGCCCGGCGTGATCCGCCGCGACAAGAAGCAATATTTACTGGATACCAATATCGGCAAAGAGAGCTGGGCAGAGTGGGAGGAGTGGATCGAGAGCATCAACGACGATCTCCCCGATCCCGAGAGCCTGTCCGACACCTTCGATAATCTGCCTGATTTGGCGCCGCCTCTGATCGACGGGATCCTCCGTCAGGGACACAAGATGCTGATTGCGGGACCGTCAAAGGCAGGTAAGTCATTCTCCTTGATCGAGCTAACGATCGCGATTGCCGAGGGACGCGACTGGTACGGCTATCCCTGCACGATGGGCAGGGTGCTTTATGTCAACCTCGAGCTTGATAAGCCGTCCTGTCTGCACCGCTTTGCCGACGTCTACAAGGCACATCACTGGGAGCCCGATCATCTGAAGAACATCGATATCTGGAATCTGCGCGGTAAGGCGACGCCGATGGATAAGCTCGCGCCGAAGCTGATCCGTCGCGCGATGAAAAAGGGCTATATCGCCGTCATCATCGACCCGATCTACAAGGTGCTCACGGGCGACGAGAACAGCGCTGAGCATATGTCACAATTCTGCAACGAGTTTGATAAAATCTGCGCAGAGCTCGGGTGCGCCGTCATCTACTGTCACCATCACAGTAAAGGCTCTCAAGGAGGCAAGAAGTCAATGGATCGCGCGTCAGGCTCCGGCGTATTTGCCCGTGATCCCGACGCCATGCTCGACCTGATCGATCTGGAGATCACCGACAGTATCCGACAGACGTATGAAAACAAGCGTGAGTGCGCCGTCTACATCGACTATATGCACCGCTTTTTCAATCAGGAACAGTACAGCGAATTGGTCAGCCTGGACGACGAGCAGAGCGCCGCAAAGATGCGTGATATCATTGCCAAATGCTTACCTGATAAGGCTCTTAAGAACGCAAGACAGGCAGCCGAGCAGAGCCGTCAAAAGCTCGACAAGCTATCCGCGTGGCGTATCGACATGACGCTGCGCGAGTTCCCGAAGCCGAGCCCGTTGAACCTCTGGTTCGATTACCCGATCCATCGCCAGGATCGCGAGGGAATCCTCACCGACGCACAGAGCGACGACACGCGCCCTGGGCAAAACTACCGTAAGAACTTCGGCAAGAAGCAATCACCAGAACAAAAAGCCGAGAGTCGCCGACAGGATTTTGAGACGCATTATTACAGCTTGAAGTCCTTCAACGCGGACGGTGTTGTTTCTCTGAAAGAATTATCTGAACAGCTCGGGAAGAAGGATAGAACCGTCCGAGGATGGATTGAAAACGATCTCAGCGACCGATTCAGGATCGTAAAGGGCAATGTTGAAGAAATGAAAATTTCGGAAGAATAAACCGAGAATTTCAAAATTTCAAAAAGTGAATTTTTCGGTGTTTTTCTCGATAATTTCAAAAAGTGAAAAAATCGATAATTTTACCGATAATTTCAAAAAGTGAAAAGCCCTATATATATTTTATATATATAAAACGGGGTATGACACTCCCCGTTTTTATAGTCAAAAATATTCTCGCACGCGCACGTGACGCGCACGAGAGAAGGAGCAACCATGAAGATCGAATTCTTTTTGCCGATGATACCGCCGACGCATACTTATCAGCAGGGCAGCCGCACCGCCGTCCGTGACGGTAAAGTGATCCGATACAAAGATGAGCACCTCAGAGACGTCAAGGCAAAGTTAACCGCGTATCTGAGCAGGTATATTCCAGAGCAGCCGATGGGCGGCGCGCTGCGGCTGATCACCAAATGGTGCTATCCGATCAAGGGAAACCACCGCGACGGCGAATACAAGACGTCGAAGCCCGACACCGAGAACAGCCTGAAACTGTTCAAGGACGTGATGACAGAACTGAACTACTGGAAGGACGACGCGCAGGTTGCCTCCGAGATCACCGAGAAGTTCTGGGCGGATATCCCCGGCATCTATGTCTGTGTTGAGGAGCTGGTGCAGAATGGAGATTAACCGCGTCAAGTACAACCTCAATCAGACGGTCATCCATAACGGCGCGGAGTACATCTTCACCGGATGCACCCTCCGCATGAACGACGACGGCTTCTACTATGAAGCAATCCTCAAAGATACCCGAGCACAGAACAGTGAATTGATCTGTCTGTTGAGGGATATTCACGAAAAACAGAAAGGATAACAATATGACAAATTTTCTATGGGCATTATTAGGCTTTTTCATCGGCGGTATGATCGGCGTCATCATCATGGCGTTGCTGCAGATCGGCCGCGAAAGCGACAAGGACTTTGACCGCCTGCCAAGCGTATGGGTCGGGTTTGTAGATTACTACGATGACAGTACGGTGTTGTTGGTACATCAGGTAAGAGGTTACGGAATTAACCTCTACATACAGAATCCGTTAGGTGATTTTATATTTATTGCCCGATTACTGGATACTTTCACCGACAGAGAGAAGATGGAAGATTATGTAAGGGACTATGTCTATAAGAACGGTCCGTTTTTATTTCCATCTCAAAATAAGGAAACAGAGGAGGATAAGACATGAACCGCCTGATTAGCTTGCTTCTCGCCCTGATGATCCTGCTCGGCACCCTGTCAGCGTGTGCCGCCAAGCCTGATCCTGAGACGACTGAGCCGCTCACCTACACGATCGTCGAGGTCATCGACAGCCACTACATACCGCCGAATACCTACGAAGTCTGCTATCGGACAACCTTCTCCAACGGTCTGATCATCGACTGCTGGAAGGAAGTCAGCAGAGAAGAGTACGAAAGAGAGGTGGTAGAATGACAGAATCGGCGAAAAAGGCAATTCAATTTTGGAAAGCTCAGGATAAAGCCGAAAAAGAAGGCAAGAATGAATTTGTCTGTCCGTTGTGCGACGGAAAAGCATGGTGGTCGAAAAGTAAATACAATGGTCATATTCACTGTGGCTGTGATTCCTGCGGCTTTTTGTTTATGCAATAAGGAGGTAGAAATATGAACAAACAAGCAGGATTCATCATTGCCGTTGATATCATCGGATTGATCGCTATCATCGCGACACAATTCTTTGACAGATCCGCAAGACAGTGGATCGTGTTCGGTGTATTGTGCATGACATTTGTTGCTTATCACGTGGTCAGCATTTGGCTGATCAACAGAATCACAGATGAGGAGGATAATAATGAGCCTGATGACACTTGAAAAGGCAATCAAGATACTGAAGGAAAACTACGAAAGAGCAAAGATGCTTAGTTTTGTCCGTAGACCTGTTTCGTAGGCGTTATATCGCACGTGGGAAGAGGTCGACAGAATAGAAAAGCGGCGCCCATTGCCGCATGTTGGAGGTTCAGATAATGCTTAAGCCGGCACTTTTATATGCACAAGAAATCACAAGAAAATTTACCGAACATTTATATACCACAGATTATTTCTACTATTGTGGATACACCTGTGGGAACAGCATTCCTAAGATCGAGGAGAAAGACGATCTGTATCAATATGCTATCGTTGATAAAAACGATGATATAATTGGGTTTCTCACTTACAGAATCAATGACTTTTCGGACACCGTGAATGATTTCGGCCTTTTCTCCTTCGATAAGGGTAATCCGATCTTAGGGCGCGACTTGTTTAGTAAGCTCGAAGAGCTTGTAAAAAAACACCACCGGATCGAGTGGAGTGTGGTAGGCACTAACCCCGTAAAACGCCACTATGATAAATTCTGCAAGCGTCATAACGGGTATATTCACCATTGGCATGAGATAACAAAAGACGAATACGGCAACTACATAGATAGTTATACATATGAAATTGTTAGGAGTGAAACAGCGAATGACAATTGAAGAATTATCCAAAGACGAAATGTGCAAGCTGAAAGCCGACTTCTTCCGCGATGATGAAGTGGTCGTACAATTCCACCCTGCAAAAAGTGAGTACGTCAACAACCTGACGAATTGTCTGCACCTCTGGCGACCGACAACGGAGAAACTGCCTTTACCGCCGTCAATACTCGTCGGGATTATGGGTATTACTATTGAGGAGGAAAAACAATGTGCCTGATGATTAAGGGTATGGATGTGCCGAAGGACTACAAACAGCGGATCGCTACACTTGATCGGCAAACAGATGACGGTATTCTTCGTTTATTTGTTAGTGATTTTGATAGTGAGGCGATGAAATACTCGTGTCGGGTATATCCTATCGTTGAAGTCCCTACACCTCACGGCAGACTGATTGACGCGGATAGACTCGAAGATAGAATAAAGAATATGGTTGGAAAGTATGATACAGCAATTCCTTTGAATGTGGTCTATAGGTTAATTGCAGACGCTCACCCAATCATAGAAGCGGAGGAGTGAAATAATGGAGCAGAAAGAGATGCAGAATTTAGGTGAGACTATCGTGAAGGGAAAGGGTAAAGGTAACCGACCGAAGAAATCCGATCAGATGAAGCCGCAGACTGAACCAGGAGATAACAAAAAGTACATTCAGCATACGATGGAAGTGGCCAAGCTCGACCACATCGATCTGAAAAATGTTGAACTCGTTGATCAGAGAATTTTGGATTATTTTTCTATTTGCGAATTAAACGACATGAAGCCGTCGGTCGCCGGTCTCGCTCTCGCACTCGGCGTCGAACGCACAACTTTGTGGAAAATCAGAACAAAACAGACAGGGGGCTATCCCTTAGAGGTTATCAACTCGATAAAAAGGGCGGTGCAGATCATCAATGCAATGATGGAGGATTACATGCAGAACGGCAAGATCAACCCCGTCTCCGGTATCTTCCTCATGAAGAACAACATGGACTATACCGACAAGCAGGAGGTCGTCGTCACGCCGAACAACCCGATGGGAGACACAGAAAGCCCCGAGCGCCTGGAAGAGCGGTACCGTGAGAGCGTTGTGATCGATACGGACGGGCAGGATGTTGACGAGTGATTGTTCCCGAAATATCAACTGCTACGAAATCCCGTATAAACAAATCGAGCCGCTGACCTGAATGTCGGCGGCTTTTCTTGATCTAATTTCCTGATTGATCCGTAAGCATATCAAAAGCTTGCGAAATTTTTCGCCTGTTTCGTGTTTAGCTGCTTAGTAATGAAATTACATTGCTAAAGCATAAAACGCAAAACAAGGGCAATTCTGGCGATTTCAGCGATATGCAAAGAAATAACCCACCGTCAAAAGCGGTGGGTTTTTCTCGTCCAATGTGAAATAATACAGTTGATCTCGGTGGGATTGGTCATCGGGATGTCGACTAATACGGGTGTCATTGTGTCGGGCGTCAGGTAGTACCCGGAGCCGTAACGCGGTAGCAGCTCCGCACCGCCGGTGTTGATGATGTTGCGGCTGTCCTGTTTGGTGGGGCATCTGAGGGCTACGCGGCTGTCGATATTGACCTTGATTTGACCGTTGATAATATCGCGTGTGGGGCGCTGGGTCGCTAAGATCAGATGGATTCCGGCGGCACGCCCGAGCTGGGCGATCCGGCAAAGCGTCGGCAGCGTTTCGCGCTTCTGTGTCGTCATTAGATCGGCGAACTCGTCAACGATGATGTAAATATCCGATCCGTCATAATGCTTGATATGTCGCTTTTGCATATCGGCGTAGCGGCTATCCATCAGTTTAACCGCCTTTGTGATCGTGCGGCTGATATCGGAAGGCTCTGAACTGTAAGCGATAGTATGCGGCAGCAGCTTGTAGTCGATCAGCTCAACGCGTTTCGGGTCGATCAGAATAAACTGCGTTTTATTCGGGCTGTCGAACAGTGCGGTATAGATCAGGCTGTTGATCAGTACGCTTTTACCGCTGCCCGTCGCGCCTGCAATCAGAGTGTGCGGTTGTTTCAAGATATCTAGGCATAGTTTCGATACTGTGCCGGTGTAGGGTTGTTTAGCATGTTTCATATTCTCGCTCCTTTCGTATCTTTTACAAGCCTGTGCTCGTATTCGCCTGAGAAGCGGCTCTTGCCGTTATTCTCCCAGTGGTAGCCGATCGGAGCGGTCAACGCTCCTTCAATTCGTTTCCAGTTGTTCATAATAATCCTCCTTGACTTTGTACCGCCATGTGGTATAATAGAGGAGCAACTGCGGAGGCGGTACATCAACCGCCGCTGTCCTGTTGGATTGTAATAGTCTGTTAGATTCTTTGGTTGGGAGCTAACAGACTATTTTTATTTGATGATGTAGTCTATACAATCGACTATGTCGCGGTCGGTGAATCCGTGAGCTTTGAGCCACGAGATCAACCGCGAGATCAGCCGCTTCATCATTCTATTCCTTAATGATATTTCAGTGTGTACCACCTTTTTTCGCTCCTTTCTGTAATCTCTATTGATTACGGTATTATTATAATATTATTTACCGTAATTGTCAATAGATAAATCAAGATTTATCGTAAACATTGTAATACTTTACGACGTTTCCCACAATGCACAAATGCTTTTCGTTTCCAGCACCCCGGGGGGATATCCGATCAACACCTGCTCCGGGGTAGCCCCCTCTACCACCCGCAAAGAACAAAAAGAAAATTACGGAAACCTATTGACAAGTTACCGTAATTTCGCTATAATGTAAACGAAGAAACAAAGGAGGGAAATGTTATGAAGAACGTAGCGGCTTATATCCGTGTCAGTACCGATGGTCAGCTTGGCGACGATAAATTCGGCTTGGACGCACAGCGAGAGCAGATTATTGACTACTGCAAAAAGAATGATATGAACATTATTCGCTGGTTTTCTGACGAGGGAGAGAGCGGCGCAAAATACCGTCCCGGATTTGATGAGATCGTCTACGGAGATGTAAGCAATCCCCCTTATGAGGCTGTAGTTGTCGCAAAGTCTGACCGAGTAGCGCGTGATATCAACATCTATTTTTACTATCAGGGCGCTCTACTCCGTAAAAATATTGAACTGATCAGTATCACAGAAGACTTCGGGCAGTTCGGCGTTTTTGCAAATATGCTCAAGGCGTTTACTCTCACATGCGCAGAGATGGAGCGCGAGAATATTAATAAACGCACTAGCGCCGGTCGAACGGTAAAGGCGGCGCGAGGTGGATACAGCGGCGGTCGTACTCCGTTTGGGTACAGAGCGATAGATCATCAGATGGTTATCGTCCCTGCCGAGGCTGAGATCGTAAGAAAAATTTTCCGCATGAAGGACGATGAAGGACAGACTTACAAAGCGATTGTAGCCTATTTGAATGAGCAAGGTTATACAAACAAGAGCGGCTCCAAGTTTTCAATCAGTACTGTACAAACGATCTACGAGAACAAAAAAGTGTATGAGGGGTTCTATCGTTACGGCGGAAAGGCTGCCGAATGGGTACAGGGTCAGCACGAGCCGATATTGAAGGATTAACCCTGTTCACAAGTTGGTTTATCCTTTGTTGTACTAATTGCATAAAATCAAAGAATGATTTTTGTAATGACAAATATTGTCGGATAGTGTAGAATAAAAGCATCACTATTGATGGAGGTAAATCATGTATTGTCCTAAATGCGGTCAACAACAGCCCGACGACTCAAAATTCTGCGGCAACTGCGGCGCAAATCTGCAAGAAGTGAAACAGGAGCCCAATTCCACACCACCGGCTTCTGTAGCAGAGAACCAAAATCCGGCTCCGCAACCTGTTCAGCAGCCGATCCAGCAGCCGACACAGCAGCCGACACAAACCAAACCTAAACAGCCATGGTATAAAAAGTGGTGGATCTGGGTGATAATATGTGTTGGTGTTCTTATTCTGTTTTCGCTTATAGGTAATGCAAGCAGTTCGAAACAGCCCTCGTATTCTTCTAAATCGGAAAGCGACAAAGCGACTCAATCAGAAACGAAAGGCTCCGATAAAAAGAATAGCGATACACAATCCGCTGCAAGTTCTCAAGTTGAGAAGCCTACCGAAAAGCCTAAAAAAGCGGAACCAACTCAATCCCCTGTTCCGCAGGAATACAGAAACGCATTGAATAAAGCAGATTCATATTGTAATAGGATGTATATGTCAAAACAAGGCGTATTTGATCAGTTGACATCTGAGTATGGAGAAAAATTTTCAGCAGACGCGGCACAGTACGCTATTGATAATGTGAAAGCCGATTGGGAATACAACGCCTTAAAGAAAGCTGAATCGTACAGCGAAAGTATGTACATGTCGAAACAGTGGATATACGATCAGCTGACATCCGAATACGGCGAGCAATTCACAGAAAGTGAAGCACAATACGCGATTGATAATATCAAAGCGGACTGGAATGAAAACGCACTGAAAAAAGCGCAGTCATACTATAATGAAATGAGCATGTCGAAGGACAGCGTGTATAATCAGCTTGTTTCTGAATACGGAGAGAAATTCACCGAATCGGAAGCGCGATATGCGATCGATCATTTAGGAAATTAGTATAATGCCGAGGAGAATCTAATGGCTTTAATAAAATGCTCAGAATGTGGGAAAGAAATATCATCAGAGGCAAAAGTGTGTCCGCATTGTGGTAAGCCCATCGGAAATCATAACGAAGCGATAGGGTATGGTAAAGCCGTACTCATAGGAATAGGTGTGATTCTGATGGTGATTGGATTTGCTCTTGCGTTCAGCGGAGGATTTAGTATAGGTTACGGACATTAGAATAGACTTCCGTAACCGAGGGTGAGCTCTTGACAATAAGCGAGAGTGGATGTAAAATAAAAATAGAACATCCGTTTGAGACTTTGATCATCCAGACATCTAACGAGTCTTGTTCACAATTATGTTTATTATTTTTTGTTGCTCTTGTACAATTCAGATATTAGCTTTTTTCACTTTCATGCAATAGAAAACTTTTATATTTTTTGTTATAATAATGTTACAAAATGTCACGCAATACGTTTCACTTATAAGGGGTTCTGGTGAAATGGAGTTTTGTGACTAATATTATTATGATAAGGGAGTGCATGATTATGGATGCAAATGCGTGGAGTGTTATGTCACAGGAATTGGCTAAAGCATCTCCTTTTGGATTGTTTGCTTTACTGTCTATCATTGCGGTGTGTTTTTTCTTTCGATATAGCATGAAGAAGTTAGTAGAACAGCATAATAATTCAATAGAAAAAATCGCCTCATCTTACGAAAAAGCCTATTCGTTCTTACAAATAAAGTATACTAAGGTTGATCATTGAGTATAATATATAAGGAGTGATATTTAATGAAAGAGTATTGGTTAGCGTTATTGTTATTTGTTGGCTTTCTATGCTTGCTTGTTGGTATCGCTTTCGCATATGGGTATATAGTTTATAAAAAGGCACATAAACAATCGCAGAAATCGCTAAACGCATCTCTCATTATATCTTATTTACTTAAGTTAAGAGATGAAATTGAAAGTGAGGACCAAAAAAATACAGTTTCTCTGTGTTCCGATTGTTTTGAGGATATTCTTATTTTAGCAAATCATCTGGTTTTTGACTTTGATAGTTTTATTTCAAATATAAAAATCGAACCTTCAAATATATCGGAAACGACTAAAAAGAGTATTGACAGTTTTACAGCAGAACAACAGGTTCATATTAAAGAACTGTTTTCTTCAAAGTTTCAATTAACAGCAATGATATTGTGCTATAATCTTAATATCTATTATGACGAAAGTGTTATACAAGATGAACACACTGCAATTGACAATTTAGTAAAACTCCTGATGAAAAAACATAATAAACTAATTATTAAACAGTTTTTCTTTGATAATATGTACAAGTTTATAATTAGTAAAATCAAGAGTGTAGTAGAATGGTTAAAAAGAGTTAAAGCGTTTAACCGTTCTATTGGTGACATACACGAATCTTTAGAAGCCGTAGATTATTATAGAACCTTTGGGGTTCCCGTTTACAAAGAACTTAATCAAAATAATAAAGAGTACATAAGTGACAAATGGACGTATGATTATGATGTTGCATAGTAACCCGTAACCGGGCGGGAGTAACAGTCAACAGGGACTATCCGAAAGGGTAGTCCTTTTCTTTTTGGAGGACATTTTGAATGCGAGACCTGATAGGTAGGATATGGTATGATCTTGACAAGAACCCTTTGCGGTATGGCGCGTATGACGATCTGTTTTCGGCGTGTCGGCTGGCGGAGGAGAAGGATTTCAAATTTGCGCACGATACTAACAAGCTGCTGCGACGCAAGATCGGCTGGGCAATCACGCGGACGGACAATGTGTCGGATTTTTTCGGGCTGTATAAGCGGACGCTGCTGTTTGATGCGATATATGACTTTGACAGTTACATGCTGTATCTGGAGATCAACCGTCCGCCCGAACAGAGGTTTTATCAGCCGCGCCGACGGATATTGAAGCAATTGGTCGATGCGATCCAGGCATTGACAGACGACGATCTTGACGAGTTGTACAGCGCTATGCCGCCGAGAGTTGGAAAAACAACTCTGATTCTGTTTTTGATCACATGGCTGATCGGCAGGAACAGCGAGAAATCGAACCTTTACTCCGCCTATTCGGATGTTATCACGACGGCGATGTACAACGGTGTGCTGGAGGTCATCGGCGATCCCGATACCTATCTGTGGCATGACGTATTCCCAAACGCAAAGATCGTCCAGACCAATGCGAAGGAAGAGACCATCGATATCGACCGCAAGAAGCGGTACCCGTCGCTGACATGCCGATCGCTGTACGGTACGCTGAACGGCGCGTGTGATTGCAGCGGTATAGAGATATGGGATGATCTGATCGGCGGCATCGAGGAAGCGTTGAACCCGGCGCGTATGGAATCGGCATGGACGAAGGTCGACAACAACCTGATACCGAGAGCGAAGGAGCAGGCGAAAATCTGGGGCAACGGGACCAGATGGTCGCTGAAAGATCCTGTCGGTCAGCGGATCGAGCTGTTGAAGCATGACAAGAATTATCAGGATCGCAGATGGAAGATCATCAACTTGCCGGCACTGAATGAGCAGGACGAGAGCAACTTTGATTATGACTACGGCGTCGGATTCTCCACAAAATACTATCAAATGCGTCGTGCGTCGTTTGAACGATCGGACGATCTCGCGTCCTGGAATGCTCAGTATATGCAGGAGCCTGTTGAGCGTGACGGTAAATTGTTCTCGGCGGCCGATATGCGCTTTTTCGACGGCACGCTTCCCGATGGCGAGGCGGATAGGCGGTTCATGCCGGTCGACCCTGCGTTTGGCGGCGGTGACTTTGTGTCAAGCCCCGTGTGCTATCAGTACGGCGAAGATCTCTACGTTGTGGATGTGGTGTATGATAACGGTGACAAAGAAACGACGCAGCCATTATTGGTGAACGCGGTGATCAGTTGGGACGTTGAGACCATGAGAATCGAGGCGACAAAGGCAACCGAGACATATAAAGACGGTGTAGAAGCCCGACTTAAAGAGAAGGATAAGAAGATCCACCTTTCAACTAAGGCAGCGTCGACAAAGACGACGAAAGAGATCCGCATTTACGATGCCGCTCCCGACATCAAGAAGCACATGATCTTTCTGATCCCCGAGAAGCGGAGCAAGGCATACGAAATGTTTATGCAAAACGTTTTTCTGTTCAATGCCAACGGCGGAAACAAACACGATGACGCACCCGACAGCCTCGAGATGGCGATCGATATGTCATTTCATCCGGCCAGCAAGGCAAAGGCAATCCGCCGATTGTTTTAGCAGGATTACAAAAGGGTTACAACTCGTGTTTGATGGTTGACATACTACCGGATTCAACGCTATAATGTAAGAGTAAAAATAGATGTCGGAGGTTTTGATGAAAACCTTATTTGACGATAAGATGACGCAGATCATCTTACAGGCGTTTAAGCGCGGCAACACTGTCGAGCTCAAGAAAGAGCAAGGCAAGATTGTGGTTGTCGAATTACAGAGAAAAGCAAGAGTAAAGGCGTCTATAAACGGATAGGCGTAACAGTCAACAGGGACTACGAGGTTTCGTAGTCCCTGTTTTGTTTGTGTAAAGGGGGATAGGGGAATAATGGGCTTTTACGGTCGTACAGTTATCTACTCGGATCTTTCGTATATCGACGAAAGCAATGTAGTAGATGCGCTGTATAAAGCACTCCCTGCCTTCCAAACGAATCAGACACAGATCGAATGGCTGTATCATTATTTCAAGGGCAATCAGCCGATCTTGAACCGCATAAAAGAAGTACGTTCTGAGATCAATAACAAGGTCGTTGAGAACCATGCGAATGAGATCGTGACCTTTAAGACCGGCTATCTGATCGGCGAGCCGATCCAATATGTCAATTACGGTCAAACGGAAGTGTCTGAGGATTTGAACCTTCTCAACCGTTACATGAACGAGGAGCATAAGCCCACAAGGGACGCAGAGTTGGCGAATTGGTTCCATATCTGCGGTACATCCTATCGTATGGCGCTTCCTGACGGCAATGCCGACAATGATGACGCACCCTTTGAGATATTCACGTTGGATCCGCAAGAGACCTTTGTGGTTTATTCCAACAGTATCGGGCATCGCCCTCTGATGGGTGTGTACGTTACAACGATACAGAATGTACGGCATTACCACGTGTATACCGATCATGCAAAGTATGAGATCGTCAATCGTGAAATCATCGACAGGCGTGATCATATCCTCGGAATGATACCGATCATCGAGTATCCGCTCAACAAGGAACGGATCGGCGCCTTTGAGATCGTAATTCCGCTGCTGAATGCGATCAACACCACCGCGTCGAATCGTCTGGACGGTATCGAGCAGTTTGTGCAGGCGCTTTTTGTTCTAAAGGGCGTGGAAATCGAGAGCGAGGATTTTCAACGGGTCAAGAAGCTTGGCGGTATCCAGATCCCGAAAGAGGGAGATATCGACTATTTGGTTCAGGAATTGAACCAGATGGAGACGCAGACGCTGGTCGATTATATGTACCAAACAGTGTTGGTCATCGTCGGTATGCCGAATCGTAACGGCGGTTCATCCACAAGCGATACCGGGGCGGCGACGATCATGCGTGACGGTTGGCAGTCTGCCGAGGCGAGAGCAAAGCTGACAGAAACGACATTTGACGAAAGTGAAATGCGTTTCCTGCGTCTGATCCTCAATATCGTCAACACCTATCGGGATATCGACCTCAGACTGTCGACGATCGAGATCAAGTTCACGCGCCGAAACTATCAGAATCTGCTTGAAAAGGTTGAGGCATTAAATATGATTCTCAACAATGACAAGATCCATCCGAAGCTTGGCTTTGAGCTTTGCGGAGCGTTTACCGATCCCGAATACGCGTACAAGATCAGTGCGGAATACTACGAAGCGCAGCAGCAAAAAGCGCTCGCCGAGCTGAATGAGATCAACGGAGTGCATACGGACGATGTATGAGTATACCGATAAGATCATCAGTACGATGAACAAGCGGTTTATCCGCATCATGGATCGTTTGAAAAGGCGGTTGGCGTCAATCGATGAGATCAGTGCCTTATTGACCGAATCGGAGCAGACGATCGCAGAGCTTGATTACATCACTCGAAATATGCTGTTGAAAGCAGCTAAAAAGGCATATAAGGATAACGGTGGGAGACTGGATACGATCGATGAAATGTGGCTGAATGCCTATTTGAACGGTCTTAGTCCGGTCACTAAGTATTCTTATGCCAACGAAGTTGATCGTAAGAGGTCGAGGTTTTTCGAAACACTGGCGGCATCCGATAAGGATCCGAAAGAGCTCAAACCGGCTCTGAGATTATGGTCTCATATGGCAGGAGAATACGCCCTTGAAGTGACGGATTTAGCTGTATTGCAAGCGTATATGGAAAACGGCGTTGAGAAAGTGAGATGGATCACCGAGATGGATGGGCGAGAATGTTCTGAATGTGCATCTCGTGACGATATGATCTATTTGATTCACAATGTACCGCCCAAGCCCCACTGGGGATGCCGGTGTATACTTGTTCCGGAACAATAGAAGAGATTACCGCAAACGGGCGGTAAGAAACAGTCAATCAGGACTATAGGAGAAATCTTATAGCCCTTTTTTATTTGCCAGAGAAGGCATAAATCGCAGCGAGGAGGACAACCTCGACAAAAACGGAAAATACAGTCAGAGAAGACTAAAATCGCAGGAGGAAACTATGAAAATCGATACCACGACAATCGAAGGCTACGAGAGCATGACCGCTGAGGAAAAGCTCGCCGCGCTCGAAGGATTCGAGTACGATGACGGGGCGGATGAGATCGCCCGTCTGAAAGCTGCCAACACAAAAGCGTCAAAGGAAGCGGCAGAGTGGAAGCATAAACATAACGCTCTGCTCGACGATGATGAGAAAAAGCAGCAGGAAGCCGCCGAAAAGCAGCAGCAGATGGAGCAGGAGCTCGAAACGCTCCGCCGCGAGAAAAAGGAATCAGCTTATAAGGCAAAGCTCCTGAGCGACGGTTACGATGACGAGCTGGCTCAGTCATCTGCGGAAGCGCTTGCTTCCGGTGATCTCGATACTTTCTTCAAGAATCAGAAGAAATTCATTGAGGTTCACGACAAGGAGTACAAGAAGAAACTGATGAACCAGGATCTTAAGCCCGATGGCGGCAACAGCAAGCAGTACAAAACCAAGGACGAGATCATGAAGATCAGGGATCCGCAGGAGCGGCAGGCGGCGATCGCTTCCAACCCTGAACTGTTTGGGTATCAGAAAGAATAATCACAAAGAAAAGGAGAGAAATTTCATGTCAGCAAAAGCTAATTTGACAGGCACTGCGCAGATCACCACAACGCCGAGAGAGATCGACTTCGTCACTCGCTTTGCACAGAACTGGGACGCATTAATGCAGATCATGGGCATCATGCGTCCGATCGAAAAGACCCCCGGAACTAAGCTCGTTGCGAGCAAGGCGTCTATCGTTCTCCAGAACGGCAATGTCGGAGAGGGGGAGGCAATCCCTTATTCTCAGGCTAAGGTCGAACCTGTGTATTTTGATGACATCAAGATCGAGAAGTACGCAAAAGCGGTATCGATCGAGGCGGTAGAGAAGTACGGCGCTGCTGTAGCCGTTCAGAAAACCGACGATGCGTTCCTGTATCAGCTCCAGAACAAGGTGCTGACTACTTTCTACGACTTCCTCAAGACCGGTACCCTCACCGCAATCGAGACCACATGGCAGCGCGCGCTGGCAATGTCAAAGGGCGCCGTTCTCAACAAGTTCCAGAATATGCAGCTTACCGCGACCGAGGTTGTGGCGTTCGTCAACATCCTCGACTACTACGACTATCTGGGCGACAAGGACATCACCATTCAGACTGTTGCCGGCTTGAACTATGTTCAGGACTTCCTCGGTTACAGGACCGTTTTCCTGCTGTCCGACAACTTCATCGACAGGGGCATGGTCATCGCGGTACCGGTCGAGAATATCGATCTGTACTATATCGATCCCAGCAACAGCGATTTTGCGCAGCTCGGCCTGAACTACACCGTGGAAGGTGTGACAAACCTGATCGGCTTCCATGCGGACGGTAACTATACCACCGCTGTCGGCGAATCTTTCGCCCTCATGGGGATGAAGCTGTGGGCGGAATACCTCGACGGCATCGCCGTATATACCGTATCTGACGGAGGCGATGATCCCGAGCCCACCCCCGATCTTGGCACCTTGACTGTCACTTCCGAGGCAGGTACCGCAGCCGGTGACACCAAGATCACCGTTACTCCTGCAAAAGCAGAGGGCAACATCTACAAGTACAAGGTAGCCGATACCGCGACCGATGTCACCTATGACATGAACGTACAGAACTGGGCTGTATGGGACGGTATCGCTGACATCACCGCCGCAACCGACAAGGTGATCACCGTCGTTGAGGCAACCGCCGACTACAAGGCGCGTGCGGCAGGCTCCGCAACCGTCGTGTCGAAGGCGTAAGAAATCAGAGAAAGGCAGGCGTGATAAAAATGACACAATTGGAAGCTCTGAAAACGATTGTTGAAGAGACCGATGATAATGTTTTGACCGTCTGCCTTAACCTTGCGGGTCAGGCGATAGCGAACCGCTGCTATCCCTTTGACCCCGAAAAGCCTGTTCCGTCTAAATACTACGCGCGTCAGATTGAGATCGCGGCATATCTGATCAATAAGCAGGGAGCCGAGGGAGAAACCCAACATAACGAGAACGGAATCAATCGCTCCTATGAGAGCGCCAGTATTCCTGAATCTATGTTGAAAGATATTGTCCCGTTCGCAAGGGCGATCTGAGGTGCGGTATGAAGTGTTTGAAACGGAATAAAAGGCCTTTTTACTTCGCCTCTTACCTTCGTAAGGAAAAGTACGGTCATACATACCGCCCGATATACGGCGACGCTGTAATGCTGATGGGGAATATCTCCGCATCGAAGGGAACCGCCGAAACAGAACAGTTCGGCATCAATCTTGACTATGATAAAGTCATCGTTCTCGACGATCCTGAATGTCCTATCGAGGAAACCTCTATTCTGTTCATCGATATAGAGCCTACACGCAATGACGATGGCGATTATATTTATGATTATACTGTAAAGAAAGTCGCGCCTTCGATCAACAGCGTATCTATAGCGATAAAGCGAGTTGACGTATCGTGATCCGCATCACATCAAACGCAAAAACCGTTATCGCTCAGCTCAGGCAGTATAAGCAAAGCCTCAACGGAAGAATCAGAATTCTTGTTGAACGGCTCGGCAGTCTCGGTGTGAATACCGCGGACATTAAGTTTCGTACCGCGCAATATGACGGCGATAATGACGTTGACGTATCGGCGGAATGGATCAACGATACCACCCTGCGCGTTATCGCCTCCGGTGAAACGGTTTTATTCATCGAGTTCGGATCAGGTCTTGGTGGCTATGGCCATCCGCAGGCAAAGGATTTCGGGTACGGTCCCGGTACCTATTCCGATGATGAATCGATCGGAGGTAAGCATCATTGGGCTGATCCTGACGGATGGTATTACCGACACGGCGAGAAGTCTCATGGCAATCCTCCGGCGCGCGCCATGTATGACGCAGGCAAAGAGATGAGGTCACAAATCGTACGGATCGCAAAGGAGGTGTTCTCCCATGATTGATTATGATAATGATATCATAGGTGCGGTCGAAACAGCGCTTGAAGCGGAACACTCCGACGTGTTTCTGTATGATGAACCGCTCCCTGTTGACGCGGATTTCCCTTGTGTAGTGATGGAAGAGATCGACAATTATGTCGATCAGCGCACGATCGATTCGGGGAGCAATGAAAATCACGTTATATCCGTGTATGAGATCAGTGTTTATTCTAACCGTACTCGAGGAAAGAAACAGGAATGTAAGAGTATCTTTGCTACCGTGAGCGATACTCTGACGGGGCTGGGATTCACCCGTTTATCAGCGAATCCCGTATCAATGATCGACGCTACCGTTTATCGGATGATCGGACGATTTACTGCGGTCATATCGGAAAACGGAGAAATATACAGGAGGTAATAAAATGGATAAGGCTATCAGCACGATCGGCACCTTTCTGATGTACAAGCCGTCAGGCGGGACAGACTATGAAAAGTTGGTCGATATCAAGACGCAGCCGGCGATGGGCGGTGCTCCCGAACAGCTCGAGACCACTACTCTTTCCAACTATATGCGTACCTATATCCCCGGTCTCGAGGCGAACGACGCGAAAGAGTATACCTGCAACTACAACAAGACCGACTACCAGAAGCTCAAGGCGCTGGAAGGGCAGGAGCTTGACCTTGCGCTGTGGTTCGGCGGTACGAAGGAAAACGGCGCAATCACTCCGACCGGCGCGGATGGTAAGTTCTCGTACAAGGGCTATATCAACGTCTTTGTCGCCGAGGGCGAGGTCAACGCCGTACACGATATGACGGTGACGACCACCGCCAGCTCCGAGATCACATTCTCGTAAATGAGGTGAAGTATCATGGCAAAGACAAAGAGCGCAAAGACAATCGTTTTCACCTATGAGGGTAAGGAATATACCCTCGAATTCAACCGCAGGGTTGTCAAGAACATCATGGAGCGCAGAGGCTTCGATCTCAGCGAGATCGGCACCAAGCCGCTGACTATGCTGCCGCTCCTTTTCTGGGGTGCGTTCCAAATGCACCACAAGGGTATCACGCAGGATACCACGGATGAGATCTTAGAACATCTCAACAATAGAGACGTTCTGTTCGAAAAACTGAGTGAAATGTATGTTGAGCCCGCGTCGGTTCTCTTCGATGAACCCGAGGAAGACGAGGGAAACGTGAGCTGGGACCCGAGCTGGTAAGTGATCGGTCGTCCCTTGAAGGGGGCGGGTCGGACGAATCCGCCCCCGCGTCATTCACTGAGCTTTTCAGTGAACACTTACCGCATTATCTATCAATAGGAATGACACCCGAGCAGTTCTGGGATGACGATTGCACATTGGTGATCGCCTACCGGGAAGCGTGGAAGCTCAGACAGCGGGAAAAGAACCGCTGGCTGTGGCTGCAGGGATTATATATATACGAGGCGTTATGCGATGTTTCGCCTGTGCTGCACGCGTTTGCAAAGAAAGGTACAAAGCCTGTTCCGTACATGAAAGAGCCGATCGCACTCTCAGAAGCGGAGATCAAAGAGCGCAAAGAGCGTGACGAGCGCCGCGCTTATGAGCAGTCGATCGCGGAGACGAAGGCTTGGATGGCGCGTCGTAACGCCAAGAAAAAGGAAGTGAGAACAGATGGCTGACAATACGATCGACACCTTAGTGATCAAGGTCGAAGGTACAGATGAATCTGCTGGCAGTACCTTAGATAAGGTGATCAAAAAACTGGAATCAATCCAGCAGAGTACCTCCGGTGCAAGCCGTCGAGTATCAAACTTCACCAAAAAACTGTCTTCGTTAAAAGCAACGGTAGACAGTTTGAAACCTCAAAAGCTGAATCTGTTTTCTGACAGCAAGGTTCCGTCTTCTGTCAAGCAGACTACTGACAGTTTGAACAATCTGAAAGAGACGGTGAACGATCTCAACGGGGCAGAAACGAAGGTCGTTTCTGATGAATATGTATCAAGGGCTTCTCGCTTTTCAGATAAACTATCAGAACTAAAAAACCATGTATCCGGTTTGAGAAACGACACAAAATCTTTAGGCTCTCAAATGAAAGATACCTTTTCGAATACCATTATCGGAAGATTTACAAGCGGTATTAAGGGGATCTTTTCTACGCTTGGCAGGATCGCTATGTACCGATTGATGCGATCGATCATCAAGCAGGTGACTGATAGCTTCAAGACGGGTATAGATAACATCTATCAATACAGCAAAGCCTTTAACGGACAGTTTTCGCAGGATATGGATTCAGCGGCGTCATCGATGCTTACGTTCAAGAATTCAATCGGAGCAGTGATGGCTCCGATCATCAGTCTTGTGGTGCCTTGGCTCGACAAGGTCGTTGACAAGATCATCGATATCAATAATACCGCCGCGATGGTGATTGCAGGATTATCCGGAAAATCTACTTATTCTAAAGCGGTAAGAGTTACAACCGAATATGCCGCCGCAGCTGATAAAGCGAGCAATAAAACCGAGAAGGTCAAGAACAAGGTCGAGGAGCTCAAGCGCTCTCTCGCGGGACTTGATGAAATCACTGTTATCGGAGATCTGGATACAGCGACCTCTGTTGATATACCTGTCAGTGAAAATAACGGTAATATCAATACGCCGAACTATAGCTCAATGTTCGTTGAAACGCCAGTCAATATGGCAAAAGTAAATGAAATTGTCAACAAGTTCAAAAAGATCTGGGAGATTGCCAAATGGATCGGAATCGCGATTGCTGCATGGAAGCTCGTTTCCTTCATCAGCAGTATTGCGCAAGCAATTTCAAGTCTCGGAACATTAAGTCAGAAGATCGTCGGATTAACGTTGATGATAGCCGGATTCAGCCTTGAATTTGCAGGAGCAAAAGATATCGGTAAGAATGGCTTGAACCTCAAAAACATCCTGATGACTGCGATTGGTGCAGCGTTAGGTGTTGCCGGCTCCTTGCTGGTTTTCGGAACAGGACCGTTAGGCTGGACGATCGGTCTTACTGTTGCATTAACGGTAGGAATTGTCGGTTATCTAAAAGGAAAATGGGAAAAAGCCAAAGAATTATATGAGCTGACAGATGCATATAAGCAAATGGCAGATAGAATCAGTGAGTCAGAAGGGATAATCGAACGTGCTTCCGGCGCGCTTGATAGATTAGCAGAATCAAAAAAGAAACTTGATGAAACGGTAGGCGACTATTTAGCTGCTTCAGCTTTAGTAAATGAGATATTTGATCTTTATGAAAAATCTAATTTATCATCTACGGAGTTGGAACTGCTGAAGATAAAAGTGGATACGCTGAATAACCTCGGATTGGACGGTCTTCGATTAGAATTTGATGATACAAAAGGAGTGCTTTATCAGGTGTCGGAGAATGCAGACGGTACGACAGAAAAGATAGAGGCTACTCGAACATCTGTAAAAAATCTTATGGATTCTTTACAAGAAGAAGCCCAAGCTGCTGCAATGATGGAAATATTGACAGAAGCATACAAAGGATATTACCAGGCTCTAATTGATGATGAAATTGCTTCTAATAATGTAAAAGATGCAACTGATCGCTTAAAAAAAGCACAAGAAGCGTTAAACAAAGGGTTTGATGAACACACAGGATCAACAAATATTCTTGCTCAGGCTTCATATTTTCTTACTGATGAATACAGAGGCTTAAAACTAGAAGTTGATCAGGCACAAAAATATCTTGACGCTTCTACAAAGGCGCAGAAAGAGAACAATAAAGTGCTTGAAGATTCAAAGAATTATATTGATTTAGCGACCGGTGCGTTGGTTGATTTGAAAGAAAAAGGCAAAGATTACGCCAACAATCCTTTGCAATCGACGGTGGCTTTTGATAAAGGACTGAAAACATCCTCTGATGCCGTCTCTAAGTTGAAGGATAATACAACTTCATTTGCAAAAGATCCAACTGTAAAGAAGTTTACAAATTTTGCAAATGCTTCAACTGTAAATTTTGAGAATTCTATTAAAGATTCTCAAATCAGAATGCAATCATTAAAAAAAGAAGCAACAGGATTTAGAAGTAATAACTATGTTTCTAATTTTGCTGCTAATGCAACTCAGTCCGGAAACGAACTGTCTCGTTCACTTACTCAAGCAAGTAAGGATGCCGATCGTTTAAGACAATCGCTGCAAAGAATAGACGGCTTCTCCGGCAGCTATTCTTATACTTATTCTTTTGGCAATGCACCGAAATATGCTACAGGCGGCTTTCCTGAGGACGGCTTCTTCTTCGCCAATCACAACGAGCTGGTCGGTCAGTTCAGCAATGGTAAGACGGCCGTCGCCAACAACGAGCAGATCGTTGAGGGTATCTCAGAGGGTGTGGCTTCCGCTAACCGAGAGCAAAACGCTCTTTTGAGAGAACAGAACGGTCTTTTGCACAGATTGCTTGAGAAAGACAGCTCGATCGACGTATCGACGATCGTAAAAGCATTCAATCAGAAGAATCGCAGAGACGGCAAGGTCACCGTACCTGTCGCTACATAAGGAAAGGAGGACATCATGAGCAACAATCCGTTTTATAACGGTAGAGACTACAACCCGATCATCTCGGTTGACGGTGTGGCGCTGCCCGTGAGTCCTTCTTCGTATGAGTGGGAGGAAGAAGACCTATCCAATGCCGAGGCAGGGCGTACCGAGGACGGCGTAATGCACAAAAACAGGATCGGCACGATCAGCCGGTGCAGTCTGAACTTCAAGAACATCCCTCTCCAAACAGCTCACAGGATCATCGCAATGTTTTCTCCCGAATATATCATGGTTGTTTATGTGAATCCTGCTGTGGATTCCTATTTTGGGTACCATATGAATGAAGTGTTCTATGTCGGTAACCGTAAGGTATCCGTATACAGTGCAAGATTGAATGTCTGCGCTGATCTGTCGTTCAACATCATCAGCAGAGATCCTGAAGATCGATAAGGAGGCTTATATGATTGAATTGGAAAATTCGATAAAAGACCTCTTTCTGCAAAACTACCGTCAGATCGTCCGCGCGACGTTTGACCATGTCCGCCCCGATAGTACAGCTACCAAAATCGTGTTATCCGAGAAAGATATTGTGCAAAACACCTTTGTATGGGATCGTTACTGCACTTCCGGCAATATGCTGGAGATCGGCTCCGCATGTGCGGCAGAGATCGAATTCACATTGCGGAATTATGACGGGTTCTTCCTCGATCAGGGCGGTCTGGAGATCCCGGTTGATGAGATTTCTTTTGAGGGCAAGGAGCTGAGCGTTGAGCTCGGTATATCGAAGTGGAATGCGCGCAGATGGGAAAACGCACAAGTTCACTATTTCCCGATCGGCAAGTTCACTGTGATGAATATGCCGCACAAGTTTTCTACCATCCGTGTATCCGCGCTTGACCGTATGACATGGTTTGATCTGTATGTGCCGATCGAGCAAGCGGAGAATCCGTTCGGCGCGATTGAAACGCTACACACGATCATCGACAAAGTGTGCGCAGCGCTCCACATCCCATATGTCATGTCTGCTGATTTGCCGAACTACGACATGACGGTCAATATGGATCAACTCTTTGAAGAGAATAAACAAACGACCTACCGTATGCTTGTACAGTGGGTGGCGGCTCTGACCGGTACCTGCGCCTATATCAATCCATCGGGAGAGTTGGTGTTCGGTTGGCTCAAAAGAGCAGAAGGCGTCACGCTTACGCCGAGCATGCGATATACACCTTCCACCGTATATGAACCCGTGATGTTTGGCGGTCTGACGGTACAAAAGGGAGACGATCAGCTTTCTTTCGGAACAGACAGCAGCTATCGATATACGATATCCGATAATCCCTTGATCCAGGGCGATAACTGGACTAATGATTATATGGTAGCAGTGAATGATGTATGGAACAAGCTGCTTGATACATCCATCCCTTATCGCCCGTATGAAACAAACACGCTGCCGATGCCGTGGCTCGAGCCGCTCGATATCATCTCGTATGAGGATAATAACGGCGAGGTGTTTGATACATTCATCACACACGTGACTTTCACTCTCAACGGTAATACCGCTGTATCGGCGGTCGGTCAATCGGAAACAGAAGCAAAGATCGTCACTCCGACGGGCAGGACAGCCGAGGAACAGGCGGATATCGAATACGTAAAGAACCTTATCTCTACACTGGAAAATGCGACAGTGGCCGCGAGAGAGCACCTCTCGGACATGGTTCGGTTAGCGCTGGGATTGCATAGGATCACCGTCCAAACAGAAGAGGGGACGATCTATTACTTCACGACTGCGGAAATGTCCGATGACGATCTGACGCTTGAAGCGCTCGGTGAAGTCATCCGTGACAGTGACGTCATCTACACCTTCTCCGGCGGTGGTTGGGTATGGTGCTACGGTAGCGACTGGGATAAGGAAGCAAAAGCAC
>DGUQ01000156.1 GCA_002394725.1 Ruminococcaceae bacterium UBA4306
ATCGCGTCAATATGAAGGAATGGGATAAGGATCTTATCTCTCAGCTTTCGGTCGTCCGCATCGTCAATCAGGATGACGCGATCCCGGAATGTGCGCATGACGAGGTCTCCTATCTGCACGAGCTGGGCGTCAAAGCCTCGGTCAACATCGCTTATGTAATGAGAAAGCCGCTTTCTACCGTCAGCGCGATGTATGATACGGCGCTGTCGTTCGATCCCGATATCGTATACTGCGCCGATTCCTCCGGCAGCGCGATGCCCAACCAGATCCTTGACATCGTGAATCTGCTCAAATCCAAGCGCCGCAACAACATGATCGGTATGCATCTGCACGACCACACCTCCTTCGCAATGGCGAACGCGGTGCTGGTCTATAATGAAAAGGTCGATTACACCGATTTTTCCGTCACGGGCGACGGCAAAGGCGGCGGCAACCTGAAGACGGAGCTCTTCCTGCCCCGCAAGAAGATCCTTGACGAAGCTCCTTTGACCGAGGACATGTTCTACACCATTCTTGACTACATCCAGTTTTATGAAAAACTGATCGGTCGCGAGACCGACGTCAATATCAAAAACTACCTCAACTCCTTGGGCGGCATCTTCCGATTCAAGTCCGCTCTGATGGAAAAGATCGAAAAGGAGTCAAAGGGCGATCACAAGGAGTTCATCCGCCGTGTGCTTGAGAACGCGCGCGCGGACGGCAAGATGACTTACAGCAACGGTGAGAGAGCCCTGCGGTAAGTCAGGTAAATACTAATAAAGGGACGGCATTCTATGAGCGTCGAAAAAACCATTCTGTTAACGGCAAGCTACGGCGGTAAGCCGCTGGAGATCGTCCGCGATTTGCTCCCAAAGGGCTTTGCGCTGGTCACCATGACCACGACCGCTCAGGAGGAGCTGGAGCAGGCGGCTGCCGGCGCGGATTATATACTGGCGAGCGGTAACCTCAAGATCAGCCGAAAGGTACTCGCTGCCGCAGCACATTTAAAAATGGTACAGCGGCTTGGCGTGGGGCTGGATTCGCTCGATCGGGAGGCGCTCAAGGAATACGGGATCCCCGTCTATGTGAATCGCGGTGTGAACGCCGGAAGCGTAGCGGAACACGCGCTGATGTTCATCCTCGCTTCTTTGCGCCGCCTGACGACTATCAGCGCGAACACAAAAGCAGGCATATGGAAAAAACAGGAGCAGGGCGTGATGACGCGCGAGCTGCGCTCGCAGACCGTCGGCATCATCGGCTTCGGCAATATCGGCAAGCGTACCGCCGCGCTGCTGCGACCCTTCGGATGCCGCGTGTTCTACTACGACATGTTCCGCGCGGATGAACGGGACGAGGAGCGTTACGGCGTGAAGTACCTTCCGCTTGACGAGCTGTTCGCCCGTGCCGATGTGCTCAGCCTGCACTGTCCGCTGACCGATGAAACAAAGGAGATCATCTGCCGCCGAAATCTTGAGAAGATGAAGGACGGCGTGGTGATCGTGAACACCTCGCGCGGCGGACTGATCAATGAAGAAGATCTGCTGTCCGCTTTGGATAACGGCAAGGTCGGTCATGCCGCTCTGGATGTATTCCAAAGCGAGCCGTTGAAGAATACGGAGCTTGCGGAGCATGAGAATGTGATCTGTACGCCGCATATCGCCGGCAACACCTATGATTCCTTCCGCGAAATGATGCGGTGCGCGTTTGAGAGCATCCGACTGTTCGATGAAGGAAGGCTGCACGAGATCGAAAACAACAGGATCGCACTTTGATCCTGATCAGAAACGAGGTTTTTCAATGACGAAGCTTAGAGAAAGATATGATAATCTTGACGGACTGAGAGCGATCAGCTGTCTGCTCATTATCGTATATCATGTGAAAAAGTACGGCGAATACCGTCTCAGCGGCGTTCCTGCCGATATTATCGACCTTTTCACGCAGTTTGTGCCGCTGTTCCTTATCATCAGCGGATTCGGGATTTTCTGCGGCTATTATGAGAGAATGAAGAACAGAGAGATCAGTCTGTCGGCGTTTTATAAGAAGAGATACGCCAAGATACTGCCTTTCTTTGCTTTTATTCTGTTGATATACTGTGTACTGGAGCATTCGGTTTCCGGAATCATTGAAGCTCTGACACAGGCTACATTGACATACGGACTCTTGCCGAGTCTCACGATGGGGCTTTGCAGTGTCGCATGGACGATCGGGATCATCTTCCTGTTTTATATGCTGTTTCCGTTCATTGTGTTCTTGTGTGACAGCAAGAGGTCTGCGCTGATCTCTTTCGGTATTTCGATCGTTTTGTCGATCTTCTGCTATTCTTACTTTTTCAAGCAATACGGTGACGGCGCGTTTATGTCGCGCCACAACTTCCTTTATCTTGCGCCGTACTTTATGGGCGGCGCCGTTACCTATCTTTTCAGAGATTCCATTAAGCGTGTGATCTCAGCGCATAGGATCATTGCGCTGATCGTATGTCTGGGGATAACCGTGGGGTATTACTTTATTCCCGACAATATAGCGGACGTCAGTATCATTGTACTGAAAAACCTTTTGCTGTTCCTCCCGTGGCTTTGGTACAGCATCAGCGTCAAAAGCTATGTTCTCAGTAACCCTGTCGCTTCCTTCCTCAGTAAGATCAGCCTGGAGCTTTACCTCTCCCAGATGCTGATCTTCCACCTGGTGGAGAAGTTCCCCGGTCTGCATTTTGCCGGTAACGGATGGCTCGGCTATATCGCGGCGAGCATCCTCGTTATCATCGGCGATGTGATCTTTGTCGAAGCGTTTATGCTGATAAAGAAGTGGGTCGTCAATCTGTACCAAAAGTCAAAAGCAAAAAAAGGAGCAAATATATGATCAAAATTCAGACCCCGATCTCAAAGGAAGCTGCCGAGAGCTTACAGGTCGGCGACAGGATTCTGCTGTCCGGAAAGATTTTCTGCGGCCGCGACGCGGTATTGCCGAAGATCTGTCAGCTGGTCGAAGAAGACCGGCTCGGCGAGTACGGCATCTACCTTGAGGGAGGCGTGATCTTCCATACCGCCGTCAGCATTGCCGGCGTAGGCCCTACCTCCAGTAATAAGCCTGAGATAGAGGGCAGCTTTGAGACGCTCTCCAAGGCAGGGATCCGTATGCATCTGGGCAAGGGAGCGATCGGTCAGGAAACGATCGACATGCTGGAGAAGAACAGCGCGGTTTTTGCCATTATTCCGCCGGTGACCGCTTTGTTGGGCGAGAACACCCTGTCGCAAAAATGCGTCGCCTTCCCCGAGCTTGGCATGGAAGCGTTCTATGAGATCGAAGTGAAGGATTATCCCGCGGTCATCGGAGCCGCTCACGGCAAGAGTATATACTAGGAAGGAACATAACAATGGGATACGACAATCATATCGTAGAAGCCGTCAGGGATACGCTGGTACAGGCAGGGTCAACATTCCGTGACGATCAAAAAAGAGCCTATCAGCGCGCGATCGGGCTTGAGGTCAACGATACCGCAAGATGGACGCTCGAAACGATCCTCGAAAACGCCGAGATCGCCGAGAGGAACCGAAGCCCTCTGTGCGACGACACCGGTATCCCCCACCTCCTGCTGGAGGTCGGACCCAACCGCGCCGTTACCGGCGAGATGATGGACGCTATCTATGAGGGCGTGCGTCAGGGACTGAGGATGCTGCCCGGCCGTCCGATGGCGATCCTCGGAGAGGGCGTTGAGCGGCTTGATCAGCACCTTGGCATGGACGAGGATCCCGGCGCGCTGGAACCTGCGCCGATCCAGATCCGCAGAACCGAAGAAGACGTCCTGCGCCTGCATGTGCTCATGTTCGGCGGCGGTCCCGCTCTGCGCGGCAAGACCCTGAGGATCTTCCATAAACATAATACACAGAATGTCACCGACGAGCTGGTCGCGTGGGCGACCGAGAGCACGGGGCTTTTGGGCTGCACTCCCTGCGTGCTGGCGATCGGTATCGGCCGTTCGCAGTATGAGGCGACCTCCATGATGCTGCAGGCGATGGTCGACGGTACGTTTGACGTACAAAGCGAGCTCGAACAGGAGATCACGAACCGCGTCAACGCTGTCGGCGTAGGCGCAAGCTCGCTCGGCGGCAACACGACCGTCCTTTCGACCTTTGTCAAGATCGGTCCGCAGCGAGCCAGCGGCTATCGCGTCGTATGTATGCGGCCGTGCTGCTGCTTTGAGCCCCGTCGGGCAAGTGTAGAGCTTTAGACTAAACCTTAATATCATCACTCTCAGGATGAAGGGATCGGTAATAGATCCCACGGAATCTCGTAGTATCGAAGGTGAAGGTTATATGAAAAAAATCAGTGCGTTTCTGTCCAAGGCGATCGGATTCATCTATGTTTTCTTTCTGTATCACAGCAGAAAAAACGCAAAGGTCTCCAACGGGAAAATACTGATCATTGTCAGCGGTCATCTGGGCAATCTTTTGATGGACGTCCACGCGCTCTATGATCTGAAAAACTACTATCTTTCCAAGAATAAGCAAGTTTATATCCTGACCTCTTCCAATATCTGGAAGCTGATGAACCGCTGTTTTGACTTTTCGGACACGATTTTCGCGACGGATCAATTCCCTTATGATAAGAAAAAGATCTTGCATTTGAGTAAATATCGCAAAATGTTAAAATCACTGCCGGATTCGGCATATGAAGTGATCGTCGCGAACCTGACAAGCGGCTATACCGCCGACTTTTTGATGGCGTCCCTGAAGGCGAATGAAAAATGGGGCGTTTTTCCGGATTCGGGCAGGAGTGACTGGCGCACCTACTTCAGACGGGCGTATACCAATAAGATCATGGTAGACAAGGATCTGCATGAGACCCAGCAGCTCAAACTGCTGCTCAAGCAGATCGGCGGCATCGATCACGTTGTACGCATCACGCCGATTCCGCCAAAGGAGGATATCCGGTTCGACGGTAAGTATATCACCCTTGCGCTGGATTCGATGAGTAAGGAGCGGCGCTGGCCGGTTGAGAACTTTGTCAGCTTTGCGGAGTATGTTCTGGCGCATACCGATTATGACGTTTATCTGACCGGCACAAAGCTCGATAAAAACGACGATGAGAAGCTCACGGCACTCAGATCGAACGCCAGAGTAAAAGATTATATCGGCAAGACCACGATGGACGAATGGATCGAAATGCTGCGCTACAGCAGCTTTCACCTCAGCGTTGACAGCGGCTCGATTCATTTTGCGGCGTCGGTGGGAACCCCCTGTGTCTGCCTGAGCGGCGTCTGGGACGGTACACGGTGTATGCCGTATGTGCTTGACGCCGAAAACGAGGGCACCTGCAACCCGGTTTGCGTCTACCGTGAGGATCACCTCAAGGCGACTGCCGGCTGCTACGGCTGCAGGATGAGCCACGGTTTTTACGGCGTCGGCAATGACGCGTGCATGAAGGATATCAAAGCGGGTCAGCCGTGCCACTGCCTGAGCAAGATCAGCGCGGATCGCGCCGCTGCCGCTTTTGAAAGCATCATGAGATAAATTTGGACTGGAGGAAACGATATGTATATAGTTACGGGTGGAGCCGGTTTTATCGGCAGCTGCGTCGTCAGAACGCTGAATGACGCCGGCATCAACGATATTGTCATTGTCGACAACATCGCGTCCACGGATAAGTGGATGAATATGAGGAATAAGCAATACCTGAAATATGTCAATAAGGATGAGTTCCTTGCTCAGTTACCTTCTTATCGCGGTGTAGAGGCGATCATTCATATGGGCGCCTGCTCCTCTACCACGGAGCGCGACTTTGACTATCTGTGGAAAAACAACTTTGAATATACCAAGGCGCTGTGGCATTACTGCGCAAAGAAGCAGATCAGCTTTATCTATGCTTCTTCGGCGGCTACCTACGGCGGCGGAGAACAGGGCTTTGACGACCGCTCGGATATTGATCTGCTCCGTCCTCTGAACGGATACGGCTACTCCAAGCAGGTCTTTGACCAGTGGGTCAAGCATCAGGCGGACGAATTCCCAAAGCAGCATGTCGGCCTCAAGTTCTTCAACGTGTACGGACCCAACGAGTACTTCAAGGGCTCGATGGCAAGCATGATCTTCCACGGCTTCAATCAGATTAAGACCGACGGCGAGATCAGATTGTTCAAATCCGCCAATCCCGATTATGCCGACGGCGGTCAGTTAAGGGATTTTGTGTACGTCAAGGACATCTGCTCGGTGATCCTGTGGCTGCTGGAAAACGAGCAGGTCAGCGGTCTGTTCAATGTCGGCACCGGCCGCGCGCAGAGCTTCAAGGAGCTTGCGGAGGCGACGTTCCACGCTCTCTCCCTTGAGCCGAATATCCGCTATATCGATATGCCTGAGCACCTTAAGAATAAATATCAGTACTATACCAAGGCAGAGATGAGCAAGCTCAGAGATGCCGGCTATGACAAGCCCTTTATGGATCTTGAGGCAGGCGCGAGAGATTATGTGCTGGAGCACCTGTGCAAGGGCTACGATAATTATTAACAGAAGATGGGTTGAATAGATATGGTTGACAGTAAAAAAGTTTTGGTGATCGGCGACGTCATGCTCGATACCTATTACACCGGAGACGTCAAGCGCATTTCTCCGGAGGCGCCGGTACCGGTTTTCAGAAAAAAGAAAGAGCGCAGCGTGCTGGGCGGCGCGGCGAATGTCGCCGCCAACCTGATCGCCGCGGATCAGAACGTCTCTATGATGTCTATGGTCGGAAACGACGAGACAGGAGAGAAACTGAAAAGCATGTTTCAAGATCAGGGCATCAACACGGATCTGATCCTGTCTATGGAGCGCCACACGACGGAAAAGATCCGTTTTCTGGCGTCGAATAATCAGCAGGTTCTCCGTCTGGATATCGAGGACACGGATCCTCTTTCGGATGATAACTGCGCCGAGATGCTCCATGCGCTGGAGCGTGTGATCGATTCCTTTGATATCATTCTGATCTCAGATTATCTCAAGGGCTTGCTGACCTATGATTTTACGCAGGGGGTCATCCGCCTCGCAAAAGAAAAGGATATCCCCGTCGTGATCGACGTCAAAGACCCGAGATCCGAAAAATACGCCGGAGCGACCCTGCTCAAACCGAACAAAAAAGAGCTGCGTGATATCACGGGACTCAGCTGTGATACGGACGAGGAGATCATCCTCGCGTCAGAGGCGCTGCGAAAAAGCTGCCGCTGCGACTATGTTCTGACGACCTGCGGCGCGAGAGGCATGGTGCTGGTCGGCGACGGCGAGCCGTACTTTATCGAAGCGTACGGACAGGAGGTATACGATGTGACCGGAGCCGGCGATACGACCATCGCCTATCTGGCGGCATGTATCTCCAACGGTTACTCTCTTAAAAAGGCGATCAATATCGCCAACCTCGCCGCGGGTATTCAGGTATCCAAGGTCGGTACCTCGTCGGTTTACTGGCACGAGATCCGTGAGCGGATGTCGGAGCAGGCACAGGGCGCCGTCCATAAGATCATCAGCGGCAAGGCAGTCAAGAGCTTTCGGAAGGATCACGCCTCCTCGAAGATCGTATTCACCAACGGCTGCTTTGACATCCTGCATATCGGACATATCCGCTATCTGCAGGAGGCGGCGGCGCTGGGCGATATCCTGATCGTGGGATTGAATTCCGACGCCTCTGTCAAGCGTCTCAAGGGTCCCGAGAGACCGATCAACTCACAGGCTGAACGAGCCGAGATGCTCGGCGCGCTGGGCTTTGTGGACTATGTTACCATATTTGACGAGGATACCCCTCTGGAGCTGATCAAGACGATCCAACCGGATATTCTGGTCAAGGGTCAGGATTACGCGCCGGAGCAGGTCGTTGGCAAAAAGGAAGTAGAGGAGCGCGGCGGCAAGCTGGTGCTCGTACCCTTTGTCGAAGGCAAATCCACCACCAATATTATTGAAAAAATGAAGAAATAACAGCCCCCTGCTCCTGTGAGCAGGATGATGATAGAGGAAGAGCAATATGAAAAAAAGTATTACGCTGATCTCTCAGGAATATAAAATGTCCGGTATCCACCGTATGGAAAGCCAGCTGATCAAGGAATGGAGAAAGCAGGGTCATACCGTGAATATCATCGACAATAAATGCCGTTCTGTCGATTACGACGACCTCGAATCCAAGCCCGTCGAAACCATTCGTGAGTCCAGAGTGTTTTTTGTAAAGTTCATCAAAAGGATCAAGCGGTTCAAGCAGTATTTTAAAGCGCATCCCGACGATATGATCGTCGCGCTGGGATGGCGTCAGGGCTGCTGGGCTGCCGTAATCGGGAAGTTTGTCAAGAACAGGGTGCTGATCTCGGAGAGAAACGACCCCACAAAGAACCCCACCTCCGCCATGCGCAGACGGCTGCGGAATTTCTGCTTCCGTCTGGCGGATGTGTGCGTTTTTCAGACCGAGGACGCCATGAATTACTTTTCCCCGAGCATCCGTAAAAAAGGCGTGGTCATTCCCAATCCCATCAATGAGCAGATCCCTGTGTTTGATATCAAGGAGAGGGAGAACTATATCATCGCCGTAGGCAGACTGAATCCGCAGAAGAATTTCCACATGCTGCTGAAGGCGTTCGCGAGCTTTCATCAGCAGTATCCCGTCTATACGCTGGATATCTACGGCGACGGCGTTCTGCTGGAGGAGCTGACGGCATACGCGCGCGAACTGGGTGTAGCGTCCGCTGTCAACTTCAAGGGCTTCAGCAGCGACGTCTATCCGCTGATGGCAAAGGCGGCTATGTACGTATCCTCGTCCGACTATGAGGGCATTTCCAACTCGATGCTCGAGGCGCTTGCCATCGGCGTGCCGACGATCTGCACCGATTGTCCGGTCGGCGGCGCTCGCCAGATGATCGAGGACGGCGTCAACGGCTTGCTGACGCCCGTCGGTGACGCGAAGGCGTTTGCCGACGCGATGTGCAGGATCGCCGGGGATAAGGAATTCGCCGAGCGCATTGCGAAGAACGCTACTGATATCCGCAAAAAGTACCCGATACAGGTCATCGCGGATAAATGGATACAGGCGATGGGATGATGGGATGAACAAAACAGGATTCATCGAACGCAGATCAAAACTTATTAGAATACATGGACAGAAGAGGCGGCTCTTCGCTCCGATAGCATAACTTCCGGAAGGCAGGAATGATAGACACATGACAAAAAGCAATAATAAATTCAGCTTAAAAATCAATCTGTTAAACGTCAATTACGCCATCAGTGTTTTTGTTATGATCGTCATTTGCTTTCCTATTAATAATCAGGCATATCCTGCTCTTGCCGGTATCCTGAGGATGGCGGTTTTCCCCTTTGCCTTTTGGGCAACTATCATCCTGATCAGGGAAAAGGTATACCAAAAAAAATGGCTCATCCCGATGTGGTGCTTCTTCGCGATAATGCTGTTGTGTACGGCTTTGATGAATACGAGCGTGTTCCAAGGCGCGCTCAACGCGGTGCTGAAGATGTTTACGGTAACGGTGCTTACGGATTATATGATGTCTAAGGACAAGTATTTGACGCTGCGCTGGATCGCGTGTATCTGGGGCGTTTTGATGATTCTGGAAGCTCTGTCCATGATCTTTCATATTTTTCCCGGCCGCGTTTCAGAGAATAACATTCCGCTGAATAACTACCTGTTCGGAATTCGCGTTGAGATCAACCAGTATTTGATCTATGTGATCGCCTTTTTGGGCTTTGCCTATTATGTCAATCAGATCGGCAGGATCTTGCCGATCCTCGCGATCCTGGGCGGCGTGTATTTTGTTATTATGGAAAAGGTATCTACATCTATCACGGGTCTGCTGGTCTTTGTTGCCGTTTATATTGCCACTAAGGTCGTCAAAAGCGCCAGAGCGTGGAGAATTCTGATCATCCTTCTGATCGCGTTTATCATTGTATTTGTCATCGACAGAAACACACTTATCTTTGAATCGTTTTTCGTCGGATTCTTGAACAAGGATCTGACGCTCAGCGGAAGAACCATATTATGGGAGCAGGCGCTTTCGCAGATGAAAGGGATACACTGGCTGTTTGGCTACGGCTATACCCCTCCGAGCACACTGCGACTGAATGTTTCCGTCTTTAATCATCCGCACAATCAGTACCTGCAAATGTTGTATAATTTCGGTATTCCGGGATTCATCGCCTATATGGTGATTCTGTTTAATCAGATCAAGCAGATCAGACTGATCAAAAAGAACAAGCAGATCAAATCGGTCTACATCGCTTCCTTAATAGCAACACTGGTTATCTGTATTTCCTCAAGAAACTTCTTTTACTTGACAGCTCAGATATACTATGTCATCGCGTATTATCTGCCGGAGCTCGACGAATACAAGCCGAGACTGAGAGTCAGATGGAAGGTTCGCAGTAAAGCGTAATGATCGCTGTAATAGCTTTGATCGGTCGCTTCGGCGGCGTCGGAAAGAATGAAACTGACATAACGAAAAGCGAGCTGCATGATGAAACACACTGTTCCCGGGCAAAGCTGTTTGACATAATAAGACAGAAGATCGGAAAGGGTTTATTGTATGGATTTGAAGATCATTATCACAACTGTTTTTAACAGTAATAATTTCGGCAGCTTTCTGCAGGCAAGGGAACTGAAACGCGCGTTGAACGAATATGATACGGTGTTTTATGATTCGAATACCCGCAGTCAACGGGCTACTTTGATCAACCATATCAAAAAACTAATCAAACATACAAGGTCTATCGGGCATATCCTCCGCGGTACCATCTTTGAGATCGCGGAGACCATCAAGCTGTATCGCTGCTGGCATTCGCTGCCGCATACCGGAAAGACAGAAAACCGAAACGTCATGATCCTCGGAAGCGACGAGATATGGAATCTCAGCCGAAAAAAATGCCGGCACCCGATCTATTGGGGCGAGGGCTTTGACGGTTATAAAATAGCCTATGCCCCGTCCGCCAATCAGGCGACGGAAGAAGAATTTCGTCAATATCCGGAGTATCGGACCTATCTGAATCAAATCGACGCTGTTTCTGTCAGAGACAGCTCCACCGCCGAACTGATCGCCGCGATTGCCGATCAACAGCCTCCGGTAGTGTTAGACCCCACCCTGCTCTGTGATCCTCAGCCGCTCCGGCCAAAGAAGCTGCGCCCGTATATCGCCGTTTATTTCTTTTATGAACGGCTGAAAAAGGAAGATGTGGCGGCGATACGCGAATTTGCGGATCGAAACGGATACCTTTTGGTTTCTGCCGGACAGTATATCAGCTGGTGTGATCGGTCGATCCATTCCATAGAGGGAAATCCGTTTTACATCTTTGAGAACGCGGCGTTTGTCATAACAAATACGTTTCACGGTACTGCATATTCTATCAATTACAGGAAGCAGTTCGCGTCCTTTGCCAACAGCAACAAGGTGCTGAGCCTACTGGAAGAATTCGGCCTTGAGAGTCGCGCCGTGACCGAAGACAGAAGTCTGGAGAGCATTTTACGCCAGAGAATAGATCTTTCCGATCTCGAAGAAAAGCTCTCGGAGAAAAGGGAATTTTCAAGAGAGTATCTCAACCGATCGCTGATGAGCGCAGCTCAAGAGATCGGCAGCAGGAGATAACCTGATTCAGGTAAAGTAATTCTATTCTACATTTAGAGGTGTCTTAGTTGAGCAGAGAAAAGGAATTCGTCAAAAATACATTCATACTGTCCTTAGGAAGGTTTTTGCCTAAACTATCTTCACTGGTGACCCTTCCTATCTTAACGGCGTGCCTGACGAAGGAGGAGTATGGATACTACGATCTGATCGCGACCTTGGTCATGCTGGTCATTCCGATCGCGACCATGATGATCCAGACGGCGGCGTTCCGCTTTCTGATCGACTGCCGCGGCGATAAGAAGGAATCCTCAAGGATCATCACGAACATATTTTTTGTGACGATTCCCGTATCGATCGTCGCTTCCATCGTGATCCAGTTTTTCTTTCCGTCGCTGTCTGTCTGGATCAGACTGCTGATTGCCGTCTATTTCTTTATTGATACGATCCATTTGACGCTGGGACAGGTCACCAGAGGCGTCGGAAACAATCCAGCGTATTCTGTCGGAGCCGTTCTGCTGTCGCTGACGAACATGATCATGGTGGTCGTCTTTGTTTTATGGCTGAATCAGGGACTGTTAGGCGTTACGATCTCGCTCGTTATCGCGAACGTTTTTGGCTCGCTGTATTTGGCAGTCCGGATCCATCTGACACAATATCTGAATATCCGGCTTTTTGATCGGAAATTGATCAAGGAGCTGCTTGCCTACTCATGGCCGATGGTGCCGAACAACCTTTCCGCGTGGATTCTGAAGATGTCCGACAGACTGGTGATCAACGCGTTTTTGGGCGTTGAGGCAAACGCGACCTACGCGGTCGCCAATAAGCTGCCGAATCTGCTCTCGATCGCGCAGGGCGTCATGGTCATGGCGTGGCAGGAGAACGCTTCGATCGCCTCCAAGGATGAGGACGCCGGAGAATACTATTCCAATATGCTGGATCGCGCTTTCTGCGTCCTTTTGGGCTTTACGGCGCTGCTGATCGCCGGCACGCCGATCCTGTTCCGTCTGTTGGTAAGAGGCGACTATGATGAAGCCTACGACCAGATGCCGATATTGATCCTGGCGATGTTCTTCTTTGTCATGTCATCCTTTTTCGGCGGAATCTATGTCGCGCACAAAAAGACCTTCAATGTTGGCGTTTCGACAATGGTTGCGGCAGGTATCAATTTAGCGATCGACCTTTTACTCATCAAAGTCATCGGGATCTGGGCTGCCTCTATTTCAACGCTGGTGGCATATATGGTCCTGTATGTTTACCGCATGCTCAACTGCCAGCGGTTCCAGCCGATAAAGATCAATTACGGCAAGCAGATCGTTTCCTGTCTGGTCATAGCCGCCATGCTGGTGATGTGCTTTATGCAGATGCTGGTGTTTGATATCATCAACGGCGTGCTGGGAGTAGGAATATTTTTATGGTTCAATAAGGATCTTATGAAACAGATTCTCGGAAAGTTTACCGATAAAAAACGTAAGAAGGGATAATCCATGAAGATACTGAATAACGAGCCCCTCGCAAAGTATACGACACTGAAATTAGGCGGTACGACAAATACGCTTTATACTCCTGAAACCGAGGAGGAGCTGATCGCGCTCGTCAGGGAGAAAAAGCCGCGTTACTTTTTGGGCGGCGGATCCAACCTGCTGATCCCCGACCGCGCTCCGGATACGGTGGTCTGCCTGAAAGAGTTTAACCATGAGATAGTGAACCACGGCGACGGCGTTTTTGAGGTAGGCGCGTCGGTCAGGCTGCAAAAGCTGATCAATACGATCAACGAGGCAGGCTTCGGCGGAATCGAGTTTCTGTTTTCGGTTCCCGGGCTGGTCGGCGGCGCCATTGTGATGAACGCCGGCTTGGGACGCTCGCGCAATGACTTTATCTCTCATTATCTTGAAAGCGTCAGGGTGTTGAAGGACGGCGAAGTGCTGACCCTCGATAAGGATGAATGTCAATTCGGTTATCGGACGTCGGCGTTCAAAAACACCGACTGTATCGTGTTGTCCGCATTGTTCCGCTTCCCTGAGATGAGCCGCGAGGAAAGTGAACGCAGGAAGCAGGAGCGCCTCGCCTTTACCAAAGCCAAGCAGGATAATTCAAAGCCGAACTGTGGCTCTGTGTTCAGAGAATGCAGCCCGAAGATCATCAATTTTGTCAAAAAAGTCGGTCTGGGCGGTAAGGTACACTTTTCCAAAAAAACCCGCAATTGGATCTTGAACGACGGCGGAACCTCTGCCGACGCGATCAAAACCATCAAGAAAGTCGAAAAACTGCATAAGCTGCTCGGAAAAAAGTGTTCGAGAGAAGTGATCGTTTGGGAATAGAACATAATAAATCATGATTGGAGTGATCGTATGAATGGTAAAGATGTGCGTCGGGGGCGAAATATCGGACTTGACCTGTACAAAGTGTTATGTATGCTTTTGGTCGTAATGACTCATTATTCCGACCACGGCAAGACGCCGCTTACGGCGAGTGATCCGCTGACGTTCAACTGGTTCCTGTTAGCCGCAGCCAGGATCGGTCCGTTTATCCTCGGCGCGTTTATGCTGATTACCGGATATTTTCTGTCGATGAAAACTAAATTTTCGTGGCGGAGTTTTTTCAAGCTCTACGGTCAGGTGCTGTTTTATTCCGTAGCAACGGGTATAGCGGCGTGTCTTCTTGGGACAAAGGAGATGTCACTGCTCAATGTTGTTAAGATGGTTTTGCCGTTCAGCTTCAATCGCTATTGGTATTTTTCTGCTTATATCGTGATCCTTTTGCTCCATCCGTTCATCAACAAACTGATCGATTCGCTGACGAAAAAACAGCTGGCTGCTTTATGCGTCGTATCTCTTGTGCTCTTTTCCGTTATCAGAACAGTGACCGCGGCAGAATGGCTGCAGGGGACCAACAGATTATACCTTTTTATCACGATGTATTTTGTCGGAGCTTATATCAGAAAATACGACATTCGCCTCTCCAAAAAGCAAAGCGGTCTTATTGCGGTCGCGCTGATTGTTGCGGAGTTGGTTTCGCTGATCGTTATGAAGTATGTGGCTCAAATCATTCATAAAGATAACGTGATCTCATACTTTGTATGGAACGCAGAAAAGATCCTTCCCGTTGCTTTGTCTATCAGCTTGTTTTTATTCTTTAAGCAGCTGAATATCAAAAATCAGGCAGTGATCCGTTGTGTTGAGTTTTTATCTCCGTCATTATTCGGCGTTTATTTGCTGCATATCGGAGATTTGCATGTCTGGCTGTTTGAGCAAGTATTTGATAATTCGGTCTTATACAAGACAGGTTCGATCCTGCCGCAGTTGCTGCTTGCGACGTTGACGATTTTTTGCGCAGGCATCATCGTTGACAAAATCCGCTGTCTGATTTTGGAAAAGCCGCTGCTGCGACTGACGGAAGGAACGATCCGAAAACTGGATGAAAAAACAAACGCTCTGCTGCAGTAATCGTCTGCATGATGCAGCGCAAAACAGAAATGAGGTTATTGATGATGAATTCACAGGAACTGGTTATTCAAAGATTTAAGGACAGTATTGCCGTCAAGGAACAGAATATCAATGACGCCGAGCTGGTGAGCACCGTGGCGCAGATCGCCGAAAAGCTCACGGACGTTTTGAAAAACGGCAACAAGCTGGTGATTTGCGGCAACGGAGGCTCCGCGTCCGACGCCCTGCATTTTGCCGGTGAAATCGTCGGCCGCTTTCAGCTCGAACGCCCCTCATGGCCGGCGGTCGTGTTGAACGCCGACGTCGCGACCATGACCGCGATCGCGAACGATTACAGTTATGAGGACGTGTTCGCGCGTCAGGCACAGGGTCATGTTTGCCCCGGAGATATGTTCATCGGCATCAGCACCAGCGGCAATTCCGAGAATGTTCTCAGAGCCGCAAAGGTTGCGGCGGAGAAAGGCGCCGTGACTGCCGCTTTCCTCGGTAAAGACGGCGGCAAGATCAAGGATCTGGTCGACTATCCCGTGGTCGTTCGCTGCAACACCACCGCCAGAGTTCAGGAGAGCCATATCAACATTATCCATATTATCTGCGAATTGGTCGAGAAGAATCTGACACAGGAATAAATCTATGTTTTGAACAAGTAATTACCGGATACCGACGTCATGCAGGCAGTCGGTATCCGGTAATTGCGGTCAGAATGAGAGGTGCATCGATGAAGCAAAAAGCGCTGTTTCTTGATCGTGACGGTACGATCAACGTTGAAAAGGACTATCTGTACAAGATCGAGGATTTTGAATTTACACAGGGCGCTGTCGAAGCGCTGCGTGCCGCTCAAAAAGCCGGTTACAAGCTGATTGTCATCACGAATCAAAGCGGTATCGCCCGGGGGTATTATACCCTGCGCGATTTTGAAAAGCTGAATCATTGGATGCTCGAACAGCTCGCGTCACAAGGCGTATTGATCGATAAGGTTTATTTTTGTCCGCATCTTCCGGACGCTCCTGTCCCTGAATACAGGAAGGACTGCGATTGCCGCAAGCCGAAGACCGGTCTGTTTGAACTGGCGATCCGTGAATTTGATCTGGATGCTTCCGCGTGCTGTGCTGTCGGCGATAAGCTCCGTGATTGCTGTATCAGTGAAGTCACCGACTGCCGCGGGATCTTGATCGGACACAACGAAAAGCAGGAGATCATCGACAAGGTCAAAGCCGGCGCGTTCAGAAATGTCACGTATGCCGAAAGCCTTGCCGACGCCGTCGATACGCTCATCAACGCAGCTCAAAAAGAGTAATAACGAATAGAAAAATATGGGACGCCTGCGTAAGCAACTTTACGCAGGCGTCCGATTCATTATATTACTTTTTCTTTCTGTAGGCTTTTCTGTCGATCTTTCCGTTGAAGGTCTTTTTGAGCTCATCGACAGCTTCGATGGTTCTGGGGATCTTATACATTTCAAGTCTTTCGGATAGATAAGCGTTGAGCAAAGAGGGATCAAAATGATCCTTGTCGTCGACCGTTACAAGCAGCTTGATATAGGCTACATTGTATTCGTCGGTCTCCTCAATACAGATACACTCTTCTATCATGCCCGACTGCAGAGCAAGACTCTCGACCTCGGTGGGAGCGATCTTATAGCCGCCGAGGTTGATGACGTCGTCTTTTCTGCCGACATAATACAAATAGCCTTCTTCATCAAAGGTGCCGATATCGCTGGATACGAACCAGCCGTCATGATAGACCGATTCGGTAAGCTCGGGCTCGTTATAATACTCCTTCATGGTCATCTCGCTTTTGGCGCAGATCTGACCCTCGACTCCTGCCTCTTTCGTAATGGTGCCGTCCTCGGTCAAGAGAGCGATCTCCAGATTCCTGACGGGTTTACCGACACAATTGGGTCGGAAGTCTATCTCATTATAGTTATACGCCGTTCCTCCGGGTATCTCAGTCGCCTGATAGGTATTGTAAAGCCTTGTATGGGGCAACAGCTTTTTTAAGCCGTCGCAGTCACTCTCAAACAAAGGCGATGAGCCGGTAGAGACAAAATCGATCTGATCCTTGAATTCAGCTAACCTGTCGCCTGTCCGGTAGATAATGATCCTGATAGAAGCCGGAGGCAGGAACATCGAGGTGACATGATGCTTCTCAATGACGGAGAAGAGTTTGACCAGATCGCTCATGCCCTCCATATATACCGCACAACCGCCGTTTCCGAGCGCAAGAAACGTTGTTCTGATTCCGCCGACATGGTTGAGCGGAGCGGCAATCAAGAATCTGTTTTTCTCTCTTATGCCGTAACCGGCTGAAACCGAGGATACATATAAGCTCTTTTTTCGGTGAGTAAGCACTACGCCCTTTGACTTGCCGGTAGTACCGGTCGTATATATGATCTCGCTCGGCAGATTGATATCGGGGTACTCGATCGCTGTATCGGCAGAAAACTTGTACTTATGCTCGATCGCGTATACCTCCTCAAAGGATGCCCACGGGATATCAGAAGCCAGATTGGGCTTGAGCGCAATGATAAAGCTCGCCTGCGTCTCACGCGCGATCTCAAGGATACGCGCATCGGGAGCGCTCTTTTCAACGGGCACCATCACTCCGCCGGCGAGGTGTGCGGCAAACCAGCACGCCGGACAAGCGACCTCATGTGAAGCCTGCACGATGACATGGTCGCCCTTTTTGACGCCCTTTGCTGCCATCCACCGATAGACAGAATAGATGATATCGGCAAACTCGCCGTAGGTAGTCGTTTTATCGTTTATAATAAACGCAGGGTCGTCGGGATTCTTTAGAGAATTCTCAAAAACTCTCTGCACGATCGGCTTGTAGGTCTCGGCTTCATCATACTCTATCGGTTTGCCCAAGATCGCTTCTTTTGAAACTACCGATGACACAACTTCATCAGCGGCTTCTCCTCCGCCGAGGCTGAGAATCAAAGCCGTCATGCTGTCTGCGCTGTTGAAGTTTTCGGGGTTGATCTTCTGGAACGGGATCTTGCACGAGAATTCCTCTTCAAGGAGATTGACGACCGTGATAAGTGACAGCGAATCAAAGATATTGCCGGTGACAAGATTCTGAGCTGTCTCAAAATCCACACCGCTGATGTTTTCGGTCAGCACCTGTATCACCTTGTCCCTGACTGGCTTGTAGGAGGCTTTGTCGGACGGTACGGGGGCTTTGGCGGCGGAAACGGTGGGTGCTTTCTGCTCAGCGCTTGCCTTTCTGACATTTTCAAAGAACTCCCATTCCTCAGCGGCTCGCCCGGGAGGCAGCACCTGATTCGTGGTTTTAAGGTTACGATCCTTGCTCATCATTCTGGAAGCGACATACAAATCGAACCGTCCGATAACCTTAGCAGGATTTCCGGCTACGACTGAATTCTCCGGTATATCCGACGTCACAACGCTGCCGGCGGAGATAATACAGTTCCTGTTGATACGGACGTCGGGCATGATCATCGCGCCGATACCGATATACACGTTATCCATTATTTCGATACAGCCGATGCGCTCTCTTGCGCCTAAATCGGCGTCGGGTCTTGCCCTCATTAAAAAGCCGTTAACGATATCGTGCGTCTTTATCTCAACGGTCTTGTGTATCGTGACGTTGTTATGCAGCTTGATCAGCTCGGGATACAGCGGCAGAAGGGAGGGCCCCCAACGGCAGTTCTCCCCTATATCCGCTAGAACCTTGTGATCCTTGAGGTATTTCGCTTTTTTTCGGTAGTTTCTGCACAGCAGCAGCCTGAAGCTATGGTACAATCTTTTCGGTTTCATGTTGAATCACCTCTTGTTTTGAATTGCATGGATATGGAGTTTTTGGCAATAATCAACGCTAAGGTTAAAGCACAAATACTTATATTGTATCAAAGATTTGACGGTCCGTATGATATGCTGTTCGGCTCATATTCCAAAAGATCGGATATCTCGCAGTTGAGCGCCTCGCATATCTTATCGATATGTTCGAGGTTGACCCTGACAGAAAACTCATGGTACATCTCGTTGATCGTCGCGGGTCTTATCCCGGTCTTGCGGGAAAGCTCCGCCTGCGTTATCCTTCTTTCGCCTAATAATGTCGACAACTTTATTCTGATCATAAAATCACCTTCTCGGTGAAATGATAACATATACATTAATTAAAATTCTTATTTTTGTAATATTATTACGATATCCGTAATGGTGATTTGGCTTTTAAAAAAACAAAAACTGATTAGAAAAATTGCAGGACGCTTGCGTAAACATTTTTACACAGGCGTCCTGCAATCATATTGTTGTCTTTTTCCATATATACCGCACAACCGCCGTTTCCGAGCGAAAGAAACGTTGTTCTGATTCCGCCGACATGGTTGAGCGGAGCGGCAACCAAGAATCTGTTTTTCTCTCTTATGCCGTAACCGGTTGTAACCGAGGATACATATAAGCTCTTTTTTCGGTAGTTTCTGCACAGCATCGGCCTGAAGCTGTGATACGATCTTTTCGGTTTCAAGTTGATCTCCTCTGGTTTTGAATTGCGTGGATAGGGTGACAATAAGCAACACGAAGGATAAAGCACGAACACTTAGCGATATGACGATCCGTAGGATATGCTGCTCGGCTCGTATTCCAAAAGATCGGATATCTCCTTCTTTCGCCTGATAAAGCCGACAGCTTTATTCTTATCGTAAAGCGCATTCTTTGCAACATCTTTCCGTATTCGCAACATATATATGCATTCTTTGCAACATCTTACCATACTCGAAACAAAAAATCAACCCTTTCAACAGCTTTTTAACTCATAAGTAGACAATGCTGAATTAAGGCGGTCAGGTTTTCGTCAGTTTGTCCAATCGGCGCCGATACGGCGCTGTCGGCGACAAGCTCCGTGACCGTTTTATCCGCGAAAATACACATGATAAAGTAACATAAATTCCGGCACAGCAGGCAAAAAAATGAAAAAAGTGAAAATATATTGATTATTTTACCGCTTTGTAGTATAATATATTGGATAATGTAAGCTTCTGCGGCTTTTGCAGGAGCGCACTTCTCTATATGGGTTCACGTTTAAAAAATCCCTTTGAACCCTGCATAATAAACAGTAAGGGAGTTTTTCGGTGAAAGGTATTATACTCGCAGGCGGAAGCGGAACAAGACTGTATCCGCTGACTATGGTGACGTCAAAACAGCTGTTGCCCGTTTACAACAAACCGATGATCTATTATCCGCTTTCTACACTTATGCTGGCGCGGATCAGAGATATTCTCATTATCTCGACTCCCGAGGATACGCCCAGGATACAGCAACTGCTGGGCGACGGCGAAGCATTCGGGATCCATCTGGAATACGCGGTTCAGGAGAAGCCGGAGGGCTTAGCGCAGGCGTTCACCATCGGCAAGGACTTTATCGGCGACGACAGCTGTGCTATGATCCTCGGCGACAATATTTTTTACGGAAACGGATTAGGCCACAAGCTGTCTGCCGCAGTCAAAACGGCTGAGAACGGGGACGCCACCGTCTTCGGTTACTATGTTGAGGATCCGGAGCGGTACGGTATCATGGAGTTTGACAGAGGCGATAAGAACGATGACTTCGGAATCAGCGTATTGAGCGTGGAGGAAAAGCCGGAGAATCCAAAATCCAATTACGCGATCGTCGGACTGTATTTTTATCCGGCGGGAGTCAGCCGGTTGGCGGAGAAGGTCAAGCCCAGCGCACGGGGAGAGTTGGAGATCACCTCGCTGAATGAGATGTATCTGCAGGAGAATAAGCTGCGCGCTCAGCTGCTCGGCCGCGGCTTTACCTGGATGGACGCCGGAACCTTCTATTCCCTGAGGAGAGCGACAAATTTTGTTTGTATGCTGGAGCAGTACCAGGGTATGACGATATCCGCTCCCGAGGAGATCGCCTACAGGCTTAAATGGATTGATGACGAAAGACTTGCTCAAAGCGCTGCCAAGTACGGCAAGAGTCCGTACGGCGAACACCTGATGAACGTGCTCGAAGGAAAAATCATACTGTGAGGTAATCATTATGACGATATTTGTGACCGGCGGCGCCGGTTTTATCGGTTCCAATTTTGTTTTTCATATGCTAAATCATCACCCGGATTATCGTATTGTTTGTCTTGATAAGCTAACTTATGCCGGGAATCTTTCTACACTGAAGTCAGTGATGGACAAGCCCAACTTCCGCTTTGTAAAGGTGGATATCTGTGACCGTGACGCGATCGACAAGCTGTTCAGCGAGGAACACCCCGACGTGGTTGTCAACTTTGCTGCCGAGAGCCATGTGGATCGCTCTATCGAGGATCCCGAGATATTCCTGCGCACGAACATTATCGGTACGGAGGTCATGATGGACGCCTGCCGCAAGCACGGTGGGATCCGCTATCATCAGGTCTCGACCGACGAGGTATACGGCGATCTTCCGCTTGACCGTCCCGACCTGTTCTTTACGGAGGAAACGCCCATCCATACAAGCTCGCCGTACAGCAGCTCCAAGGCAGGAGCGGATCTGCTGGTTCTGGCATATCACAGGACCTACGGTCTGCCGGTGACTGTCAGCCGCTGCTCCAACAACTACGGCCCCTATCATTTTCCCGAAAAGCTCATTCCTTTGATGATCACAAACGCTCTGGCTGATAAACCGCTTCCCGTTTACGGAGAGGGTATCAATGTCCGTGACTGGCTGTATGTAGAGGATCATTGTAAAGCCATCGACCTGATCATCCACAAGGGAAGGATCGGAGAGGTGTACAATGTCGGCGGACATAACGAGATGCGCAATATCGACATCGTCAAGCTGATCTGTAAGGAGCTTGATAAGCCTGAGAGCCTCATCACTTTTGTCACTGATCGCAAGGGTCATGACATGCGCTACGCGATCGATCCCACTAAGATCCACAATGAGCTGGGCTGGCTGCCCGAGACGCGCTTTGAGGACGGCATCAAAAAGACCATCCAATGGTATCTTGACAATAAAAAATGGTGGCAGGAGATCATCAACGGCGAATACCGTGAGTATTACGAAAAGATGTATGGCAACAGAGTGTCTGAATGATCTTCTGTCGGAACCTTGATCGACAGGTGAGTTAAATGCAGACAATTGTCACTAGATATCAGCCCCTGCTCTATTTGCTCAAATGCGCTTTGCATAACACACAGCCGGACCCAAGTCTTCTGGCAGAGGTTGATTTTCATGAATTGGCGCGTCAGAGCCGCTTCCACGATGTTTCCGCAATGGTGGGTTATGTCATTTCCGAATGGAATGACAGTGGAATGCTAGACAAAGAGCAAAGGGAATACTGGAAGGAAGCCTACTATCACTCCGTAAGGGATTCCCTGCTCATTGATCGGGAGCTGGAACAGGTCTGCGGCGCATTATCGGATGCCCACGTCGGCTATGTCAAGCTCAAGGGCAGTGTATTGAGGCGTTATTATCCCAAGTGCGGTATGCGCGAGATGTGCGACGTTGATCTGCTGATCGATCCCGATCAAACCGAACAAGCAAAAAATGTCATGACAGCGCTCGGTTATACCGTGGATGCGTTCGGCGTGTCCAAGGACGATATCTATTCAAAGCCTCCGATCTATCATTTTGAACTGCACAATAAGCTGTTTGTGGAATCGTATCCCACCTTTTTTGAATATTTTCGTCATTATTACGAGAGCCTGTCGCCCGTTTCTCCGGACGGATACGAAAAAAAGATGACTGATGATCAGTTCTATCTTTTTTTGATCGCGCACGCCTGCAAGCACTTGCACAGAGCCGGCGTCGGTTTGCGTGTGCTGACGGATTTTTTTGTCGTCGATCGGTCCTTTGCGCTGCACCGCGACTTTATTGACCGCGAGCTGCCGAAGCTCGGATTGGTACGCGATGAGATGAATCTTCGTTCTCTGTCCGAAAAACTGTTTTCTTCTCCCGAGAGCACGGAGTTACCGGCTCTTTCAAGAGATGAAGAAAATCTGCTGGCGTTTATGCTGAATTCGGGCGCAACGGGAACCTTTAAGCAGCGCATCAACAGCCTGTCGCCGCAAGGCGTTTACGCCGATCAGCCGGATACATCCAAAAATAAATGGTATTATATTAAGAATCGCTTGATTCTCAACCCCAACACTTACAGGACGAAATATCCGTTCTTTTATCGTCACAAGATCGCTCGTCCCCTCTTGCCGATCGTGCGGCTTGCCAGGGCGACATTCAAGCGCGAAGGCAAAATCAGGGATGAACTGAACAAGCTGCGCAAAGCAACCAAAAAATCCGAGGATTGATGGCAGCTGTGTATGCCGGTAAATCCTCTTTTATGACAGGATAAGATGAACATGAGTAAACAAACCATTGATTTAAACGGAAAAACAATACTGGTAACGGGATCCCCCGGATTTATCGGAGCGAATCTGGTCATCAGACTGCTCAGGGAGTTAACGGCCGGCAGGGTCATATCCTTTGACAGCATGAACGACTACTACGATCCGAAGCTGAAGGAATACAGACTGAGCAAGATCGAGGAGGCGGCAAAGGCTTCACCGGTCAGCCACGTCTTTATCCGTGGGAATCTTGCGGATAAGACGCTGGTGGATCGGGTGTTTGAAGCATACAAGCCTGCCGTCGTTGTCAATCTCGCGGCGCAGGCAGGCGTCCGCTACTCGATCGATCATCCCGATGTGTATATCGAGAGCAATCTGATCGGCTTCTTTCACATTTTGGAGGCGTGCAGACATAACCCTGTCGAGCATCTGGTTTATGCGTCCAGCTCCAGTGTTTACGGCGGCAACAAAAAGGTGCCGTTCAGCGTGGAGGACAAGGTGGACAATCCGGTCAGCCTGTATGCCGCTACCAAGAAGAGCAATGAGCTGCTGGCGCACAGCTATTCCAAGCTGTATAATATCCCCTCGACCGGACTGCGCTTTTTCACGGTTTACGGCCCTGCCGGACGTCCGGATATGTTCTACTTCAGCGCGACGCAGAGACTCAGCCGCGGTGAGAAGATTCAGATATTCAACTACGGCAACTGCAAGCGTGACTTCACCTATATTGACGATATCGTCGAGGGCGTTTACCGCGTGATGCAGGGAGCGCCCGAGAAGGCAGTCGGAGAGGATGACCTGCCGCTGCCGCCGTATGCCGTCTACAATATCGGCGGCGGAACGCCGGAGAACCTGCTGGACTATATCGGTACCTTGCAGGAGGAATTGGTCAGAGCGGGCGTTCTGCCCGAGGACTATGACTTTGAGGGTCACCGTGAGTTGGTCGGTATGCAGCCGGGCGATGTTCCCGTGACCTATGCCGATTCAACAGCGCTGGAGCGCGACTACGGCTTTACGCCGAAGATCGGGATCCGCGAGGGGCTGAGAGCCTTTGCCGAATGGTACAAAACGTATTACGGATAATACGTCGGATGACGTCGATCATCCAGATAATTTTACGACAGACATAAAGCCGATGACAACCTACACAAGCGTTGTCATCGGCTTTTATAATGGCGATTATTCATACTAAGTAGCAATAAAACACTTTNNTCTTTTTATCAAGGATTAGTATTACGACAGACATAAAGCCGATGACAACCTACACAAGCGTTGTCATCGGCTTTTATAATGGCGATTATTCAGCTCCGGCTGACGGAAAAGCGCTCTTATACTAATCTTTGCGCTTGAAGATACGGTCGCCGAGTCGGAAGATCAGCGGATACACGCCGATAGTAACGAAGGTGATCACGCAGTAGCGTGCCGCGCGCACCGCGTAGGACGGTATGGTGGCGGCGGCGAGAAACTCCTTGCTGAACGGGAGCTTTAACAGGGTATTGAGCCCGAAGTAGACGCCGACGCCCAGCACGATCCGCAGGATACAGCGCAGGACCCTGCGTGTATTCTCGAATTTGACGAATCGATCCTCGAATTCCACCGCGAAGATGAAGCCGATCAGGATGCCGAAGGCGGTAAAATAGTCGGCGCTCTTGCAATAGAACCATCCCGGCAGGGCGATCAGCACCAAGAGTCCGTAGAACGCCCAGCGGTTTTTGACGACGCGCTGCAAAGCCGGAACGATGAAAACGACGATCAGACCCAGCGCCCAGCCGCAGATGACGTCCGTCGGATAATGGACGCCCAGACAAAAGCGTGAGATACCCACCAAGAGCGGAACGGCGATACCGATGATCGTCAGGATCCTGTTCTTCTTGTACCGTCCCAGAGAGGTATACAGCGCCACGGCGTTGGTGGAGTGACCGCTCGGGAAAGAGAAGCCCTGTGCCGAGATATCATAGATATCGGCGCCGCTCTTCACCGGCTTGAGACATTGGATCCCCGGATTGTCAAAGTACGGTCTGCGCCTGAGAAAGACGTTCTTGATCATCGGATTGAGGGTGATACCCACCAGTACGTTCAGTCCGACATACTTGCCGTATTCCTTCTCCCAACACCAGTACAAAAAGCCCAGTACGGCGACACATACCAGCTGATCGCCCATCTCGGTGATCACGGACGCGATCGCCGTGCCGACAGGGCCGAGCCATGACTGGATCCACTGCATCAGCGCGACTTCCCATTCAAAGTAAAACGTATTTCCCATTAGCCTCTCCCCTTTATGAGTATTCTATACCTATTATAGCAGGCTTTTGGGTGAAGTCAATTATCTTTATTTATGCCTGCGGCAGCTCGATCTTCGGCATATAGCGTGTATAGCGGTCGGATACCGTGTAGGGGATCCCCTCTTGATCGAGAATCTCGCAGAAGCGCGTTAAGGGTTCGCGGTTTTTGCCGCGTAATCCATGAATTCCTTGCTTGGGATCTCGATCTGGTAATAGTAATCATTCCGCGCAAACGGATTGAGCAGATATTGGAGCGTTCTCCAGAGGGCGAGGTTCGAATCACCGCCGTCATAGCGATAGAGCGGCTCATCCTTGGGGAGCTTGTCTGCATCGGGATTCTTACTCATGGATCGACCTACTTATCTGTTTTTGACATGGTAAACAACGTTGACCGCAAAGCCTGTGGGCGCGACCATCACGGCTGTTCTGGCGGAACCGTTATCGATGATATTGCCCTCTCCCCTCATGTTCTTAAAGCCAAAGGATGACAAAAGCGAGATTGCCTCATCCAAATCATCGACGTTCATCTGAACCGCCATCATATCACGGGGGATCCCGTTGACCTGCGCGATCGAGATACCGTGACCGTCGGCGTCCTTCATACGGAAGCCGGAATCGTGGTTTTCAGACGCGTCCTTCTTCTCGTGCTTTTTGGTAAAGCCAAATGCCTCGAACACCTTACCGGCTTTCTCGGAATCATTGGTCATAATCAGGGGGCTGAAGCTGGTGATTTTCATAATTATCCTCCAAAATAATATTTATTTCATGCAGTGCTGTTATACTATCAAAAAAACGTGCTGTAGTCAAGTAGTTTTTCGGCGTGCTGTCAAAGCGGAAGAAAAAGAGGCTGTCGCGCTCCTTAGTGCGACAGCCTCCTGTTCGGTCATATTAAGATTAATAGCTTCTCTCCGTCATGTCATAGACGAATACTTCGCTGATCTCTTTATCATATCCGTCATAGAAGCCCTTGGGCATACCCAGCACGATGCGCGCGCCGCGGTTGTAGAGCAACAGCAGCTGCTTGGTGGCGTGATCAAAGGTCAGACCCTCGATCTCACCCTGCAGGGTAACGTCGTCAAAGGTGCGCTCGAGCGTAACGATGCAGTCGGTAGCGCCCTCGTTGATCTTGGTGCGATAGAGGTGATCCGGCTCCTTGTCGTCGGCGGTACCGTCATCGGCGGTCATGTAGAAGTAGCCGTCATAGTAGGCGATGCCCTGCAGCCACTGCGGCGGCATCTGCATATGCACCTTGCCGTTATATTTGCCGGTTTTCAGGTCATAGCTGTACAGATAGCGGCCGCTCTCCTCGCCGACCCATGAGCACATCCACACGGTGCCGTTATCGGGGTTGACAGCAATACCGGAGCACTCGAGCTGTCCGCTCTCCGCTTCAAAGGGGAAGGTGCGCTTGAGCTCGAGGGTGTCGCCGTCATAAACCGCGACCTGAATGTTCTTGCCTACGCCGTCCATGAAATACTCGGCGCCGATATACAGCTCGTTGTTGTATACATCGATGTCGGCAATGTGGTTGACCTCAATGTCATAGCCCTTAAAGGGTTCCTCATTGATCTTGATCAGATTCCAGTCCTTGTCGTACTTTGCCAGTGTGGTGGAGCCGCTGACCCAGTAGTAGTCGCCCTCACTGCACACGCCCTGTCTGCCCTTGACCTCGTGAGAGCCCTTGAGGGTGTACGAGTACTTGGGCAGCATCACAGCAGTGCTGTCCTCGGGACGGTTGGATGTGACGGCGGCCTCATCCTTGGTCGCCTCGGTCGGCTCGGCAGCGGTCTTTTGTCCCGCGCTGCAGGCGGCGAGCATCAGGATCATCAGGCTCAGGATCACCAGTGCGATTCTTTTCATTGCTTTTCCTCCATTTTATTATTGATTTTTTGATCGAAAGGGATGCTCCCCCGTCGATCACTTGTACAGCATCTGCGCAGACACTGCATTTCGTGCCTATTATACTATATGTTTATCCATATTTCAAGGAAAATAATAACAGAGAGTTGATCTGTCGGGTCAGCTCCCTGCTTCTGTCTGTTTCATTTGCCGGCGCAGCGGCGATCTGCTACTTTCTCAGATATTCCGCCGATACGGGAAAGTCGAAGTACGTATCGGGATAGGGCTCGTCCCTAAGGGTGAAATGCCACCACTCGGAGTCGATCGGCTCAAAGCCGCCGCGCAGCATGGCACGGCGCAGGAGCATGCGGTTGTCGTACTGCTCCTGTGTGATACCGCGGTAATCGGGATGGGAGATCTCGCCGAAGCGGTCGAACGGACTGCCCATATCGAGCTCCCTGCCCGTCGCCATGTCCAGCAGGGTCAGATCGATCGTACTGCCGCGGCTGTGGGAGGACTCCTTCGCGATATATCCCTTTGCGAACAGCTCCTGCTTTTGCAGATCGGGGTAGAAATACGGCTTCATGCGGACATCCTGATCCTCGATCCCCCACAGGATAAAATGCTTGACCGCGCTGACAGGACGGTAGGCGTCGAACACCTTGAGGCGGCAGCCCTGTACCATGAGCTCATTGCTGACCGATTTCAGCGCTCGGGCGGCCTCCTTGGTCAACAGCGCGCACGGCTCCTCATAGCCGTCGATACGCTCGCCGATGAAATTATAGGTGGAGTAGTAGCGGATCTCCTGAATGATACCGGGCACATGCTCCGCAAGCAGGACAAAGCCCGAGGGGTCGTGGATGAGGTCTGCGTGAATGTTTTTCATAGGAACTCCTTATATGTACAAAGTGACGGGAGAGGGTATGTGATCAATACCAGTTAAATACATATAAACTGCTGCTTTTGGCGATAAGCCAATTCATCATCAAACTGTAGCGCGAGGGACTGATCTCGGTATCGTTGTACTCAAATACGAGTTTTTCCTGATCCGTCCACCTGTCTTCCACATCGTATCTCTGACAGACGACCTCTGTGATCCTGCCGCCGTCACGGGTCACAATGAATCGCTCCCAAAAGTTTTTGCTGTCGGTATCTTCTTCGACATCATAGATCTGATCGACGATGCCTTCTTCGTCATATTCGATATACTCAGGTGTTGTGGGGACATCTTCATCCTGCTTTTTTTCACCGTTCACCCAAGTGTAGATAGTCAGGAATGTAACAGTCGATCTGAGCAAGCCGTTTTCTGTTTTCACCTCGGCAGAAACGATATTCTCACTCTTGTCGACAGAATTCCGTCCGAGTGAAGCGTCCTCCACCTCGGTGATCTCTTTCGTGTAATAGTGACTGCTGTCGTCGTACTGATATGTCCCTTTACTGACGACTTTCGACCCTGTGTTTTCAAGGGTGACTGTATCGGGTCTGCCGCTTTTATATTCCACCGTTGTACTGACGCCGGGGATACCCTCCGTTTCGAAACGGGTCACGGGCATATCGCCCTCAAAGGTGTACTCACACTTTGTTTGGTCGGGATACTCCTCGACCTTACTGTATACAGTGTTGAACAGGATGGGATAGGCTCTGTCATAATCGATGGTCGTGGTGTTCAGCAACTCCCAGCCGCTCCACTCGGTATCCTTATAATAACGCTTGACGCGGCTGACCAGCTTATGAGGGGCGTCTGACGATTGATCGGCTGTCGCTGCGTTGGATGGAGCAGCGTCGGACTGGGCGCTGTCGGGTGATGTGTGGCACGCGGTCAGACAAAGTAAGATCGCGGCGATCAATAAGATGATAACGCTCTTTTTCACGGTGATTCCCCCTGTCGATCGGATTCTGTTATCAGTATAACAGATTCGCGACATGAATGCTATAGGTTTTGAGAGAAATATTTTGTACGAAAAAGCCCCTCTTCTGTGAGGGGCTGAACTGATGATTATTGCGTTTTCATTTTTCTGATCACCGCATTGTAGCGCAGCTTTTGCACACAGGTATTGAGCGGATAGGACAACACGCCGAGGGCGAGTCCGACCGTGATACCCAATCCCCATGAAATCTGCGTGCCCAACAAAATGCCGATCAGGGTCGCGAGGATCGGGAAGATGATCGACCAGAGCCTGTTGACCTTATTCATCTCGGCGATCGGGTCAATCCCGTCGCAGGTATGGGGCGCGTTCTCGATGAACTCCGCCGCGCCCTTCGCGCCCGAACACGAACGAAAATCCTCACAACATTCACCGGCGGCTTTCGCGTATTGTTGATCGCTCAACAGCGTTTTGACTGTCCTCCTGATCCCCTCAATGGAATCATCGGCGAGCATGACGCCCGCGCCGACCTCCTGCGTCCTGCGTGCCACGGCATGCTGCTCGGCTGTCTGGGGATAGAGCGCCATCGGGGTCGCCATGTACAGGCTCTCACTCACGCTGTTCATACCGCAGTGGGTGATGAATACGTCGGCTCTCGACAGCACCTCGAGTTGATCGACGCGCTCAAAGGCTTGGATGTTGTCGGGCAGATCGCCGAGCTTTTTCTCATCCATATACTGACCGCGCGAGATGATAACGTCGGCGTCCATGTCCCTGAGTGCCGCGATACACTTCCGGTAGAAATCGGGACGATCGTTGATGACCGTGCCCAGCGAGATATAGATCAGCGGACGCGCCTTGTCCTTTTGCGGCAAAAGCTCCGAGAACACGGACGGCCCGACAAACCGATAATGGCTCGTGAAGCTCTCGGCATAGGGCTGGAAGCGCCGTGAGGTGTAGACGACCGTATCGGTCTGATTATTGTTCGCCACCAGCGCCAAAGCGCTTTTGACCTCGTAGCCGTAGGGGCGCAGGGTCTTGAGCTCCTTACTGATCTTCGGCAGACCGAGCATCATGTCCCGGACCTCGGCACGGCTCTGCTTCATGTACTTCGACGAGAGCTGATTGAACGCGAAGGTGGAGGTGGAGCACACCATCGGGACATGGTGCTTCCACGCGTTGAGCTTGCCCCAGAAGCACACCGAATCGGTATAGACGACGTCGGGGCAAAAGCGCTTGAATTCCTCTTCGAGAAAGTCGTTCATGCTCAACGTAGTACGGATCGCCTGGAGGGTCATTTCGGTTTGGGAAACGTTCATCAGGCGCGCCATCTGCTCCTCGTTCACCTCGGGCAGAAAGGAAGTGCAGGAGATAAACGCTGCGCCGGTCTTTTCGATCTTGTCACGAAACTCGTCGAAGGAATAGAAGCGCACAGAATCACCGCGTTTGACCAGCTCCGCCGCGACGGGGAGCATGGGGTTGGTGTGACCGTGCGCCGGAATGCAGAAGAACGCGATCCTCTTCATTTGTCATCACCCTCCCCGGGTTCGAATACCGTGTTGAATATCTCGCTGAAAGACGCTTTGGGTGGGATCGCGATGCCGCGGTCGATATCCCCGAGCAGGATCAGCGTATCGCCGGGATGAATGTCAAAAACCTCTCGCGCCTGCTTGGGAATGACGATCTGACCCTTTTCGCCGACCGTCGCCGTCCATGCGTATTTGCCTTTTGGTGCTGCCATCAAATCACCTCATGTTGTTATAAAAGTATAATAAGTTATACAAATCATACCACGAGGATATGGATTTGTCAAGAGGGATTGTGATGGGAAGAGTTTCGGGATGTCGGACACGCGGCAGGATGTTGGATAGCAACCATCGTTCGTTGGGGGAAGATAGCGTTTGTTGTAGGGTACGGCGCTTGAGGAGTTGTCCAAATCTTGATTTGGCTTACAACTCCCATGCAACAGCGCTCCAAGAACAGATAAAGTCTGTGATTGGCTAAGCGCCACTGCTCGTCGACGTACCGCATGGCTGAAACGCTTCTATCCTATCTAACGTTCCCGATATTTGATACGCCCGTCATTCTCGGTACGTCATAAATGCCGTACCCTACGGAAGCGGGTATTTGCTTCGCCTTTAGGTGGCTTGGTTCGGAAAGGTTTCGGTACGTCGCGAGCGCCGTACCCTACGGAGAAATTGATTTGCTTCGCCTTTAGGTGGCATGGTTCGGAAAGGTTTCGGGAGGAGCAAGCCCCTCCCCTACAACACACTGCAACGCCGCATACAAAAAAACCGCCGCAAATCGCGGCGGCTGAACAAACCTATGTTCAATACTCGGTCGTGAGGGTATCGACCTGATACATCTCTTTGAACTTTTCTAAGTCCTTCTCATTACGGATGAGCATGACCTCGGTGAAATGTCCGTCGAGCTTGCTTTTGAATCCTGCGACCTTCTCCCCCGTGCAGATGGAACAACGGATCACGGCTTTCTGCGTTTTCGGATCATACGGCTCTACCGCAAAGCGGCTGACGGAACGATGCTTGAACCACTTCATGTGATCACTCCTTTTCCGCTGCTTCGACATTTGCCTTTACTTTACGCTTGAATAAGCGAAAGGAGCTGAACTCATGCCGATAGACGAAGTTGATCTGGATGCCGTACAAGAGCAGATAGGTCAAAAAGTAGACCCAGATCATCACCATGAACACACCGGCTAAGCTGCCGTAGACCGAGGATACCGCAAAGTGGCGCAGGTAATAGACGACGCCGAAGGTGAGCACCTTCCATGCGATGACGGTGATCAGCATGCCCGGGATCAGCGCGCGCATAGTGGTGTAGGAGCGCTCGACCTTGTTGCGCAGGAACAGCTTGAGCGCCCATGCCATCAGCACGGTTTGCAGCAGGATCAAGAGTATTTGCAGCAGCACGTGTGTCAGCCAGTGAATCTGTTCTCCGCCGCCGATCAGCTGATTGATCGAGGACGCTAAGAAGATGTTAGCCAAAACAGCGACCAGTCCGGCAAACAGGATCAGGAGCATCACGATGGTGTAGCCCATCGCGTAAATGCGCCTGAGCAGCCAGAACTTGTTGTTCGGAATGCGGTAGACGCGCAGGATCCCGTCGGTGATGCAGTACATGCCCTTGCCGGCTGACCACAGCATGACGATCGCCGTAATGATCGCGGTGCCGGAGGTCGCCTTGCGGACGGAATCGACGATGTAATTGATCAGCTTGTCAAAATAAGGAACCGTGCCCTGCACCGGAATCGCGGCAAAATCCTCCGCCTTGAGATCCTTGCCGGTCAGTAAAGAAAGCATTGAGAAGACGAACAGGATCAAGGGGATCGCGGACAGCAAGAGGAAGAACGCGGACTGTCCTGCCAGCGCAGGGATGTTATCGCGGTAGCTTTTATCAAGGATATATTTGATTTGAGTGAACAAAGAATGCTTGTTTTTCTGTTGGTTTTCCATCACTTCACGCCTTTATTCATATTCGCCGTAGGCAGGCAATCGAGCACACAGCCATGCCCGATTGCGGGCTTATAACATCATATTAACAGAATCATTTTATCATGTATGCCCATGACTTGCAACCGAAAGCCCTTTATTTTTCACATATCATTCACAGAATCATCAAACTTTTGACATATCTGCGTATTATCATATAGTCACAGTAAAGATTACCTAATCCTTCATTTGCATGAGAATTCCTTTTACTGAAAACTCCTCTCTTTTTTTGACAACTCCTTTTTGACAAAGACCGCCCGTGATCGGGCGGTCTTTGTCGTTGTATGCGGTTAGATCATCTCGTCCAATATCTCGGCGGCACAGCGGCACAGCGCCGGACAGGGACGCTTTTTGTAATACGATTCGGTGCGCTGCTCGGGATCGCTCCCTCCGACCGTCTGCACGCCGCTGAGCAGCTCGCGGCAAATGATCGAGCCGTTCTTCTCGCGGAATCTTTTGGCGAACTCCTGCACGCGGTGATAATGCGCCTTCTTCGCGTCAGGGTCATCGGGGTCGGCGTAGCCCTGCACCAGTCCGAGCACCGTCAAAGCGCCCGATACCGCGCCGCACACCTCGCGCAGTCTGCCCATTCCTCCGCCGAAGGAGGAGGACAGCATGGCGGCGGTGCGGTCATCCAAGCCCGTCACATCACCGAACGCGAGCATCACGCTCTGGGCGCAGTTATAGCCGCGGCGAAAATTCTGTTCCGCTCTTTCTCCATGCGTCATGTCATCACCTCAATATAGATTATCATACACGATCACCGAACGATCGTCAACAAAAACAGCCCCGGCTTCCCGAGGCTGTCAGAGTGATCAATGATTATTTCAGGCTGTTCTGGATCGCGACAGCTACCGCGACGGTAGCGCCGACCATGGGGTTGTTGCCCATGCCGAGGAAGCCCATCATCTCAACGTG
>DGUQ01000076.1 GCA_002394725.1 Ruminococcaceae bacterium UBA4306
TTTTATTGCTACTTAGTATGAATAATGAAGATAGATCTCTTGTAGGGGAGGACTTTGAGGAGTTGTCCAAATCTTTTGAGGTGCTGTCAAAATCTTGATTTTGGTTACAGCACCCATGCGTTAGCTGATTTGGTTTACAACTCCCATGCAACAGCGCTCCTCCCGGGTATCATTCACGATGCCGTTTACTCAAGCGATTGTAACCAGTGAAAGTGAGAGAGTATGCCTCGTTTATCGGATGACTTTATCAGTGAAATCAAATATCGCAACGACCTCGGCGAGCTGGCGGCGTCCTATATGCAGCTCAAGCGCCGCGGCAGGAATCTGGTCGGATTATGTCCGTTCCACGGTGAAAAAACACCTTCCTTCAATATTTATACGGAAAACGGTTCGTTTTACTGCTTCGGCTGCGGCGTCGGGGGCGACGTCATCACCTTTGTGAAGAAGATCGAGAACCTCGATTATATGGAGGCGGTCAAGTTCCTTGCCGAACGAGCCGGCATGTCCATGCCCGAGGACGATTATGACGACTCCGTGAGCAAGCTGCGTACCCGAATATATGAAGCGAATCGTGAGGCGGCGCGTTTCTTTTACGCAAAGCTGATGTCAAAAGAGGGTTCTGAGGGACTCGCTTACCTGCGTAACCGCGGATTGGCAGACACTACGATCCGCCATTTCGGTCTGGGCTTTGCGCCCGACGAGCGTTTTGCTCTGGGCAATCATCTGCGTTCACGCGGCTTTTCCGAGAACGAGATGATCGCGGCGAATCTGGTGTTCAAATCCCGTTCGGGTAACTCGGTGCTCGACCGCTTTTATAACCGTGTGATGTTCCCGATCATCGATGTGCGAGGGAATGTGATCGCCTTCGGCGGACGCATCATGACCGATCAAAAGCCGAAGTACCTCAACACCTCCGATACGCTGGTGTTCAACAAGAGCTATAACCTCTTTTCGCTGAATAACGCGAAGAACAGCAAGTCGGATTCGCTGATCCTCTGCGAGGGCTACATGGACGTTATCTCGCTCAATCAGGCAGGCTTTACCAATGCCGTCGCCACCCTCGGTACGGCGCTGACCGCTGATCAGGCGGCGCTGATGAAGCGGTACTGCAAGGAGGTCATCCTCTGCTATGACGCGGATGAAGCCGGTCAGAAGGCGACCGCCAGAGCGATTGATATCCTGCGGCGTGCCGGATTGGTGGTCAAGGTGATCTCGATCCCCGACGGCAAGGATCCCGATGAATTCATCCGTCGTCACGGCGACAAGGGTCATGCCGCATTTCAGAATGTGCTGGATAACAGCGGCAATGATATGGAATACCGGATGCAAAAGCTCAAATCGCGCTATGATATGAACAGTCCGCAGGACAAGCTCAGCTACCTCAACGAGGGCGTCAAGCTGCTGTGTGAGCTGGATAATCCCATGGAGCGCGATATCTACGCCTCACGTCTGAGCGATGAAACCGATGTGTCCAAGTCCTCGATCATGGAGCAGATCAAGCAGGGCATGCGCCGTAAGGACCACTACCGCCGCAAAAACGAGTTCTCTCAGCTTCAGAAGAACATTTCCGCAAGGGATGACAGGATCAATCCCCAGCACGCGTCCAACCTGCGCGCTGTCTCCGCGGAAGAGAATCTGATCGCGTTTTTGGTCAATAATCCCGACAAGCTCGTTTATATCCATGAGAAGCTCCGTCCCGAGGATTTTACAACGGATTTCAATCGGAATCTGTTTGAATATTTCTCTGTGAGAATTATAAAACATCAAGATCCGATGACCGCATTGTCGATGGACTTCACCAACGACGAGCAGTCAAAGATCGTTCGTATCGTCAATTCGGGCGCCGATCTGCCGCGCACGCAGCAGGCGCTGGATGAATACATCAATATCATTCTCGATGAAAAGGCAAAGCCGACCGAGAGTGATATCCGCAACAGTACAAACGACGAGTTTACCAATTTGTTCTCTCGTCTGAAAGATAAGCATGAATAACCGATTTTCGGTTGAAACAGCCGGGAGCTGACGTTCCCCATTATTGATTTGGAAAGGATGATACCCTATGTCCGCAGCAGCAGATAAGAAGAGTCTTTTAAAGGAATTGACCGATCTCGCCAAGACCAAGGGAAATATTACCAACAAGGATATCCTCGACGCGATCGGCGAGATGGATATCGACCCCGAACAGCTCGAAAAGCTCTATGATTCTCTGGAATCCGCCGGTATCGAGATCGTCGAGACCGACCTCGAAGAGGATCTGAATATCGATAACCTCAACATCAGCGGCAATGCCAAGGATGACGATGATACCGGTGAGAGCAATACCGTTGAATCGACTGACAATATCTCGATCGATGACCCCGTCAAGGTTTACCTCAAGGAGATCGGACGTGTACCGCTGCTCACTCCCGAAGAAGAGGTCGAGCTCGCAATCAAGATCTCCGAGGGCGACGTCAACGCGAAAAAACGCCTGTCGGAGGCTAACCTGCGACTGGTTGTCAGTATCGCGAAGCGTTATCTCGGACGCGGTATGCACTTCCTCGATCTGATCCAGGAGGGCAACCTCGGTCTGATCAAGGCGGTTGAAAAGTTCGATTACACCAAGGGCTTCAAGTTCTCTACCTACGCGACATGGTGGATCCGTCAGGCAATCACCCGTGCCATCGCCGATCAGGCGCGTACCATCCGAATCCCTGTCCATATGGTCGAGACCATCAATAAGGTCAAGAAGGTTTCTTCTCAGTTACTCCATCAAAACGGCAGAGAGCCCTCCGCCGACGAGATCGCCGAGGAGCTGAATATGCCGGTCGATAAGGTGCGCGAGATCATGCGTGTGGCGCAGGAGCCTGTCTCTCTCGAGACCCCGATCGGTGAGGAGGAGGACAGCCATCTGGGCGATTTTATCCCCGACGATGACGCCCCCGCGCCTGCCGACGCCGCTTCCCATACCATGCTGCGCGAGCAGCTCATGGAGGTGCTCGATACCCTGACGCCCCGTGAGGAAAAGGTACTCCGCCTGCGTTTCGGTCTGGAGGACGGCAGAAGCCGCACCCT
>DGUQ01000038.1 GCA_002394725.1 Ruminococcaceae bacterium UBA4306
AGCGTTTAATGGATACTTAGTATAACATATAACGACCGTTGGAAATCAATGAAGATTTTTATTTGGGAGGGTCAAGACCCTCCCCTACATCATGAGATTTATGCAAGATACAATTTTTACCATCATTGAAAACAAAAAAATCGCAAAGGACGTCTATAGAATGCTCCTGCGCGGCGATACTTCGGCGATCAAAAATGCCGGAGAATTTGTCAATATTCAGCTCGACGGCTTTTACCTTCGCCGCCCGATCTCCGTCTGTGATGTGGAGGGCGATGAACTCACCCTGATCTACAAGGTCGTCGGCAAGGGCACCGAAGCTATGGGCAACATGTCCGAGGGGATCGAGCTGCAAGTCATGACCGGACTCGGCAACGGCTACGATCTGTCTGTGTCGGGCGATCATCCGCTGCTGGTCGGCGGCGGCGTCGGTGTTCCGCCGATGTATCTGCTCGCGAAGCGATTGCTGGCGCAGGGGAAGAAGGTCAGCGTCGTACTGGGCTTCAACACTGCCGACGAGGTCTTTTATGAGCACGAGTTCAAGGCGCTCGGCTGTGAGGTGCAGGTCACGACTGTTGACGGCTCCCACGGTGTGAAGGGATTTGTTACCGACGCGCTGCCCGAGCAGTATACCTACTTCTATACCTGCGGCCCGATGCCGATGTTCAAGGCCTTGAACAAGGCGGTCAAAACCTCGGGTCAGTTCAGCTTTGAGGAGCGCATGGGGTGCGGCTTCGGCGCCTGTATGGGCTGCTCGTGCAAAACCCTCACCGGCAACAAGCGTATCTGCAAGGATGGTCCGGTGCTGAAAAAGGAGGAGATCATATGGACAGACTGAGCGTCAACCTGTGTGGGATCGCGCTCGATAACCCCGTGATCCCTGCCTCGGGCACCTTCGGATACGGCTACGAGTTCGCCGAAATCTACGATATCAATTGTCTGGGGACATTTTCCTTTAAAGGAACGACAAAGGATCCGCGCTTCGGCAATCCTACGCCGCGTATCGCGGAATGTACCGCCGGCATGATCAACGCTGTCGGACTGCAAAATCCCGGCGTCGACAAGGTCATCTCAGAGGAGCTCCCCAAGCTGAAAGCGTGTTTTCATAAGCCTGTGATGGCAAACGTCAGCGGTTTTTCGGTCGAGGACTACGCCTACACCTGCGCGCTTCTCGACAAAGAGGAGCAGGTCGGATGGCTGGAGGTCAATGTCAGTTGTCCGAACGTCCACGGCGGCGGCATGAGCTTCGGTACTGATCCCGAGGCGGCTGCCGAGGTGACACGGGCGGTCAAAAAGGTGACGACAAAGCCCGTCATCATCAAGCTCAGCCCGAACGTCACCGATATCGTCAGCATCGCCAAGGCGTGTGAAGAAGCCGGCGCGGACGGTATCAGCCTGATCAACACCCTGCTCGGGATGCGGATCGACCTGCGGACAAGGAGACCGATCATCAAAAATACGATGGGCGGTTTCTCGGGTCCGGCGATCTTCCCCGTGGCGCTGAGGATGGTGTATCAGGTCGCTCACGCGGTGAGTATCCCCGTCGTCGGTATGGGCGGCGTGAGCACCGCAGAGGACGTCATTGAAATGATGCTCGCGGGCGCGACGGCTGTCGAGGTCGGCGCACAGAATTTAGTTAATCCCACGGCATGCAAGGAGATCATTGAGAACCTTCCTGCCGTGATGGACAAATACCGTATCAACAGTTTGAATGAAATCATAGGAGGCATTAAGAATGGGTAAGGATGTTATCGTAGCCTGCGATTTTTCCGGCGCGGAAGCTACCTTCAACTTCCTCGACAAGTTCGAGAATGAGGCGCGCAAGCCGTTTGTCAAGATCGGCATGGAGCTGTATTATGCGGAGGGACCGTCCATCGTGCGCGAGATCAAGCGCAGAGGACACAAGATCTTCCTCGACTTAAAGCTCCACGACATCCCCAACACCGTGATGAAGGCGATGCGTGTATTAAGCGAGCTGGATGTGGATATCACCAATCTGCATGCCGCCGGTACCAAGGCGATGATGAGCGCTGCTTTGGAGGGGCTAACAAGAGAAGACGGGACGCGTCCTCTGTTGATCGCGGTGACCCAGCTGACCTCCACCGACCAGCAGGCGATGGAAAACGATCTGCTGATCAAAGAGCCGATCGATCAGGTGGTCATGCACTACGCGAAGAACGCGATGGAAAGCGGCCTTGACGGCGTGGTGTGCTCTCCGCTTGAAGCAGGCAAGGTGCATGAGACCTGCGGTTACAGCTTCTTGACCGTCACTCCGGGCGTGCGTTTCGCGGACGGCGATATCGGTGACCAAAAGCGTGTGATGACCCCGAAGCAGGCAAAGGAGATCGGCTCCGATTATATCGTTGTCGGCAGACCGATCACCGCGGCAAAGGATCCCGTCGCGGCATACAGAAGATGTGTGGAAGAATTTGTTGACTAACGTGACAGGCTCCCTTCTCTAAGGGAGCTGTCACCGCAGGTGACTGAGGGTTGATACCTGCATACAAAAGACGATATAACAACAATACACACATGGCAACCCTCCGACCTTGCCTTACGGCGAGCTCACCTCCCTTAGAAAAGGGAGGCTCAGAAAGGAGTAATATACTAAATGGAACTGAATATCAAAATCGCTAAAGATTTATTAAAGATAAAGGCAGTGTTCTTCCGTCCCGAGGAGCCGTTCACATGGGCGAGCGGCATCAAAAGCCCTGTCTATTGTGACAACCGCCTGACTCTCAGCGACCCTGAGGTCAGAACGGATGTAGAGAATGGGCTTGCGAGCCTGATCAAGGAGAACTACCCCGAGGTCGAGGTGCTGATGGGTACCTCGACCGCCGGTATCGCTCACGCGGCGATCACCTCTCACCTGATGGGTCTGCCGATGGGCTATGTCCGCTCCGGTCACAAGGATCACGGCAGACAGAACCAGATCGAGGGCAGACTCGAAAAGGGTCAGAAGGTCGTCGTCGTAGAGGATCTGATCTCCACCGGCGGCTCCGTGCTCGAGGTCGTCGACGTGCTCCGTGAGGCAGGCGCCGAGGTGCTGGGCATCGTGTCCATCTTCACCTACGGTATGCAGAAGGGGCTTGACCGTCTTTCAGCCGCTAATGTCAAAAATATCTCGCTGACCAACTTCGATGTGATCGCCAAGGTCGCCGCCGAGGATGGTTATATCAAACCGGAGGACGTCGAAAGGCTGATCAAATTCCGCAACAATCCCTCTGACGAGAGCTGGATCGGAGGAGAGGCATGAGGTCTGTTCTCGATATCGTCGATCTGTCTGTTGAAGAGCTGCAGGAGCTCATGCAGACAGCCTGCGACATCATCGACAATCCCGAAAAGTATCAGGAGGTCTGTCGGCACAAGAAGCTCGCGACCCTGTTCTTTGAGCCCTCCACCCGTACGCGTCTGAGCTTTGAGGCGGCGATGTACGAGCTGGGCGGCAACGTGATCTCGGTATCCTCCGCGAACAACAGCTCCGCGGCAAAGGGCGAATCCGTCGCCGATACCGCCAAGACCGTGTCCTGCTACGCGGACATCATTGCCATGCGCCACCCGAAGGAGGGCGCGGCGATGGTAGCGTCAAGAGCCGCGACCATCCCCGTCATCAACGCCGGTGACGGCGGTCATAATCATCCGACCCAGACGCTTGCCGATCTTTTGACGATCTATCGCGAGAAGGGGAAGATGGAGAATCTGACCATCGGCTTGTGCGGTGATTTGAAATTCGGCAGAACCGTTCATTCCCTGATTAACGCGATGTCGCGCTATGAGGGCTCACGGTTTGTCCTTATTTCTCCTGAAGAATTAAAAGTGCCGAGCTATGTAAAAAAGGACGTCCTCCAGCGCAAGCGAATCCCGTATTTGCAGACAACGAGCCTCGAGGACGTTATGCCGCAGCTCGACATCCTGTATATGACGCGCGTTCAGCGTGAGCGCTTCTTCAATGAAGAAGATTATCTGCGGCTCAAGGACAGCTACATCCTCACGCCGCAGAAGCTCATGATCGCGAAAGGGGATCTGTGCATCATGCACCCGTTACCCCGCGTCAATGAGATCAGCGTCGCGATCGATGACGATCCCCGTGCCTGCTACTTCAAGCAGGTCTTAAACGGCAAGTACATGCGCATGGCGCTGATCCTGAAACTGCTCAAGGAGGCCGGAACGATATGAATATAGATTCCATCCGTGACGGCGTTGTCATCGACCACATCACCGCAGGCCGTGGTATGCGGCTGTATGAGCTGCTGCACCTCGATGAGCTGGACTGCTCCGTGGCGATCATCAAGAATGTCACCTCGAAGAAGATGGCAAAGAAGGATATCATCAAGATCGATTCCAAGACCCACATCAATATGGATGTGATCGGTTTTGTCGATCCGCAGGCGACCGTCAACATCATCCGCGACGGCGAGCTGGTGCGCAAGCGCTGTATTGATATGCCGCAGGAGCTGACCAACGTCATCCGTTGCATGAATCCGCGCTGTATCACCACGACGGAGCAGGAGCTCGACCACGTGTTTCGCTTAACGGATAAAGAGAACAAGATCTACCGCTGTATTTACTGTGAGACCAAAGCGGAAAGAAAATACTAAATCAGTTGAGATTGCCGCAGGGCTTCGCCCCTCGCAATGACTGCTGATGAGTAAGCTGAAAGGAAGTATTAAAGATGGCAACCTTTATCAATGAACCTGCCCATACTTTTAATGAATATCTGCTCATTCCGGGCTACTCCTCCTCGGAGTGTGTACCGGCAAACGTCACCTTAAAAACCCCTCTCGTCAAGTACAGGAAGGGTGAGGAGAGCGCGATCACCATGAACATCCCCCTCGTATCCGCGATCATGCAGGCGGTATCCGGCGACAGACTCGCCGTAGCTCTCGCGACACAGGGCGGCGTGAGCTTCATCTACGGCTCCCAGAGCGTGGAGGATGAGGCGGCAATGGTCAAAAGAGCCAAGAGCTATAAGGCAGGCTTTGTCCAGAGCGACTCTAACATCCGTCCCGACGCGACCTTGGCGGACGTGATCGAGCTGACTGAGCGCACCGGTCACAGCACCCTCGCGGTCACCGAGGGCGGCAAGCCCGACGGCAAGCTGCTCGGCGTTGTCACCAGCCGTGACTATCGTATCAGCCGTATGGATAAATCTGAGAAGGTCGAGACCTTCATGACCCCGTTCGATAAGCTGATCTACGCTTATGAGGGCGCGACGCTGTCCGAGTGCAACGATATCATCTGGGATCACAAGCTCAATTCTCTGCCCGTCATCTCCAAGGACGGCAAAATGAGATATTTTGTGTTCCGCAAGGACTATGACAGCCATAAGGCAAACCCCAATGAGCTGCTCGACGAGCATAAGCGCTATGTCGTGGGCGCCGGTATCAACACCCGTGACTATGCCGAGCGTGTCCCTGCGCTGATCGAGGCAGGAGCGGACGTACTGTGCATCGACTCCTCCGAGGGCTTCTCGGAGTGGCAGAAGCTGACCATCGACTGGATCCGTGAGAATTACGGCGACAGCGTCAAGGTGGGCGCAGGTAACGTCGTTGACGCGGAGGGCTTCCGCTATCTCGCCGATTGCGGCGCCGACTTCATCAAGGTCGGTATCGGCGGCGGTTCGATCTGTATCACCCGTGAGACCAAGGGTATCGGACGCGGTCAGGCGACCGCGCTGATCGAGGTCTGTGCCGAGAGAGATAAATACTTTGAAGAAACAGGCGTGTACATTCCCGTCTGCTCCGACGGCGGTATCGTATACGATCATCATATCACGCTGGCGCTGGCGATGGGCGCCGACTTCATCATGCTGGGCAGATACTTTGCTCGCTTTGACGAGAGCCCGTCCAACAAGGTCAGCATCAACGGCACCTATTATAAGGAGTACTGGGGCGAGGGCTCACAGCGCGCGAGAAACTGGCAGCGCTATGACCTCGGCGGCGATAAGAAGCTCAGCTTTGAAGAGGGCGTTGATTCGCTGGTACCGTACGCGGGCCCGTTGAAGGATAATGTCGCGCTGTCGCTCTCTAAGGTCAAATCGACCATGTGCAACTGCGGCGCGCTGACTATCCGTGAATTACAGGAAAAGGCGAAGCTGACGCTCGTATCCGCGACCTCGATCGTCGAGGGCGGCGCGCACGACGTCATCCAGAAGGATAAGAGCTCCGCGATGAAATAAGTTCAGTTAGAAGTTAGGAATTAGGAGTTAGGAGTTAGGAATTAATGGCGGGTGTTGCCCGCATCCGATTAGTATAAATTAGTATATTAATCAAAACGCGTCAGCGTTTCCCAAAACTCCTCACTTCTCGCTCCTCACTAATTAACCGGAGGTATATGAAAATGAAAAAAGTCGGAATCATCATGGGCTCCGACAGCGATCTGCCGATCGTCAAAAAGGCGACCGACATGCTGTCGACCCTCGACATTCCTTTTGAAATACACGTTTATTCGGCTCACAGGACTCCTGTTGAGGCGCGTGATTTCGCGCTGAATGCTCGCGAGCGCGGCTTCGGCGTATTGATCGCGGCGGCAGGTATGGCGGCGCACTTAGCAGGCGCGATCGCCGCGAACACCACTCTGCCCGTCATTGGCATCCCCTGCAAGGGCGGCATGATGGACGGTCTGGACGCGCTGCTCTCTACCGTACAGATGCCCACCGGTATTCCGGTAGCGACCGTCGCCCTGAACGGCGCGGCGAACGCGGCGCTTCTGGCGGCACAGATCATCGCGGTAGAAGATAAAGATCTCGCCGCAAAGCTGGACGCAAAGCGCAAATCCGACGCCGCAGCCGTATTGGAGAAGGATAAAGGAATCTTAGATAGATTATAAGAAAGATAATAGATAATAGATAACAGATAACAGTGAATGGCGGGCGCTGCCCGCACCCGATTTATCAATTCAAAAATCCGTAAGGATTTCCCTTCACTATTCTCTGTTCTCTTTTCTCTGTTCTCTGAATCAGGGAGGTATATCATGGGTGGCTTTTTCGGCATTACGTCAGCCGAGGACTGCATGATGGATGTGTTCTTCGGCGTTGACTATCATTCCCATCTCGGTACACGGCGCGGCGGTCTTGCCGCCTACGATCCCGAGATCGGCTTACAGCGCAAGATCCATAATATAGAGAACGCGCCGTTCAGAACTAAATTTCAGCATATTTTTGATGAGATGCAGGGCACATCGGCGATCGGCTGTATTTCCGATTCCGATCCTCAGCCGATGCTGATCCGCTCGCATTTGGGCACCTACGCCATCTGCAACGTCGGTATCATCAACAATGCGGAGGAGCTGATCGACAAGCATCTCAGACATTCCTACGGTCATTTTGACGCGATGACAGGCGGCAGGGTGAATTCCACCGAGCTGCTCGCGGCGCTGATCGATACGCAGTCGAGCTTTGCCGAGGGCATCAAGTTTGCCCAGAGCATCATCGACGGCACACAAAATATCCTGATCCTCTTGGAGGACGGATCGTTGATCGCCGCGCGTGACAAGGTCGGCAGACTGCCTGTCTGTATCGGCAGGAGCGAGTTTGGCTACGCGGTGTCCTTTGAGAGCTATGCGTACCAGAAGCTCGGCTATGAGGACGACAGGGAGCTGGGTCCCGGCGAGATCGTCCTGCTCACGCCGACCTATCTCAAACAGCTCGCAAAGCCCGGCAAGAAAAAGCGGATCTGCTCCTTCTTGTGGAGCTACTACGGTTATCCGACCTCGACCTATGAGGGCGTGAATGTGGAGCTGATGCGCTACCGCAACGGCGCGATCATGGCGCAACATGATCAGGAAAATCTCGGCGACGTCAACGTCGATTATGTCGGCGGTGTGCCGGATTCGGGCACGCCCCACGCGATCGGCTATGCCAATGAGAGCAAAAAGCCCTTTGCGCGTGCGTTCATCAAATACACACCGACATGGTCGCGCTCCTTTATGCCGACCAATCAGACCGACCGCAACAAGATCGCGAAGATGAAGCAGATACCCGTCTATGATCTGATCACCGACAAGGATCTGCTCTTTGTGGACGACTCCATCGTGCGCGGTACCCAGCTCAGAGAAACGGTCGAGTTCCTGTACGAGAACGGCGCCAAGAGCGTACATATGCGCTCGGCATGTCCGCCGATCATGTACGGCTGCAAGTACCTCAATTTTTCGCGCAATACCTCCGACATGGATCTGATCGCAAGGCGCGTCATCCTTGAGCTCGAGGGGGAAGAGGGCTTCAATCATATCAAGGAATATGCCGACGGCTCCACGACCCGCGGCAAGAACCTGAGAGAAACCATTTGTCAGAAGCTGAAATTCGATTCGCTGGATTTCCAGTCCCTTGACGGTATCGTAGAGGCGATCGGTCTCCCCAAGTGCGAGCTGTGCACCTACTGCTGGGACGGCGAGGAATGACGCGGGCACGTGTGCCTTTTTCCGCCTTTTGAAATGCTTGTCATGATTTTGGACGGCATCAACGGTGGGTCATAGGTTTGTCTTTGCCATGAATTGAAAGAATCTAAGACGAATCACACATTTCTTTGTACTATTTCAAATGCTCTCTTTGAGCAGAAAGGTAAGATATATGATTAACAATTCCAAATCCGACGCTTACGCCGCGGCAGGCGTCGATATCACCGCAGGTTATAAGGCGGTCGAGCTGATGAAGCAGCATGTCGCGCGTACCGCGACAGCAGGCGTGTGCTCCGATGTAGGCGGCTTCGGCGGACTGTTTGAGCTGGATCTGACCGGTATCAGCAAGCCGGTGCTGGTCAGCGGCACCGACGGCGTCGGCACCAAGCTCAAGCTGGCGTTTTTAATGGATAAGCACGACACGGTCGGCATCGACTGTGTGGCTATGTGCGTCAACGATATCGTTTGCGTGGGCGCAAAGCCGCTGCTGTTCCTCGATTATATCGCCTGCGGTAAGAATGTTCCCGAGCGTATCGCGGACATCGTCAAGGGTGTCGCCGACGGCTGTGTCCGGTCGGGCGCGGCGCTGATCGGCGGCGAGACTGCCGAGATGCCCGGCTTCTATCCCGAGGACGAATATGACCTTGCCGGCTACAGCACCGGTGTGGTGGATAAAGATAAGATCATCGATAACAAAAAGATGGCGGTCGGCGATATCGTGATCGCGCTGCCGTCCTCCGGCGTCCATTCCAACGGCTTCTCCCTCGTCCGCAAGGTCTTTGACGTAGAGAATGCCGATATCAAAACGCCCGTTGAGACGCTCGGCGGCAAGAGCGTGGGCGAGACCCTGCTCACCCCGACCAAGATCTATGTCAAGCCCGTTCTGGCACTGCTTGACAAGGTGCAGGTCAAGGGTATCTCTCACATCACCGGCGGCGGTTTTTATGAGAACATTCCGCGCTCCATCCCCGACGGTCTGTGCGCGAAGATACAAAAGAGCGCCGTTCGTATCCTGCCGATCTTCCAACTCATTCAGGAAAAGGGCGGCATCTCTGAGCACGACATGTTCAACACCTTTAATATGGGCGTCGGCATGAGCATCGTTGTCCCTGCCGATCAGGCGGATGAAGCGCTCTCGATCCTCAAGGCTGAGGGAGAGGACGCTTACATCATCGGCGAGATCGTCAAGGCACAGGGCGAGGAGAAGATCGAGTTATGCTAAAGGCGAGGATCGCAGTACTGGTATCCGGCGGCGGCACCAATCTGCAGG
>DGUQ01000128.1 GCA_002394725.1 Ruminococcaceae bacterium UBA4306
CGGATCTTTTCGACCGCGTTATAGCCATATACCAGAACGCCGATAATGATGAAGGAATAGTAGCACAGCAAACGCCAGAACAGCATTGCCCAGAAGGTACCCGACTTTCCGAGGGAGCTGAATACGATGTAGAACAGACCCTCCGCCGCGCCGGCGTTACCCGGCGTCAGGATCAGTGAGATCGCCGACTGGATGAAGATACACAGGATCAGCGCCTCAAAGAATCCGATATCGCCGCCGAAGGTATGCACCGCAAAAAACGGCATACTGCACATCGCAAGCTGCAGGATCACCGAAAGGAGCAGCAGTTTGAAGAGCATCCCCCTGTCCTTGGTGATCATCTTGATGTTCGTGCTGTAATTGTTAAGAGAGCGAACCGCCCTCATGATCGTGTGATTCGGCTTTTTCACGATACGGAGCTTTGCGCCGATCCTCACAAAAAAAGCGACGATACGCATCGCGATCTTTGGCGCGATGCCCGTGATAATGATCATCACAGGGACGATCGTATAGCCGATCGCGCCGCAATACGAGGTGATCTTGATGCCGGGAGCCAACACGCCGTTAGTAACGCCGTTGCCGAAGATAAAGGCAAAAATGCAGAGGATAACAAAACCGAACTGCATGGTGAAAAAGCCGCTCAGCGGCATCGCCGAGGAAGCGCCGTTGCTATAACCGTTAGAATGCAGATAATAGATCTGGAACGGCTGACCGCCTGCGCCCGACGGCGTGATACAGTCGTAATACTTACCCAGTGCCGCGGTACAGAACGCATGGCGGAAGCTCACCTTCTCACCGAGGTGACGCATCATGATCATGTACTTGACGGTCTCACAGCCGAGGAAGATCACCAGACAAAGGATGCCGCCCAGTATATACAAAACATTCGTAAAGTCAAACTTGATCGGCTCGGGAGCTTTTTTGGAAAACTCATTCGCCGCGGTAAAATAGATCACAGCCGCGTTGACCAGAACAAATGCGACAACACCGCCGCGCTTGACCCATTTATTATTCTTTTTAGGTTCTTCGACCTGTTCGGGAGCTTCTTCGGGGCTTTGCCCCATCACTTCCTGATACAGTTTTTCGTTTTCAGCTTTTCTCTCGGCGCGGCGTTCCGCGCGCTGCTGCTTTTTTTCGGATTTCGACGGAGAAGATTTTTCCTTCTTGTCTGCCAACTGTACCATCCCTCCCTTTACAAAGATAACAGTATTATACTATATATAAAATAGATTTGCAAGAAATAATTGTCGTAACACCGCACAGCACGTTTTTTTAGTGAGGAGTTAGGAATGAGAAGTTGGGAATGAGGAATTAGGAGTGAGGAGTTAATATTTGTAGTGGAGGGGCTTGTTGCTCAGCCGCAGACGGCACCCCTCTGCCTTTTGGGCACCTCCCCAACGGGGAGACCCCTCCCGAAACATTTCCGATATATGTCACAAAACGCGAAGCAGATAATGCTTTTCCGTAGGGTACGGCGCTCGCGACGTACCCTACAAACTCTCTGCAACGCTTGCGATATATATCATCCTGTGGGATGTTCACAGGCTTTTTATTCGATGATCCCCATAAACAACAAAAGACCCCACACGAAGTGGGGTCGATGTTATATCTTTATTCCTTAATCACAAGGAGATCAAGCGCGCTCCTTCTTGCGAGCGAAGAAGATAACGCCTGCAGCTGCAACCATTACGCCGAGCATAATGAACAGTACAGTCTCGGTCTGACCGGTCTGGGTGTTGGAAGCAGAACCGCTCTTGGAGCTGGAAGAACTGCCGGAACCCGAGGAACCGCCGCTGGAACCGGAACCGCTGGAACCGGAACCGCTGGAACCGGAGTCACTGGAACCGCCCGAACCCTTATCGTTTACATCGCTGCTGGATTCGTCAGCCAAGCTGGATTTATCCTTGCTCCAATCAGCAGTAACACTTGCCTCAGAAATCGCCTTCTCTACATCGGATTTACCGAGACCAAGAGCCTTAGCGGTATCGTCAAGCAAAGTCTGGTCATCCTTACCCGCATACTGACGAGCATTCTCGAGCTTATCCTTCAGGAAGTTGACGAAGATTTCATACTTGGATGTGCCGGAAGGGCAAGTTTCACCAACTACATTACCAATAGAAGTTGCCTGAAGAATAGGACCACAACTAGAGGTGTTAGCCCATCTTGCTTCCATGCTGGTCTTTTTGGAGTCAACAGGGTTTTCAATCATCTTGCTGGGATTTGCGCTGGCAGTGTCACCAAAGCACTCCGTTGTCAGCATCAGATCGTATGTCTCGGCGCTGGTATCGTTGTTATTGAAGATGATACCATACTCTTTACCTGCTTCAACACCTAAAGCGGCAGCATCAAAAGACCAGATGTTGTTTTCGCCTTTGGTTCCGCCGAGTTTCTTTTTTGAACCCCATGCAGCCAGTTCCTGTCCATTAATCTCGTGAATATAGAACAGAATCGAAGATGCGCTTTCCCAACCTGCGGAAGCAGCGTCAAATTTAATAACACCGTCGCCGGTAGGTGCAACATCTCTCTCAGAACCCTGAGATGTAACGTCGCCGTCTGCGCCCTGCTCTGCAACCGCGGTGGTAGCGCCGTCAGCAGCAACCTCTACCTGAGCGGCAGAGAAAGAAACCGCGCATACGCTCATGACCAGCATCGCGATAAGAGCCAGGCTCAAAAACTTTTTGAACATAATAATCTCCTCCGTAATCAAATTACTATTCTTTCGGAAGAGATGCCTAGACCTACTCTTCCTTAGTACCATATATTATAGCGCAAAAATCAAAATTTTTCAATATAAAACTGATAAAACGACACACAAAAGTAAACAAAAATCAATTTTATATTTACTGCACATTTAACAAATTTTTTTACAGTATCATCCAATTCCGGAAGTATTTGAATGATATGTCGAAATAAGAAATTTCGCTCAGCCGTCTTATTATTCGCCTCTGTTTCGCTTAGCCATGACGACGGCAAAGACAACGATCGCCGCAAAGCATACCGCACAGATACAGACGATCCAGACCGTAGCGACACGCGTGTTGATACCGTCTTCCTTTATTTCATCCGCGTCGAACTCCGTACCCTGTTGGACGTCAAGCAACGCATGGGACGCGGTTGTGATGATCGCGGCGTCAGCTCCGTTATCGGAAGTATACGGCTGACTGTCCTGTAAAGGTGCTGTTCGCGCGGAAGTACTGACCGCAAGGATGGACAGCGCTGCAATCAGTACTGTCAATGTTAATAGTACAACCCTCTTCATATTTTCCTCCAAAATAACCATACTGAGGTCTGATCACAGTGCCAAACCTCAGTATGTTATTGATCTTAGGATTCGGATGAATCGTCAACTGATTGTGTATTCTCCTCCGCAGGAGCTTCCGCCTCAACAGTCTCGGGAGCATCCGCAATGGGAGTCGCCGCTTCGGGTGCGTCGGCAGGAGCGTTCTCAGCACCGCCGATAGACACAGCTGCCGCCGCGTTATCGGCAGGCTTCTTCTTCATGAAGAAATATACCGCCGCGCCGCCGCCTGCGATCACGACCAGCGCAATGATGATCCAAAGGATGGGTGAGCCGCCTTTTTTGTCGTCTGTGCCGGCGACCACGGGCGCCTGATCGGAGGTAGCGGTCACGTTGCCGTCCGCGTCAGTCGCGATCACAAAGTAGCCGTCAGCCGTAGTAGCGGCAGGAGCGGTTGTTGCGCTCGCGTCAGACTTGTTTCCGTTCTCAGCAGCTGCTGCGTTTGCAGCTGCGTTATTCTGTGCGGAGCCGCCGTTTGCCGCGTTGGCAGCACCGTTATTGGCGGCGCCGTTATTCGCTGAGTTGCCGTTATCGGCTGATTGATTACCGGCGTTCTGCGCTTTCGCGTTACCGGACTTATTGGATTGGTCAACAACGCCGGGGATGTCGGGATCGGCGTTTTTGCTGGTACCGTCGTAGGAGGGGATATAATTACCGTGCTCCTCGGGCTCGGAATCATTCCATTCCGGAGGCGCATCCTTGATGACTTCCTCGCCGTTGACCAGAACGGTATCGGTGAATTCATAGGTTTCAAGGACGGGCTTCGGATCATTCGCGTCAAACGCGAGATTGCCGTACAGGAAACGAATGCGATATGAGATATGGGTATCGTTCGAGTCTTCCTTAGCCTTTAAGTTCAAGGTGATAAAATGACGCTTAGAGGAGAAGTCAACACCCTTGAGGATCGACCATACACCTCTGACCTCACCGTCCAGATCGGTGTTGATCACCGCGATCCACTCGTCGGGATTGGTGTTGTCATTATAGTCTGCTACCGAATCAAGGCTGAATACGGCGGAATCATAGTAGAATGAAAAATCCGTACCGACAACCGGCTCAGACGCTTTGTCAAGGCTGAAAATATAGGTAACCTCATCGCCTTTCTTAACGTCAATGGCTGTTTCCTTCTTTTCAACATCAGCGGAAGCGCTGACAACGGAAGCGGTGAAAGTACCGAAAATCAGCATGCAAACGCAGAGCAGGGAGATCCACTTCTTCATATCAAAACATTCCTTTCAGAACTAATTTGTTATTATGTGATCATTATAATACAATACCGCGTATAATTCAATAAATAAATTGTAAACACTCTGCACAAACAATGTATTAGCCGCGTGATATCGTGTTATCCTAATTACTATTCAATCCCTTTACCATCTATTTCGGTAGCAGACCGATAAGAATGGTCGGTTTTTATCGAAAATAGTATCCGTCCGACTGAAATGCTTATAAAGTACACGACCCCCCTTCACAAGGAAGGGGGGCGTATATTTTAGTTCGGAAATACTAAGCCGAATGTTTATCAGTTATCTTCTCTTCTCTTCTTGTTGAAGATGATGATACCTGCCGCCATCACGAGGAGTACTACGAAGATGATCGCAGCCTCGGGTGAGCCGGTCTGTACAGCAGCGCCGTTAGTGGACGAAGCTGTGTCGGTAGTAGAGGAAGAACCCTTAGTGGTTGCTGCAGGTGCAGTACCATTTTCGGTGGACTTCTCAGGAGACGTAGTCTCATCCTTGCCGGGAGTGGTCGGAGCCTCGGTAACGGTCAGGTCACCGGTGGTCTCGCCATCAGCAAAGACGAACTTGAGCTTGTAATCGCCTACGCCCAGAGTATCCATGTAAGCAGCATTGAGGGTGATATCAGCACCGTCCTCAGATGCGTTTACGGTGTAGGCGTCATAGCTTACGAGCGTGTAGTTACCGTCACCCTTAAGATCGATCCAGAGGGATCTGAACTTATCAGCGGCGTGAGCACGATTCTTCTCAGCCTTTACGGTGAAGGTCTTGTTTTCACCGGAGGTCTGCTGATAGGTCTGCTTACCGTCTACTGTGTAGGTGTCGGTCTGCTTCTCGCCGGCAGCGCCGTCGAGCTCGCCGTCTCTGTCAACAGGAGGATCGACTGTGTCGGTACCCATGAAGATCTGCTTCTGCTCTTCCGGACCCTCTAAGGTCTTGACCTTAGTAGTGATGTAGTAGGTGCCGGCAGGAGTATTCTCGTCAACATGGACTGTGAAGGTAATGACGTCAGCTCTCTCGCCGCAGTCAACGCCCTCAGCCTTTGTCCAGTTGAAGCTGATCTCATTGATGTTACCGTCTTTGTCGTTGAAGTAATTGTTGACTACGTTACCGGCGGATTCTTCATCATCGATATCACCGCGTCCGTCGCCGAATACGGGGAAGCTGGGATCGCCAACCATCTGGATGTACGGAGCATCCCATGTGGTGGCAGCGTCGATACCGTAGATCATGCCGGCATCCTTCAGGAAGAAGGTGTAGGTATGGTCGGTACCTGCCTCAACCTCATAGAGGTTACCGTCAGCATTGATATAGATCTTATCACCGGACGGACCGGGCTGAGTGGGTTCTACAGTAGTGGGCTCTACGGTAGTGGGCTCAACAGTGGTCGGCTCTACGGTAGTGGGCTCAACGGTGGTCGGCTCTACAGTAGTAGGCTCAACGGTGGTCGGCT
>DGUQ01000110.1 GCA_002394725.1 Ruminococcaceae bacterium UBA4306
ATAAGCCTGCCGTTTTCCTGCGCGATCGTATCAGGAAAGCGGTTAAAACAGCTTTCGTCCAACTCGCTGATATTGTCTGTGATACGTACATTGGTGATTTGTGCAGTATAACGTTGGCTCTCGTCCTCAGTGATAGGGGAGTAATGCATAAAGGTCAGCTTGGTATCAAGCGGCTTTTCAACAAAGGTTTCTTCATATTTGTATGTGACAGCAGAGTCCTGACGTTCGTCGTATGGCTCGTTGAGGACGGTGTGATCATCGGCGGTACCCTCGGTGAAGCTGATACCGCTGACAAAGTCCTTGATCTGTTCGTCGGTCACGTCCTTGTGATAGATCAGAAGCATAACGTTAACGTCCTCATAGTAGACATAGAGTTGCTTCCATGTTCCTTTCACGTTTTTGACCGTTACTTTATACGCTTGATGACCGCTGACGACACATTCCTCATAGCTATCGACATTAGCAATATATGCCTGTTGATCGGGATCCGCATAGCGCATAGGAAGCAAGGAAAAGCCGCTGTCAAACGCTTCTTTGTTATCTGTTTTGCAATACTTTAAATCTTCTGTGTCAGGTACAACGGCAAAGCCGTTGGGGACGTCAACGTGCATTTTGACGTAGAGAGGATAATCGGTTGACGTCTGTGTTTCTTCCATTCCGATAGCTAAACCGTAGTTGTCGATCGGCTTGATAAGAACACCATATAGCTTGCTAGCTCCGAAAACGGCGGAGGGGATCAAGGCGGCTAAGATGATGACGGCGATCGCGACGCACCAGCCCTTGGAGAGCCTTCTTTTTGGCGCGGGTCGTGTAACCGCTTCGTCGACAGCCGTCTGTACCGCGTAGCGAAACCGATCGGGAGTCGGTTTCATCGCATTTTGTAATTTGTCCTTCATAACATTCGCTCCTTAATCAATTTGAAACGTTTCTGTTTATTAGAGCGTTGAGAGAGGGGAAAGGTTCATGAAGTACAGTCTAAGAGCAAGTTTTTTGCGATTGGCTAACAGCCCCCCCATGCAAGGCGCTCCCAAGAAGCAGAGCGCAATTTTGCGAACGCTGAATGCATGAGCGCTACTGCACAAACAAAAAAAGCGGCACGATTTCTCGTACCGCTTTATCATCTTATTACTGGAAGCGTCTGCCTCTGTGGGCTCTCTGCTTCTTCTTTTCGATCACGTATACAACCGTGAAAGTGATCAGCATGACGACAATCATGATCGCCAGCCAGATCAAGAACTCGAAGTTGGAACCGTTAGCGCCGCGCTTGAAGGGGGAGGAGGCAGCGATCGCTTCGAGACCCTTGGAAGAGATCTCGGTGGTATCCTTCTCAACCTTGGTGTCGGGAGCATTGTTGGTTTTGGGAGTGCTGACGGAACCGGTAGACGCCTTGTTCTCGTTGCCGGTCTTGGGCAGGTTTGCCTGAGGCTGAACCTCCGCGTCTGCAGCAGGCTTCTCAGCTCCTTGTACCTCTGCCTTGGGAGCCGCGACAGCACTGTCGGAGAAGAGCTTATCATAGGTGTTCTGCTCGACAACGCCGGTTACAGCCAGATCGTTGTTGCTCTGGAAGCCCATGACAGCGGTCTCGGTGCCGGTGCCGTACTCGCCGTCAGCAGTACCCTCGAGATAACCTAAGGTGATCAGACGGTTCTGGATCTTCGCGACGTCGTCGCTGTAGTCGCCGTTGCTGAAGAACAGAGAAACGAGGGCTTCTTCTGTGGTGATCTCAGCAGGCTGAACGCCGGTATCGGCAACCTCTTCCTTTTCGGAAGTGATCTCTTCTTCTTTTTCCTCAGCCTTGTAGGCAGGAGCGTCGTCCGCGTAGAGAACCTCTAAGTCGGAGCCTGCAACGCCGTCAACATACAGGCCTGCGGCTTCCTGGAATCGCTTGAAAGCGGTTTCTGTGCTGTCGCCGAAGATGCCGTCAACAGCGCCGGTGTAATAGCCTAAGTCATAGAGTCTCTGCTGCATCTTCTCGACCTCGGAGCCGGTAGAGCCCTTCTTCAGGGAAGTGGACTTGGTCTCGTTATCGGAAGAGGAGGATGCGCTCGAGGAGCTTGAACCGGAGCTTGCCCTTGCGGAAGAGGGGGAGCTTGTGGACTTACCGGAGGAAGCAAAGACATAGGTTTCGCCGTCGATGGTTCTGGTGGTGTCCGCGAGATACTCGCCGTCTTCATAATAATAGTAGTCGCCGTCAAACTCTACCCAACCTGTGTCGGGGTAGGAGACGCCGGGAACCTTGAAGTACTGGGTCCAGCCGTGGCTCCATACGCTCTCGTAGCATACGCCGTAGTCGTCGCCGCGCGCGTCGACCGCCATGCCGTCACCGACATAAACACCGACGTGACCGGGCTGATACAGACCGAGACCGTGGATATTCGGGATGCCGCCGGACATCGAACCGCGATAGTCGGAGTTGAATGTCTGCGCGTCGCCGACACGATAACCGCCGGCGTAGGAATAGATCAGACCGGAGCAGTCGACTGCGCCGGGGGTGGAACCGCCGTATACGTAGCTCCACTTGGAGTAGTAGGCGTTCAGCGCCCATTCCGCCAGACCAACGCCCGTGCCGGATGCCGAGGATGAAACCGTACCGACAACGATGACACTCGCGATGACCGCGGCTATCATAATAATTGAAATGATCTTCTTAAACTTCTTCTTCATAAAAACCTCCGTAGTGTTGATCCGAGAACATTTTTCAGGCGCGTTTATAATTATATAATGGAAAAAACGGCTTGAAATCGACGTTTTCGAATTCGTCGAGAATCAGTTTTTGAATAACATGGTAACAAAACTGTCATTATTATACACGAGAATTATTCTGATATCAAGACTTTTCAGTGAAATATTGTTAAAATAACAACAGAATTTAATTTTTGTTCATAAATGTGTACAGATTGTACAAAAAATGTTCATAAATTGGTCGGTTACAGCCTGTAACCTTTATTTTCAAAAGAGAAAAAAGAACCATCGCGACAAGTTTTGACAATTCTCAACAAGAATAATAAACGGCTTTTTATGCGATATCAGAAATAACTGTTACGTGATTGTTAACATTCTTTAGATGAATTATGAATAGTGAGGAAAATGGCTGCTCTACAATGGAGAAGAAGGCTTTTGAGCTGCCCGATAAGAGGACAGAAGAAAGACCACCGATCAGGATCGATGGTCTTGTGAAGGAATGATAGTGAATTGTATGGTGTTTTTTTGCGTCAGCCGATGAACATTTGCGTCCAGTAGTTGCCGCTCTCAACATATCCCATGCCGATCTCCTTGAAGCTGCCGTTAAGGATGTTGGCGCGGTGACCGGGTGAGTTCATCCAGCCGTTGACTACGCTCTGCGGAGTGCGGTAGCCCATGGCGATATTCTCACCGGCAGTGCGGTATCGGATCCCGAAACGCTTCATCATGTCGAACGGTGAGCCGTAGGTGGGGGATGTATGGCTGAAATAGCCTTTGTCGCGCATATCCTGCGATTTGATCCGCGCTACGCGGCTGAGCTGCGTGTTGACGTTCAACTGTCCCAGTCCGTATTGCGCGCGGATCTCATTGATCAGGCGTACTACCTCCAGCTCATAGGCGTTGAGCGCTTGTGTCTGTTGCGGCTCAGCAGCCTCTTCGGTCGGAGCCTGAGTAGGTACGGGAGCCTCTGTTGCCGGAGAAGTCGCTGCCTCTGTAGGATTAGGCGGCAATTCTGTCGCAGGCTCAGTCGGGGCTTCGGTCGGCGCATTTGCGGCTTGCTCGGTTGGTGTTGTTGCCGGTATCGAATCCGAGGGCTGAGTCGGCGTCTCGGTAGGGATGACTCCCTCTGTCGGTACAGGCTGTGTCGGTAGCGGTGCGCAGGAATTGTCCTGCTCACAATCTGACTTGTTCAGACCGCAGCCGCCAAGCTGATTTAAAATCGTTTGGCAGAGTTCCTCGGAGCAGCCGAGCTGTCGGAGTATTTGATATAGACCGGTGCCGCGGAACGCATTGTTCGGCGTACAGCCGATACTGCGATTACCGCAGCGAGAGTTGTTAAGAGTATCAGCATCGTTCATCCTTTCCGTATGTGCTGCTGTGGCGCCGATCACACTGAGAGCGATCATCGCACACACTAAAATCGTGGATATTATTCTTTTATACGGTCGTTTCATTTTGACCTCCCTTGAAATGATAATCCACCCTTTGGGGCGGATAGAACGTTCTATCGCTATTATCTTATCAATCGAAAGCCCGATCCGCAACCCTCAAATATCGGAAATGCAGGCAGATTTAACCTACTAAACGAATATGCTGAATATTCCGCATGAATACTGGGTTCTACTCTCGGTAGAGAGCATTTTCTACCCCCGAGATACCCGAATGTAAGCGTGGGAGAGCATGAAAACGCTTTGTAGATTGCATTGCTTTGGAAAAATGTGTATGATATAGACAGTAAAAGAGCGTATTGCAAACGAGCTCTCAAGCGTGCAGTATGCCGTTATTTCGGAGGCGCATATGAGTTTTGCTATTTTGACGGACACATCCGCTAATCTTCCTTCCTCTCTTGTCAGGGAGCGCGATATAGCGGTCATTCCGTATCACTACACCATCGGCGATAAGCAGTATTCCTGTCTGGATACCGAGGGCTTTGACGGCAAGAAGTTTTTTAAGGCAATGCGGCTGGGCGCGGATATCAAAACCTCCGCGATCAATTTCCAGAGCTACGTCGATTTCTTTGAGCAATTTTTAGCAAAAGGGCAGGATATCCTGTTTATCAGTATGTCGTCAGGCATCAGCAGTTCGTTTAATTGTTCAGAGATCGCAAAGAAGGAGCTGAGTGAAAAGTATCCCGACAGAAAGATCCTGCTTGTTGATACGCTCGGCGCTTCTCTCGGCGAAGGCATTTTTGTCTTGAAGGCGGCTGATTACCGTGACGGTGGAATGGCGATCGATGAAGCGTATCAGAAGCTCGAGGATGAGAAAGCCTGCATGTATCAGGTGTTTACCGTCGATGATCTGATGTATCTGAAAAAGACCGGTCGTTTGACGGGCTCTGCCGCCGTGATCGGCAACATGCTGCAGGTCAAGCCGATCCTCAAGGGTAACGAGAACGGCGAGATCGTCAACTTCGCCAAGGTCATCGGCAGAAGAAAAGCGATCGACGCGCTCGCGCAGCGCTATAATATGCTGGTCAAGGACCCCGAAAAGCAGATCGTCGGTATCGCGCATGCCGATTGTGAAAAGGACGCGGAGTATTTGATCGAGCTGCTCAATAAGAAGAAGCCGCCGAAGGAGATCCTCAACGTCGTGTATGAGCCTGTCACCGGCTCTCATGTCGGTCCCGGCACACTGGCGCTGTTCTTCCTGGGCGACAGCAAGGTGAGATTCAGATAAGAGATAAGGGTAGGGGATAGCGGAGGATTCCGTTATCCCCGATCAGTATGACTACAAAGCTCCTTGATCGTGCGACCTCAACGGAATCATGATCGGAGAATCGCTTTATGTGAAGTCGGGGAGGTTTATCGGCTAATTTCATCAAAACTGCTTGACATTTTTACATGGTTGTGATAAAATTTTACTTGCTTTATGGAGAGATGTCCGAGTGGTTTAAGGAGCTAGTCTTGAAAACTAGTGATCCCGCAAGGGACCAAGGGTTCGAATCCCTTTCTCTCCGCCAATTCATCAACTCTTGTTATTGCGAATCGGCGGCGTGCTCTTGCCGCGGCAATCTCAACAATTCAATAGATAAAGTTTTACTTTACATACATGGAGGATTACTCAAGTGGTGAAGAGGCTCCCCTGCTAAGGGAGTAGGTCGCTAACGCGGCGCGAGGGTTCAAATCCCTTGTCCTCCGCCAAAGCAAAAAGCCTGTCACATCGTGACGGGCTTTTTGCTTTGTATTCTTCATTTTTCAGTTTTCATTTTTCAATTATCAGTATCAACGGACAGGCCTTTCTCAATGAATACTTAAGACTGAATAACTGCTGCATGATTTTGCGAGTCAGATAGAATTCTAATTGAATACAGATAATAAAAACGAGCAGTCGGGCGTTGTGCCTGACTGCTCTTTCTTATCGGGAGTTCAACTACCTTCATCCAATGATGGCTGGTCGCCTTATCCATTACTCTGTTTCGTTATTCTCTATCATTCTCCAATAGCCGGCGACGTCGTCCTCGTACTGACCGTAGGCAGTGTACCAGCGCGGCTGCATGAAGCTGACGGGCTTGTGCTCGGGCAGGGCTCTGCCGAGGCGGTCGATATTGTCGCGCAGATAACGGATGATCTTCTCGCGCTGTTCATCCAGCGATTGCTCCGGATCATAGGTGATCGGCTTGCCCACGGAGATGACAGCGTTCTTCTTCTCCAGATACACGGGGAAGAATTTGAGCGCCTTCTTCGTTTTGCGGTAGTACAGGCGCGCGATATCGACAAAGCCGGGCTGCAGCTCGTTGATGTACTCGGAGAAGCGCTTGGGCGACTCGGCAAAAATCACCAGATGGTCGCCGTCTGTCAGCGCGCGGATACTCTGCTTGAAGGTCTGGAGGATCCTCTTGTCATGATAGACGGGGATGGTGTTCGAGTAGTGCAGCAGGGGCGGCAGTCCCTTGGCGATGATACGCGACAGAAAACGCCAGAACCGCTTGCCTTTGCGCGCATTGGCGAAGAAAATGTCGTGGTAGGCGTAGTTGACCGCCTGCTTGCTGTCCATCGCGCAGCCGATCGCCCATGACTGATGCTGCGGCTTGAAGTCGAGCGTCATCATGACGGGTCCTCGGATCGCGGAATGATTGCAGACGAATACGGCAGGCTCGTCGGGCGTTTCTTCATACACCGTTTTTGCCGGAGGAAGGAACACCACACGCGCTACGCCGCGGATGATCTTATAATAGATGTAGCTTAGTTTCATATTGGGTTCTCTTTCTGACAGCGATCATCAAAGGAAGATCGCATAGGGTATAGGGGAGTGCAAGCAAAAAGCCGAGGCTTTAGGCAATACCGCGTGATTCAGATGTGCGGCGTTGATTTTACATCCTTTCGGGACAGGTGATGCTGAACATATCGAGCACGTTCTTGATGACCGTTTTGGTCGCGATACACAGGCTCAGACGCGCCTGCATGAGCTTTTCGTCATCACATTTGACGCGGCAGGCGTTGTAGAACTTGTGGAAGTAGGTCGCGACATTGGTGACGTATTTGGTGATCTTGGTGGGGTCATAATCGCGCGCGGCTGAAATGATCTCACTGTCGAAGGAGGAGAGCAGGTGGATCAGCTCGACCTCCTCGGGAGCGCCCAGTAAGCACAATTCCTCCTCGGTGCAGGAGCGTGCCGCGATACCCTCCGCCTCCAGATTGCGCAGGATGGAGCAGATACGCGCGTGAGCGTACTGGACATAGTAGACAGGATTCTGGCTGTCCTGCTGGATCGCGAGATCGAGGTCAAAATCCATCTGGGTGGTGGCTTCACGGGTGTTGAAGATGAAGCGCGCGCTGTCTACGGGAACCTCGTCGAGCAGGTCGCGCAGCTGGATCGCTTTGCCGGTACGCTTACTCATGGTGACGACCTGTCCGTCGCGGACGAGCTTGACCAGCTGCATCAAGAGGATATCGAGCTTGTCGCCGTCATAGCCGATGGCGTTCATCGCGCCCTTGAGCCGCATGACGTGCCCGTGATGATCGGCGCCCCATACGTTGATCAGCTGCTCAAAGCCGCGGTCGAATTTGTTCTTGTGATAGGCGATATCGGCGGCAAAGTAGGTGGGATTGCCGTTGGAGCGGATCAGGACGTCGTCTTTTAATTCTAATTTATCAATATAATCCTGCTTCTTGCCCTGCTTGAGTAATATTTCGGTGCAGACGTCCTTATTCTTGTACCAGATCGCGCCGTCCTTCTCGTAGGTCAGACCCCTTTCGGTGAGGGTATCGACGACCGCCTTCACGGCGCCGCTGTCGTGCAGGGTGCTCTCCATGAACCAGTTGTCAAAGTTGATTTTGTACTTCGCCATATCATCCTGCATACGTTTGATGTTGCGCGGCAGAGCAAAATCGACCAGCGCCTTGCGGCGTTCCTCGCTGCTGACGGAGGTCAGACTGCCGCCGAATTCCTCCTTGAACTGCTCGGCGCGCTCAATGATATCCGCGCCCTGATAGCCGTCCTCGGGGAAAGTGAAGCTCTCATCATAAAACTGCATATAACGCGCTTCGAGGGAAGCGGCGAATTTCTCAATCTGATTGCCGGCGTCATTGACGTAGAACTCACGGTACGCCTGATAGCCCGCCTTGTCCAGTACGGCAGCAAGGCAATCGCCCAGCGCGCCGCCTCTGGCGTTGCCCAGGTGCATGGGACCTGTCGGATTAGCGGACACGAACTCCACCATGACCTTCTTGTTTTGTCCGTAGTCGCTCTCGCCGTAACGCTCGCCCTCGTTTTCGATCTCGCGCAGTACGGCGGCAAGATAGCGCTTGCTCAAAAAGAAGTTGATGAAGCCGGGACCTGCGATCTCGCATTTTTCGATAAAAGAATTTTCGAGATCGATGTGATCAAGGATGATCTGTGCCGCCTTGACGGGAGCCATGCGGAATACACGCGCGCCTGCCATCGCGACATTGGTGGCGATATCGCCGTGGGAGCGGTCGGCAGGCTCTTCGATGACAAAATCGGGGATCTCGCCCCCGGGCAGAGCGCCCTGCTCCATTGCCGCGGTAATGGCGGCCTCGATCTGTTTTCTCAGGTTTTCAGTGACATTGGTGTTTGTTTTAGACATATACACTTTCCTTTGCTGTAGAATGAAGATTAACTGATAAATAATTGAATGGTGCCGATGGAGAAGATCGTGATCAACGCCCCCTCTGACGAGGGGGTTGGGGGAGAGATAACGAAACATTACAGTGATAAATCGGCTATGGACTCAAGCCGCTGATTCATTATTATTTCACACAATATTGAGTCAGGCGTATTCAAATTGCTGTTATGTTTCGTTAGCTCTCCCCTGCGAACAAATCGGCTTCTCCTATCCGAAGTTCTGCCCACTTGCCCCCTCGTCAGAGGGGGCTGATTGAGGTTTGTTTTTGTCGAATCTCATTATTTTTCCTTAACAGAAATATAAAACTCGTTATAGCTCACGACGGTGCGGTTGAAATCGAGCTGATACGCCGCGGTGATCTTGCCGCCGCGTTCATTCAGATCGGTTTTGATGCTATCGGTGAAGATGCCGATGAACATCTGACCCATCGGGGTATGGTACAGGCATTCATGGCGTTTGCCCTTCTCTAAGATCAGGTGACTGCTCATCTCGCCCTGTCGGTCGATCGACAAAACGCCTCCCTCGAGGGTGACGGCAGTTTCGGTTTTCCGGTCGGGACGATCCTCGGGGTATTCGGGATAGGTGATCGTGATCTTGCCGTCCTCGATGGTCATATCGCCGGCGGTAAATACCTCGATCTTGTCCGATTCGCCGTCAACGGTCTGTTTGCCGACGACGGTGATGATATATCTTTCTTCCATCAGTATTCCTCAATGTTGATGTGCTCTACATGGTTGTGGGGGCTGTTTTTCAGGAACAGCTCGGCGTATTTCTCAAAGTCCGCCGGCGTATCGCTGACATAGTAGTTCGATTCACCCTTGTGATCATCGTCGCGCAAAAGATCGGCTTCCCGCAGGATCTTCTGCGTATAGATCGCGGTCTCCTTGCCCGAGTCGATCAGGGTCACGCCGTCGCCCATCTCGCGACGGATGGCGTCCGCCAACAGCGGAAAGTGGGTGCAGCCGAGGATCATGGTATCCACACCGCTCTCCTTGAAGGGCGCCATGTAGCGGCGCACCATGAGCTGTACCAGCTCGTCGTCGGGATCGACCAGACCGTTCTCCACAAAGGACACGAAGAGCTGACAGTGCTGCTCGAACACCTCGAACTCGGGGTGCTTCTCGGTGATTCTGCGCTTGTAGCTGTGGGAGTTGATGGTCGCGGCAGTGCCGATGACGCCGATCCTGCCGTTTTTGGTGACTTGTGCCGCGGTAAAGCAGGTGGGGTTGACAACGCCGGTGTAGGGCAGACCCAGCTCTTCGCTGAGATCGGGCGCGACCGAGCTGACGGTACCGCATGCGGCGACTAGTATCTTGACGCCCATCTTTTTGAGGAATCGGGCGTCCTGCAAAGCGTATTTATTGATGGCTTCACGGCTCTTGCTGCCGTAGGGCACGCGTCCCGTGTCGCCGAAGTAGACGATATCTTCCTGCGGCATGATCTTCTGGATCTCGCGCACGGCGGTCAAACCGCCGAGTCCCGAGTCAAAAACGCCGATAGGGGATTGCTTGGTGTTCATATTTATCAAACCTCGATCTAGTTAGGAGTGAGGAGTTAGGAGTGAGGAGTTAATGACATTCGATGTAATGTTTGCGGTAGGGGGACAGTGGGATACGAGTATTCGACACACGTGTCCGAGTCTGTTTTATCATGGGGTGGTTGCTTTTGATGCGGAGCATATCCAACACAAGTATCAAGCAACTCCTAACTCCTCACTCCTAACTCCTCATTACATACATATACATTATATATAATACCACAAACCGTTATCCCATGCAACAACAAAATTTCGCTTGCATTATTCACGCGTTTCATGTATAATACCTATAACTATGGGAATAGGTTGAGATTGCCGTGGGCTGACACGCGTGTCGAGCCCTCGCAATGACGATCTGTATGGTAAGATCGTCGCAGACTGCGCTATAGCAATAACTAATAGAAGGAATGATAATTATGCTGGATCAGGCATTCGGACATATTTCGGATAAGGTGGAAGAAGCGTTACAGCCTCAAGGCTTTACACGTCAGAAAATTACTTCCGGTAACGATAACGA
>DGUQ01000187.1 GCA_002394725.1 Ruminococcaceae bacterium UBA4306
CGCCAAGGCGGATCTGTGCATGAATCTTCTCGATGAATACGTCGTGCCCAACGGCATCACCTATAACAAGATCGAGGGCGGTCTGTTCATCTGGTGCGACCTGCCCGAGCATGTCGATATGCTCGATTTCTGCAAGAAGCTCACCGAGCGCAAGGTATGCGTCGTGCCCGGCAACGCGTTCCTCACCGACGGCGATCTGCCCTGCCACAGCTTCCGCATCAATTTCTCCACCCCGACCGATGAGGATCTCACGCAGGGTATCAAGATCATCGGCGAGCTGGCAAAGGAAATTATATAATAATGAGGAATTAGGAGTTAGGAATTAGGAATGAAGGGCGGGACACTCGCACCCATTGATATATGGAATGGAAACGTATTGTTTTCACCTTTAGGAATCCAAAAAGCGGTCACGCTTTTCCCACAATTCCTCATTCCTCATTACTAATTCCTAATTAAAAAAGGATTTGATATTATGGAAAACACTACCGAAAAGAAGCAAATCGTATTCTCCGCGATCCAGCCCAGCGGCTCCATCACCCTCGGCAACTACCTCGGCGCCGTCAAAAACTGGGTCAGAATGCAGGAGAATCCCGATTATAACTGCATTTACGCGCTGGCTGACCTGCACACGATCACCGTGCGTCAGGATCCTGCCGCGTTCCGCAAGAATATCATCGATATGTACGCCTCCATCATGGCATGCGGCATTGATGTGGAGAAGGCGCCCTTCTTCATCCAGAGCCACAACCCCGATCACGCGATGATGGCATGGATCCTCAACTGCTACACCCAGTTCGGCGAGCTCAGCCGCATGACCCAGTTCAAGGATAAGAGCGCAAAGCATGCCGACAACATCAACGCCGGATTGTTTACCTATCCGAGCCTGATGGCAGGCGATATCCTGCTCTATCAGGCGGACAAGGTGCCGGTCGGACACGACCAGATGCAGCACCTCGAGCTGACGCGTGACATCGCCAACCGTTTCAACGGCGTGTACGGCAATGTGTTCAAGATCCCCGAGGGCTTCATCCCCAAGGACGGCGCGCGCGTCATGAGCCTGCAAAATCCCACCGCAAAGATGAGCAAGAGCGATGAGAACGCCAACAGCTATATCCTGCTCTCCGACGACGATAACGTCATCATGAAGAAGTTCAAGCGCGCGATCACCGACAGTGAAGCGAAGGTGCGCTATGCCGAGGGCAAGGACGGTATCAATAACCTGATGTCCATCTACTCCGCGGTCACCGGACTGAGCTATGAGCAGATCGAGCATGACTTTGACGGCAAGGGCTACGGCGACTTCAAGACGGCTGTCGGCGAGGCGGTCGTAGCGGAGCTGTCACCCATCCGCAAGCGCTATCAGGAGTATGTCAAGGACAAGAAGTATATTGAAGAATGCTACACCAAGAGCGTTCAGTTTGTTCAGCGCTTCAGCCACCGCACGGTGGAAAAGGCGATGAAGAAGATCGGCTATATCCTGCCGAAGCATTGATCATTGTCATTGCGAGGTTCAAAGGCTCCCTTTCCTAAGGTACCCCCGTTGGGGGAATGTCCGAAGGACAAGGGGGGAGCCGCTTCCGGCGAGGAGGCTGTCACCGGATACTTGTGTCAAGGTGACTGAGGGTTTATGCCGTGGCAATAGCTCTCAACCAACCAATAAAAGCGAAAGCGGCACGGATCATTCCGTGCCGCTGTTGTTATATATTTCGTTAAGTATTGTAGGGGAGGGGCTTGTTGCTCAGCCGCAGATGGCACCCCTCTGCCCTTCGGACACCTCCCGAAATACTTCCGATTTATGTGCCGATTAACCGCGAAGCAAATCCATTTCTCCGTAGGGTACGGCGCTTGTCGACGTACCGTAACCTTTCCGATCGATGGCACTTGTTTGCGAAGCAAATCATTGTTTCCGTAGGGATGGTCATTGACCATCCGCAGTATGACGAACGTTTCCGCTATCGAAAACGTGAGATAGGAAACAAATCTTCTGTCAGGCGGTACGTCGCGAGCGCCGTACCCTACATAACGTAATACTTTTATTCCACCGCCTCGATGAAATACATCCTCGATGCAAAATCGGGGAAGAGGCGAACGCTCTCGTTATAGCCGTTGCCCGAGAACTGCTGCCGCAGCGCTACGCCGGCGCCCATCAGCACACTGCCTTTGGCGGTGTAGTCCTCTACCTCGCCGCCCATCTTGACAAAGTGGGCGATCAGGTTGTGCAGGAAACCGTCCTGACGGACATGGATGGGGGTCATGGTGTTGATCAAAGACCCGAACAGCTTGATATTGATCTTGCCCGAGATGTTGTGGAAGCGGTAGGTGCGGTCGGGATCGAGCCCCTTGCAGACAAAGCGGTGGGATTGCAGGTCGGGCTGTACCAGCTCCTGCATGAGCATACCGACGGCGCGGCTCTTGTCCTCGCTGACGGCGATCCACTCATGGTAGTTCCCACCTGTGCGGATACGGTAAAAGTCGCCGTACTGCAGCACGTCGCGCCAGATCTTGTAGAGCGAGATCTGCATACGGGCGCTTTCCTTGTCGTCCGACGTCATATCGCACGCGTTCAGCTCATAGCCCAGCGCACCGAAGGCGGCGATGTTGAAACGGGTCTCGAGCGGAGTGGAGCGCAGCGTCTGGTGGTTCGGGCAGGCGGAGACATGCGCGCCGATACAGCACTGGGGATAGCCGTAGCTGTAGCCCTCCTGGATATGAGAGCGGCAGACAGCGTCGGTATTGTCGCTGCCCCATATCTGTGGGAAATAGCAGAGGATGCCCAGATCAAAGCGGCAGCCGCCCGAGGCGCAGCCTTCAAAGAGGATTTGCGGAAAACGCTCTGTCAGCGTCTTCATCACCTTATACAGACCGAGCATGTAGCGGTGAGCGGTCTCGCCCTGACGCTTGGGGGGCAGATAAGGGGAGTAAACGTCGGAGAAAATGCGGTTCATATCCCACTTGACATAGGTGATGTTGCCCGAGGAAAAGACCTCGCTCATCTTCTCGATCATCCAGTCGGAGACAGTGGGATTGCTCAGGTCAAGGATGCGCTGGTGACGCCCCTCGCTGTGGAGCTTGTTCGGGATCGCCATCGCCCAGTCGGGGTGCGCATCATATAATCGGGAGTTCATGTTGATCATTTCCGGCTCGACCCACAGACCGAAGCCGATCCCGAGGTCGGTGATCTTTTGGGAGAGGCGGCTCAGTCCGCCGGGGAGCTTCTTGGGATTATAATCCCAGTCGCCCAGGGCGCGTAGATCGTCGTTGCGGTCGCCGAACCAGCCGTCGTCCATGACGAACAGCTCGATCCCTAGGTCGCGGCCTGCCTTTGCGAGCGAGACAAGATTGCTCTCACTGATATTGAAATAGGACGCCTCCCATGAGTTGAGCAGAACGGGACGTTCCTTGTTGCCCCACTCGCCGCGCAGAATGTGATCCTTGACAAAGCGGTGCATGTTGCGTGTCTGACCGGAAAAGCCGCGGTCGGAGTAGGTCATGACCGCCTCGGGCGCTTCAAAGGTCTCGCCCGACTCGAGGATATAGCAGAAGCCTGCCGGGTTCACGCCCTGTACGACGCGCGTCTTGAAAAAGGCGCTGACCTGTGTGCAGGCATAGTGGTTGCCGCTGTAGATGAGGTTGAAGCCGTACACGGCGCCAATGTCCTCGCTCGTATCGGGGCGATGGAGCATAAAGAAGGGATTGGCGCGGTTAGAGGAACACCCCGTGCGGCTCTCGATAATGTACTTGCCGCGGTCGGGGATGACGGTGCTTTTGTCCATTTCCCTCGCCCACGCGCCGTGGAAGGCGGTGACCGCCCAACCGTGATCGGGCAGGTCGAGCTGGGTGGAGAGCAGGCGTTCGAGCCGGATCTCCTCGTTACTGTTATTGATCAGCTTTGCGCTGCGCGTGATGACGTCGCACGCGGGATAGACATAGTAGTGCA
>DGUQ01000083.1:0-13228 GCA_002394725.1 Ruminococcaceae bacterium UBA4306
GCCACTCGGCGCCGTTGTCCCAATAGTAGACATGTACGTCGCCCCAATAGAGAGCGTCGGTGAATTTAACAGTGATGGTCTTTGCGGCTTCTGTCGCAGGCGCTTCTGTTACAGGAGCTTCCGTCACGGGAGCAACAGTCGCCGGAGCGGATGTAGGCTCGGGGGTAGCGTTGGTCACATACAGCGCCTTGTCGCCGTCGTAATTGAAGACATACGCCGTCTGACCGGCTGTGCCGTCCTCGCCGAACCATCTGTCGCCGTGGTGGACCTTGAAGCCGGTCGCCTGCGCGGGGATGGTTGCGGTGAACATCAAGAATGTCTGCGCCGCGTTGTTCCAGAACGCCTCGCCCACGCTGCGGGACTCGGTGGCTTCACCGTCACGTTCCAGCTGCGCGTCATCCGCGTCGATGGTGCTGCCCCAATAATGAATCTGCCAGTTTGACGTGCCAAGTTCATCAGCGAGGTAGTTGATCACGCCGACTTTGACCGTCCTGCTGACGGTACCGGTAGCCGCCACGGGCTTGGACACCGCATAGACAGGGCTCATCAGCGACAAGACCAGCATCACGGCAAGAATCAGCGCAATTAGTTTTTTTGCCATTCTTTCTTCTCCTTTACAAAAATTTATCAGATTCGTTGTTACCTGCCTTTGATAAAACCGCGATAAAAGCCGCACGGGAATCGGCAAAACTGACGATCACTCCGTGACAGACGGCAATCTTGCGGAGGATGTCCGCGCTGTCGATATGTCCCATTCGGGATCTATCGTCGGTTTCACCAAAGGCATAGTACTCCTGACATTACCATTCTATCATAATTATCAAAAAAATCAATAATAATTGTAACATTTCTGTGATTATTTTACATAATTCTTTTAGCGCATTAAAGCAGTGTAAAACGCCGTGCTTTTGGGAAAAACAAAGCAAAAAGCAGGCGGAAAAGAATCGAAACGGTTGATATTTCTTGTGTATTGTTCTGCATATCTGTAATACGATGATTTTGATTGAGATTGCCCCACCTCCAAGGGGAAGTGCACAATGATAATTCATCAAAAAACACGCACCGAAAACGATGCGTGTCTGTTGAGGTGATGATTTGGTTGAGATTGCCGCACCTCCAAAGGGATGTTCGCAATGGCAATCGTATTACAGAAAATGGGCGCGGAGCTCGTCGCCGCTGTGAGCGGAGAGATACGCAGGCGCGATATCGAACACGGTCTTGGCGCCGGTCATGCCCTCGCTGTTCATGCGGTAAGCCGCTCTGGCGCATGCGAGCAGGACGGAACCGGTGAACTCGGGGTTGGAATCGAGCTTCAGGCTGTACTCAATGACATGCTTGGTGCCGTCGGATGTGGTGCCGCTGTGGATCACCGCACCGCCGTGGGGCAGACCGCTGTGATCGCGCTTCATCTCCTCCTCGGTGATGAAGTGTACAGTGGTGTCGTACTCGTCAAAATAGTTGGGCATGGTCTTGATCGCGTTCTCGATCGCGGCCTTGTCAGCGCCGTCCTCGGCTACGACAAAGCACTCACGGGTATGCTTCTGACGGGTGGTCAGCTCGGGATTGGAGCCGCTGCGAACCGCTTCGATCGCCTGCTCGACAGGGATGGTGTACTGGCGCGCGTCCTTGACGCCCTTGATACGGCGCACCGCGTCGGAGTGACCCTGACTGACGCCCTTGCCCCAGAAGGTATACGCCTTGCCGCAGGGCAGGATCGCGTCCGCGTAGACGCGGCTCAGCGAGAACATGCCCGGATCCCAACCGGCGGAGATGACGCCGATCTTTCCGGCAGCTTTGGCGGCGGCGTCGACGTTCGCAAAATGCTCGGGGATGCGCGCATGGGTATCGAAGCTGTCGATCACATTGTACAGCGCCGCGAACTGAGGCGTCATCTCGGGCAGATCGGTCGCGGAACCGCCGCAGATGACCAGTACGTCGATGGGCTCATCGCCCTTCTCCAGCTCCGCCGCTGAGCGGACCGGCACGCCGGGGGTGTTGATGGTCAGGCTCTCGGGAGCACGACGGGTATAGACCGCTACCAGCTCCACATCGTCATTCACCTTGACTGCGGCTTCTACGCCTCTGCCCAGGTTGCCGTAACCCAGGATTCCGATTTTGATACTCATACATATACCTCCAGATTCCAAAATATTGAAACGTCCAAAGGACGTTGCGGTCGGTTGAAGTTGTTGATTTGTTTTACTATTTTAGCACTTCAAAGCGATGATGTCAATATCCGTTCCCATTCAATTCGCGTTTTCGAGGGCAGTCATCAGGGGAGCGAGCACCTGCTTTTTGCGGCTGACGACGCCCTCGAGGATGACGCTGTTGTCGGCGGTCTCCTTCACAAACGCCGATTCCACCGTGCCCTTTGCGCCCTGACCGACAAAGAGCAGGTCGGTCGAGCGGTCGATGATGTTGGTCAGCATGAGGAACAGCATATCCGCGCCCGAATTGGGCAGCATACTCTCCATATAGGGGAGCATCTTCTCCTTGACGCGTTCGAGCTCGTGGCGGCTCACGCTGGTGACCTGCGACACGGTGATCTTGGTCTGATCGACCTTGAACGCCTTGCAGTCGATATGGAAGATCTCGTCGGGCGTTTTCGTGCCGAGCTTAGAGCCGGCGTTGAACATCGCCATTGCGTGCTCTTCGATATCGATGCCGGCGATTTCTGCTAATTCACGCGCGATATTCTCGTCCACCGGCGTACAGGTCGGGGAGCGGAACATCAAGGTATCCGACAGGATCGCGGAGCAGAGCAGTCCGGCGATGGTGGGCTCGATCTCGATCCTGTTCTCACGGTACATTAAGGTGATGATGGTCGCGGTACAGCCCAGCGGCTGGTTGCGGAAATAGATCGGGCTGTTGGTCTCGACGGAGTCGATGCGGTGATGGTCGATCACCTCGACCACCTCGGCGGAGCGGATGCCGTCCACCGCCTGACCCTTTTCGTTATGATCGACGAGGATCACCCTGCGGCGGTCGACGTCCAGCAGGTTGCGCTGTGAGATCATGCCGACATAGTGATCGTCGCCGTCGAGCACGGGAAAATAGCGGATACGCAGCTTCGACACGGTCGCCTTGACGTCCGCGACCGCATCATCCAGCCCGAAGGTGATGATATCGCTCTTGCGCATCAGGTGGCTGACGGGAACGCTCTGGGTGATCAGCTTGGCGGCGGTGTAGGTGTCGAGAGGCGAGGTGATGACGGTGCAGCCCGATTCCTCGGCGATCTGCATGGTCGATTTGGAGATCGTCGCGCCCAGACACACAATCAGGCAGCTCGCGCCCTTCTCGATCGCGCAAAGCTGGTTATCACTGCGGTCAACAAGGATGACCATGTCGTTCTTATCAATATATTCTTCCATCAAATCGGGATTTGCCGCGGCGACCACGACCTTGCCCTTGGTGAATTTGCCGTCGGGATCGCCCGAGACGACCTCGCCCTGCAGGGTATCCGCGATATTGGAATAAGGCGTTTTTGCCTTGGAGAGAGCGTCGGCGTCACGATCCTCCATATAAAAGCGCGCCTGATCGCCCAGCGTGAGCACGCCCTTGATCTTGCCGCGCTTGGTCAGGATCGGCACGGTCTGGATGTTCTCGTCGCGCATATGCTCCCACGCGCGCTTGAGCGACAAGGCGGCGTCGATCGGCTTGATCCTGCGGAAAGGCACGTCGGCGACCGTCGGCTCGATGGATTCGAGCAGCTGCGGCGACGACACTCTGAACTTGTCGAGCACATACTTGGTCTCGCCGTTGATCTCACCGGCACGGCAGGGAACATACTCCTCGCCCGTGAGTCTGTGCTTGAGATACGCGTAGCAGATCGCGGAACAGATCGAGTCGGTATCGGGATTTTTATGACCGATGACAATCGTAGATTTCATGGGATTTCATCCTTTGCGGTTAAATGTAATATCGGGTATTTGTAGGGTACGGCATTTATGACGTACCGAGAATGACGGGCGTTACTTTGATCGAAAGCCAAAGATAGAATAGAAACGTTATAGCCATGCGGTACGTCGGCAAGCAGTGGCGTTATGCCAATCGCTCCGCTCTTGGAACGCTGTTGCATGGGAGTTGTTAGCCAAATCAAAGATTTGGACAACTCCTCAAGCGCCGTACCCTACAATATGAGTTTCATATGCTTTGCATTTAAGTGTCATATCAACAAACGTTTCGGGATGTCGCGAGCGTCATCCCCTACAGTAAGCGTTACAACGGAATTGTAGGGGGCGACGTTTACGACGCCCCGAAGCGGTACATTTCATTTGCTCCGCATTTGGGTGACATAGATCGGAATGGTTTCGGTACGTCGGCAAGCAGTGGCGTTATGCCAATCGCTCCGCTCTTGGAACGCTGTTGCATGGGAGTTGTTAGCCAAATCAAAGATTTGGACAACTCCTCAAGCGCCGTACCCTACGGAGCATCTGTTCCGCTGCGTTCTCAGATATTTTTCACAAGTGAAAACCTTTCCTTACTCCGCCCCGACGAGCTTGACGAGGACGAGCTCGACCCCGAGTGTGGGGAGGATCTTCTCTGTCAAATCGGCAGTCTTGATGCGGATGGAGCTGGTGTTCTCACACGGATGACAGCCGAAGTATTCTTCCTTTAAGACATCCTCGTCGATCACGAGCTGTACGCGGTGCTCCTTATCGTTCATCAGTCCGAGCACCGACACACTGCCGGGGTGCAGGTCGAGGAGCTCCGACATTTTACTCTCATCTCCGAAGGACAGGCGGCTGATGCCCATCTGTCCCGACAGCTCCTTGGTCTTGAAGGGCTTGTCACCCGGCATCACCACCAGATAGAACTTGGTCTTTTGGCGGTTGCAAAGAAATAGATTCTTGCAGATCTTAACATTTAAAACGGCGTCCACCTCGGCGCAGACCTCCATCGTGGTCGCGGGGGTATCGGGATGGTCGGTGCGGTCAAACTTAACCCCGAGTGAATCCAAAAATGCGTATGATCGTATCTCTCTGTCATTTCTGCCGCTCATATCGACAGGCGAGCCGTGAAATAATTCCATCGTTTCCTCCATAAATTTCTCTACTTTACAATATACACCAAAGGTGTGAATTTGTCTATCATTATTCTGAGAAAAACCGTTATTATCAAAAAATAATATCAGCTGATCCGCACACAGATCATCCCCTGCGATCGGATACGGTGAGCGCAGTACGCGACACGCCTTATCTGCTGTGATAATCCTCGTCGATCTCGGCGCTCCAGTCGCCCTGTATCGGAGCACACTGACGCGCGGAGGATACGACCTTGCTCACGCAGTTGTACAGCACGGCGGTGCCCTTTTTGTCGGCGTGATAATTCACCGCGCGGTCGGCGCCGATGCCGAAATGACGGGCGGTGGAAACCGCGTCGATGTTCGCGCCGATGAACAGGAATTCCCAGCCCTGCTGCTTCTTTTTCTCGATCATCCTCTTGACCTTGTCGGAGGAGTATTCCTTGCTGGCGTTCTCCATGCCGTCGGTCGTGATGACGAACATCGTATGCGCCGGCACATCCTCCCTGCGGATATAGCGGTGCACCTCCTCGATATGGCTGACGGTCATGCCGATCGCGTCGATCAGCGCGGTACAGCCGCGCACATAGTAATCCTCCTGCGTCATGGGTCGGATGTCCGCGAGCGGCACGCGGTCGTGCAGGGTGCTGACCTCGTGATCGAACAGCACGGTGCTGACCAAACATTCACCCTTTTGCTTCTTCTGCTTCTCGATCATCGAGTTGAAGCCGCCGATGGTGTCCTCCTCCAGTCCTCCCATCGAGCCGGAGCGGTCGAGGATAAAGACCAGCTCGGTCACATCGTTGGAGGGAGGGAGCTGCATGGGATCGGTCTGAGCGGTGGCTTTCTTGAGTTTAGCATTGATTTTCTTTAACATAATAAGTACCTCCAAATAAAAAATGTGATTGTCTTGTTGACAACCACATCATAGCAATATTATGGAGGTTTTTGGTCGCCTGCGAGGCGACAATTATGATAATCAACCGTTGATCAGGGGCTGATCGAATTCGTACAGCGCGACATTGAGCTCGTGCAGATCAAAACGGCGGTTGACGATGAAATACTCCACGATCACATCGAACTTGGAGCTGTGGGACAGCGCGTAGCCTGCCTTGCGCAGAAGCTCAGCGGTCTGATCGAGATCGAGCTCCAGCGCGATCGCAAAGGCGAGGGCAGTGGGCTTGGACGGACGGTAGAAGGGATTGGAGCGGATCTTGGAGAACAGCTTGCGATCCACCCCGGCGCGCTTATAGCAGGTGCTGTCCCTCATGCCGCGTTCATCGATCAGGCGGAGCAAAGCCTCTTGAAAGCTCTCGTCGAGCGTATTCAGCCTGCTTGACAAGTCGCCGTAGGCGGCAGTCGGCGTCGGCATACCGAACACGCGCTCGGGTTCGCTCGCGGACGGAGCAGGCGCGGCATTGACAGCAGGCGCAGAGGGCACGGCACATTCGTTGAGGATGACGGCGTCATCCGCGGTTGACGGCTTCTTTGCCGAAAAGCCTGCCGTGCGCGGCATCACACCCTTTGACGCGCGAGGGGCAAGGGGCTGCGCTTCCCGTGCCGCAAAGATCGGCTCGGGGCTGACATAATGAAGCCGCAGGTATTCGGTTATCTCGGCAAGCAGAGTCCTTTTCGATCGCATATGATCACCTCTTTCCGCGAGTATATCACAAAAAAGTTGAAATGACAAATTTATGTAGGGGACGACGCTTGCGACGTCCCGAACCATATTTGACAGAAGACGTCCCCTACTGTTTCATATGCCGTATTTGATCTTGATTCGGTTCAGCTTGTTGCCCACGGGCTTTCTGAGGAGCAGGAGGAACACCACGTTCGACACGGCATACAGCGCGGTGAACGGCAGCGCCGATAGGATCGCCGCGGTATACAGCTCCCATTCAAAACCGCCGGCGTACCACAGCACCGTCCAGATATCCATGATGAATGAATACGCCACGCCCGCGAGCACGCCGTAAAGCAACAGCAAAGCGTTATAGCGGAGCAGCACGCGCGACAGGTAGCCCGCGATCAGTCCGATCAGCCCGAAGCCGAGCATTTGGAACGGCATCCACGGACCTTGTCCGAACCAGATGTTGGAGATCAGCACGCTCAGCGAGCCGCAGAAGAAGCCTGCCTCCGCGCCGAGGTAGACCGCCGTCATCACGCAGATCGCCGTGATCGGCTTGAACAGCGGAATGAACCGCCCGAACACCGCCAGCGCCGTCATGATCGCCGTGATCACCATGCGCCGCGAGCCGATATTCCTCTTTTCAAAGCCCGTCATAAACAACAGCAGCGCCAGCACCGCGATGCCGAGCGAGATGATCAGGTACCGCTGTCCTTCAAACAAAACCGCGCTGAGCGCGACCAGCACGGGGATCAGCACAAAGGGGATGCCGTAGCGCAGGATCGTCCGGATCCGGGGACTTTTGATCACTCTCATACCGCGCCTCCGTCCGATGAAAACCGTTTGGCGGCGAGCGCTACGGTATACGCGCCGTCGCAAAAGCGCCTTGTGACGCGTGAGGCGGCGGTGGTGTAAAAGCGGTTGTCGGTCATGAAGCGGTTGGTGCGGTCAATTGCCGCGATCCGACCCTGCGCGAACAGGGCGCATCGGTCGGCGCACAACGCGGCGAATTCCACATCATGGGTGATCAGCAGGACGGTCACGCCGTCCTGTTTCAATTGGCGGATCACCTTGAGCAGCAGCGCCTTTCGGTTGGCGTCCAGCCCCTTGGACGGCTCGTCCATGATGAGGAAACGCGGCTTGGCAGCCAGCGACTTACACAAGGCAACAAGCTGCCGCTCACCGCCCGAGATATCGTAGGGGTGGCGGACGTATAAGGGCGACAGGTCAAAGGGCAGCTGCTGCATGACCGCATCACAGCCCTTCAGCTCCTTCCCTACCGTTTCACACAGGAACACGCTCTCCGCGTCCTGCGGCAGCAGGCTGAGATTCCCTTTGTATAAGCTTCCGTTTTGATAGTCCTTCAAGGGTCTGCCGAACAGCTTGACTGTGCCTGAGTACGGCTTGCGCAGTCCTGCCGCGACTGCCGCCGCAGTGCTTTTGCCTGCGCCGTTCGCGCCGAGCAGCGCGAACACCTCGCCCCTGTACACGGTCAAGTCAAGATCGCGCAGGATATCCGCGCCCCGGCGCTCATAACGAAAACGGATATTCTTCAATGTCAACGCTTCTTCGGTCAAGGGGGCGTCCGCATGCTCCGAAGGCACTTCTTTTATCCGCAAGCTGCCGACAAAGCGCTGTCCCTCGCGCACGCTCAACGGCATTTCAGGCTCCCTTTGGTAAAGGTGCTCCCCGTTGGGGAGACGTCGCGCAGCGACAGAGGGGGAGCCGCTTCCGGCGAGGAGGCTGTCACCGAACGGTGACTGAGGGATTGCATAATTTGTCTGAGCGGAGCGAGTAACTAAATGAAACAGCCGTGCCGCCGTGGGCAGGAACGCTGTAAACCTGCTGTCGTTACCGATCATCCGCGCCACATCACGCGGCGTATCGTCGTACACGAGCCTTCCCCCGTCGAGGATGACGATCCTGTCGGAGATCGGGAAGAGCTCCTCGCACCGATGCTCGCACAACAGTACCGTCACGCCTGTCTCCCGATTGAGGCGGTACACAGTCTCGATAAAGCGCGCGGCGGCGATCGGATCGAGCTGAGCCGTCGGCTCATCGAGCAGGAGCAGCTCGGGATCGGCGATCATCACCGCCGCAAGATTGAGGAGCTGTTTTTCACCGCCCGAGAGGGTCGCCGTGTCACGCTCCATCCATCGGTCAATGCCGAAGTAGGACGCGATCTCCGCTACGCGGCGCGCGATATCCTGTTGCCGCGTGCCGAGGTTCTCGAGCGTGAACGCCAGCTCATGCCATACCTTGTCGGTGACGATCTGTTCCTCGGGATCCTGCGCGACATAGCCGACCATCCGCGCGGATTCACGCGGAGCCATCGCGTCGATATCGGTTCCGTTATATTCGATCGTGCCCTGCAGCTCCCCATTCTGCCGCAGCTCGGGCTTGAAGAGGCGCAGCAGGGTGCTTTTGCCCGAGCCTGTCGCCCCCATCAGGGTGATGAACTCACCGCGCTCGATGGAGAGGTCGATATCGGACAGCGCCCTATGCCGATTATCGGAACGAACGCCGTCCTTATCTGAAACGATACGGGAGGAGCATTCCTCGGCGGAGACGCCTCCCCCACTGTCACTTCGTGACGTCTCCCCAACGGGGAGCACCCCTCCCCTACCATTCGGATCGGGGTAAGTGTAACTCAGGTTTTTGACAGTAACAAGCGCCATCGGATCGCCTCCCTTCCGTTGATGATCAGCGGCAAAACGCTCAACACGGTGAACGCCGCCGCGCCTGTGATCCCCCACGGGGTCAGCAGGTTCATGCTGAGCGCAGGGTAAAACGCCGCCCTGCTGTGATAAATGCCGACAGCCGTCAGGGCTGTGAGCAGGACACAAATGAGTATAACGAGCACATCATATTTGTGCACACGATAGACGGCGAACGAGGTGCGTCTGCCTGTTCCGTAACCGCGCGACTCCATGCTCTCGGCTGTGACAATGCCGTTCTCGAGCGTCCACGTGATCAGGATGGACAGCACCCGTGCCCTGCCGCGCACCGCGTCGATCAGATTGCCGTCGTCGAACAGTCCCAGCGCGCGCTGGCTGTCACGGATCTTGCGCCACCGCACCCGAAGGAGCGCCGTATAACGGATCGCCATCGATAACAGCAGGGCGATTTGCGGCGAGAAACGCCCGAAGAGGTACAGCACCCTGTCCGAGGTCATCACCTTGGAAAGATCACGCAGACGGTACAATGCCGTCGTGAGCATGCTTGCCGCGCACAGTCCGTAGGCCGTCGCTTCCAGCGTGATAGGATTATCGTTGAGGAAGAACAGCGGCGTCGCGCCCTTATGGACGAAGATCGGATTGAGCAGCGCCGCGATCAGGAACACCGCGAGCGAGAAGATATGCGCTCTTTTGTCCGCTGTGCCGCCGATGACCGCGCTGAGGATGGAGGTCAAGAGCGCAATACACAGGAGCAAAGGGTTCATCGAGAACATGATGATCCCCAGCACACAGAGGTAGTACACCGCCACGGTGAACGGATTCAGTTGTTCAAAGCGCATGGGAACACCTCCGGTAGAGTTAGGAGTGAGGAGTTAGGAGTTAGGAGTTTCGGGTGGGCGTTGCCCACACCCATTTATTACTTGCTTCATCATCTTAGCGATTCCCAAAAGCGAAGCATAACAAACGTATCCGATCTCACCTTAACTCCTCACTCCTCACTCCTAACTCCTCACTATTTTAAATCCCTTCCGATATTCGTCGTATACAGCCACTCGATGTTGTCGCCGTCGCGGACGGTACAGCTCTGACAGCCCACATCGGGGAATTCTCCGTTGACGCGGTACATCCAGCCGGACAGCTCGCCGTAATCGAACTCGTACAGTCCGTCGATGCCAGCGATATACGCCGCGCCGTCACTGCCGCGGTTATCGATCAAAATGCGGTAGGTACGCGCCGCGTCTTGCAGAACGTCATACACCGTATCGCCCGAGGACGCGGTAAATTCCGTGGTATCGAGGATAACGCAGCTATCGGGGATCGTGTTGTTTTTCTTCTCCAGCTCCTTGATCGTGTCGCAACGGATGCTGAGCGTAACGGTGAAGTCACCCTCCGTCTCCGGCGGCTGATAATGCTCTTCTGCTGATTCAAAATTCGTTAAAAGAATAAAAAGTACGCCTGCCGCCGCGATCACCGCCACGGCGATATAATGCTTTTTGTTGCGTTTTTTCAAGAGATACAGTACCGCGCACACGCCGCCCGCCGCCGCGATCACGCCGAGGATCGCGTAGGGCTTATAGCTGCCCGAGCCGCTTTCATCCGCGGAAGCGGCATGCAGTGCCGTATCGTCGGTTGCGGAAGATTGAAAATCGCCGTGTTCATCGGAAAACACACGTGTTTCACGCGGCGGATTCTCGGTTTCACTGACGTTGACCGTCACCCTCTCCCCTGCCGCGTTGGTGGACTCGATAAACCGCTGACCGTTGATCGTGATGATACGGTTGCCGTTGCTGTCGACCTGTGCCTGACTGTCGCCGCTGTGATCGGAGCCGCCCGACGAACCGCTGCCGTTCGAGCCGGAATTGCCGCCCGACTGTGAGCCGCCGCCTGAGCTGCCGGATTGTCCCGAACCGCCCGAACCGTTGTCGGACGGTGTGCCGTGGACGACATGATCGAGCTGATAAAAGCCGCCTTGTCCATCGCACATCCTGCGGTATGCCGTCAACGCGCAAAACACCTCGACGGTCGCGGTGGCGTTGCCGTCACTGCCCGTATGCGAGAAGCCGCCGTTCGACAGACGATAATCGAGCATCGCCTCCATCACGGAGGTGCCGTTCTTGCTAAATCTGCCGTCGTTCTGCGGATCGATCCCCAGATCCGACAGCGCCATGACCACCTGCGCGGCGCTCTCGCAGTTCTCGGCGCCCATCGTCTTGAAGCCGCCGCTGTTAAGCTGTCGCTCGGACAGCCAACTGACCGCGCGATCCACAGCGGCAGTCACATCGCCTCTGCCGCCGTAATGGGGCGCGAGCGCCTGCAGGGTCATCGCGGTCACATCCACGTCGCCCCATGAGCCCATCACTGCCCAGCCGCCTTCCTCCATCTCTCGGGAGAGGATTTCGCTGAGCAAGCCGTCGGTGCTGTATAAGCTGCTGTGATAGCCGTTGTTGAGCAGATGAAGCCCGAACACCAGACTCATCATGCCCATGTCGCCGATCGCTTCATCCGCGGTGTCGGCGATATAGCGGTCGGTACTGCCGACCGCCGCGAGGGTGAGGGCGTATTTTTCGCGACTGGTTGCGGAGGCGACCGTGTGATCGTCGAGGTAGGAGAGCAGGGCGTTTTCATAACGGGAAAAATCATAATCGCCCGACTGGGACAGCGCGAGGATATAGAATTCCGACATCGTACCGGCGTTGTCGGATAGATAGCCGTCGATGAATGCCTGCGCGTTTTGATAGCCGTTATATGCAATGATACCGTCACACAGGCTTTGCACCTGCGCGACGGTATAGGATTGCGCGCCTACGGGAACTGCCGACAGAACGCCGCAGACCAGCGTCGTCACGCACAGCAGTATCGCGAAGAGCTTATTTCTTAACATAATGCTTACGATAGAATACGACCGCGCCGATGATACCGGCAAGGCAAACTGCCGCGATCACGATCCACAGGATCAGGTTGCTGACGTCGCCTGTCTTTGGGGTAGCGGAAGAGGAGCTGTCCTTAGTGGCGGTATCCTTGGTAGCAGAATCCTTGGTGGACTCGTCATTGGTAGCTGCCGCCTCGGTCGCGGAGACCGCGGTATCATCCGTATCCTCTACATTCGCGATGACGGTCGGAGCCTCGGTAGCGACAGCCTGATCGGGAGTCGCCTTACCCTTGCCGATCGACTTCAAAAGACAGATCGGGGGGACAATTCGCATATCCTTGACCTCGGCGCTGATCACCCTCTCATAGCCGTTGGGATCACCGTAGCCGTAGTAGAAGCTGGCTTTGCCTTGCGCGTCGGTGACAACTTTGTTCTTTTGCCCGTCGAGGGTAATCTCCGCGCCGGAAACAGGCTCGGTATAGGGCTTGCCCTCCGCGTCGAAGCCGGTCTTCATCATCGTCAGCTCGACGGCGATCGTCGTGCTCTCATCTTCGATATACTGCGGCTCAAAATAGGTATATACGTCGCTGAAATCCTTTGTATCGGTATAGATGAACGCGACGACATAATCATCTGCCTTGACGGGATCGGTCATGCTCCACGCAAAGGCGTTGTTGACTAAATAGCCATAGCTGCCGCCGTTTGCAACGCCCCACAGCTTTGTCAGCGAGAGACCCCACTTGGTTTTCTCGGTGGCATAGCCTGCCGCGGCGCCGCCTTCATAGAATTGCTCGTGAGCGGCATAGAGGGTATCGTTGACGGTCAAAGCGCCGTCCTTGTCGATATCGGTGACGGTCACGGTCTTATACGCTACCGCGAACTCACTCTTTTCATCGATGATGGTGACATGCACATCGACGCTGTCTGTCGCTTCCTCCGCAGATACAAACAGCATACTGACGGACAGCACCAACAGTACGGATAACACTAATGCAATCATCTTTTTCATACTTATATACCTCACTTCAAAA
>DGUQ01000083.1:13346-40179 GCA_002394725.1 Ruminococcaceae bacterium UBA4306
CACAAGCGCTGACACCATTCACTGATCCCTAACCACTGACCACTAAAAAAGCTCTTTCCGAAGAAAGAGCACAACAAACAAGCATAGAGCGATCCTCTACACTTCATTCGCGCGCTTCCTGCCAAAGGGGCTGACTCGGACACGGCAGGTCTCCCGGCTGATGAGGAAGCGGATGTTCCGCGCGGACGGGAGCCTTCTCGGAATACTCCAATGGCTGTTTCCCATCCTCTGCTCAATGACGGTAGTGGCGGCTGCTCCGGACTTGGCTGCGCCGCACCGGATTCCCTTTTGATCTAGTCGACCGACGCAAGCGTCTGACCTTTCGAACCGTATCACTGTTCATTTTTCATTATTATACATGACGAAGATTTGAAAAGCAATGTTGAAAGGGAATAAAAAAGATTAAAATATTGTTATTTTTATCGGAAATTGCATAAAAGTATGCAACTTTTCATCCTAAGGTCGTCATAGGTGAAGGACTTTGTCCCACAATGATCGATACGGAGGACTGATTATGAAAACACCCAAGGGCTTTTTCACCTATTTTCATCACGCGGATACGCTCGAGATGCTCAGCGACGAACAGGCAGGGCGGCTGTATAAGGCGCTGATGCGGTACGGCAACACGGGAGAAGAAATGGATTTCGGCGGCGACTGCGCGCTGGGCGTGATGTTCTCGCTCTTCAAAAAAGAGATCGACTATAACTTTGAGCGCTACAATGAGATCTGTGACATCCGCAGAGAGGCAGGGAAAAAGGGCGGTCGTCCGAGAAAATCAGAAGAATAAAAACCAATTGGTTTTTCACAAAAGCAAAAAAAACTAAGAAAAGACAAAGAAAAAGAAAAAAGAGAAAGACAATGATAATGAAATGAAATGAAATGAGAAAGCGAAGAAGAATACGAAGACGAGCAGGATGACTTTTCAACATATCAACAATAGTTTTCCACATATCAACATTTGACAAAAATCGATTTTTGGTTGTCAGGTCATACCAGTCATTTGCAGATCATATCATTTCATTTGCAGTTTATATCATATCGGATGATGAATCGCAGGGCGGAGCCTTTGTAGGGGAGCGGTCTGTTGCTCCCTCCTTACGATCAACGTCGCATTGAATCTGTAGGGGTCGGCGCAGACACGCGTGTCCGACGACTCGCGGCAGGGCGTTGGTCAAAAGGTTTCGGTACGTCGCAAGCGCCGTACCCTACGGAGAGGTTGATGTGCTTCGCATGATAAAGCGATATAATAGGAAACGTTTCGGGAGGAGCAAGCTCCTCCCCTACAGTAAACGTTGCAGTGAAATTGTAGGGGAGCGGCTTGCTGCTCCCGCGGCAGGGCGTCGGTCACAATACAATGGTTGTAAAGGAGATGTGCGTTTTGTAGGGTACGGCGCTTATCGACGTACCGCGTGGCAGGAACGTTTGTACCCTATGCAACGCTTTCGATCAATGAAACACTCGTCATTCTCGGATGACCAATGGTCATTCCTACGGAAGCAGGCATTTTCTCCGCGTTTTGGTGTCATTGATAGGAAAGGTTTCGGTACGTCGCAAGCGCCGTACCCTACGGAGAGGTTGATGTGCTCCGCATGATAAAGCGATATAATAGGAAACGTTTCGGGAGGAGCATTCCTCGGCGGAGACGCCTCCCCCACTGTCACTTCGTGACGTCTCCCCAACGGGGAGCACCCCTCCCCTACAGTAAAAGCCACAGGTAATCTGTAGGGGGCGGCGCAGACACGCGTGTCCGACGACCCACGGCAGGCGTTGGATCAAATGCAATGCTCGTTGAGGAGATGTATGTTTTTGTAGGGATGGTCATCGATCGTCCGCGCGACAAATATCGATAAAAACAAAAGCGGACAGGTGTGATCCCGTCCGCCGTATCATATTATTTTCGTTTGAACAGATTTCGGAAGAAATAGCCGATATGCTTGAAGGCGTTCCTGATATAGAACCCGATCATGGCAAAGAAGCGCTGGATGCCCGAGCGCGGTTTCACCTGCTCCTTGAAATAGGTGTCAAAGTAATCGGTGCCGTCATCGATATTGGAGCCTTCATCCTCAAAATACTCGATGCCCTTGCCGGGGTCGCGGTCTCTGACCTTGATGTCATAGCCTGCCATTTCATCCGCTTCGGCACGTTCCGCGAATTCCTCGTCATTCCGGTAGCCGAGGGATTCTTCAAAGGTGATCTGCTCTTCCTGTTCACGGTGAGCAAGCTCAGTATCCTCCGCTGCGCCGCGCCTTGCCCTGCGCGCCTTGAGTCGCTCCTCATTCTTGCGCTTGACAGAAGCGTTGTATTGCTTATAGATCACCGTAACCGCGATGATGAGCGCCGCCAAAATGCCGACCCACAACAGCAGCCGCCACCAGTCGAACGCATCGCCGGTCTTGCGGTTGATCTTATCAAAGCTCAACGAACCCGCGGCATTCGTAAGGGCTTTTGCCTCCTCGGGCGTGATCTCCTCATCATTCTTCTGGAGCGTGAGGTCGATCTGCATGCCGTTGATAACGGTGTTGCAGACGTTGATATAGATCGTGCTCTCGCCGCTCGTTACGCTGCTCTGCGAATCAAAGAAGATGTTGTTGTCGTGCTTGACCTCTACGACAGAATCGACGTTCTCCTGCTGAGAGATCGCGTCGAGGATCACCTTGCGTTCCGCGGAGGTCAGGTCGGAATAGTTGTTGATCTGCTCGGTATTCACGTCCTTTGTGACGGTCATACTGATGGAATAGGTCTTGTCGGGATCATAGGCGCGCAGATAGATGTTCGCGGTGCGAAAGGCGATCATCGTCTCGTCATAATCCAGCCCCACCGCTTCAAACGCCTTGTCGCCGCGAGGGGTATCGACGGTGATGACGTAATCATCCTTGGGGAATTTGATTGAAAATCCGAGCTCCTTGAAGGTATAGGTATCATCCAGCGCAGCAACTCGAATCACGGACGTCAAAAACACCGTTACGATCAGCAGCAGTACTGCCGCCGCTCTCACTCTTCTGCGCATATGAACCCTCCTTCGCCTGAGATGAGCTGTTTTTATGACTCTGATCCGCTGTGAAAACAGTGGGCGCAAGCCGAAAACACCTGTTGCAAAAGTATTATATTCCTTTTTCCGACAAAAGACAATAGGTTTTTGCGGTTGACAAGAAATTTTTATTCGGGTATAATAGGGTACGCTCCACACTTGGATCGACAGGTGTTCTTGTCCTTGTCTTTATGTGAGAGCATAGCAAACGGCACCATCGTGCATAGGGCAACAGCATATCGGGGTGTAGCGCAGTTGGTAGCGCGCCTGCTTTGGGAGCAGGATGTCGGGGGTTCAAATCCCTTCACTCCGACCAACTTAAAACGCTAATTGCAGTGTGCAGTCAGCGTTTTTCTTTTGGCTTAAACAGTGGGTTTCCACGGTTTAGGCTTTTTTCTATTCAATTTTTGAAGGCAGATTTCGTTCCGATCTGGGGTGATACCTTCCTTTTATGGTTGACAAGAGTGGCTTAATTGTTGACAAGAGTGGGCAAAATGTTGACACGAGTTCCCGTTTTGTTGTCAAGAGTTGGGTTTTGGTTGACACGAGTTCCGTTTTTGTTGACATGAGTTGATTTTGGTTGACAAGGGTAATAATTCACCATTTTGCTTACTCTGGTTAAAGCTTATTAACCGATACTAGATGATCAATCAGCAATGCTTTTCTTATACTTCCTTAAAAACATTAGAAAAGATATGCTTTGTAAATACATCATCAATTTGCTTAGAAATCTGTTTCGACTCAACTAGCACACCCAGTTCAATGTTATACGAAGTCAAATGCTCAACGGAAGAGAAGCCTATCTATCAGCATGACGTTGCCTATCAGGTCTACGTACTGACAAAGCTGGGCTTCACGGTCGAGCGCGCCTGCCTAGTGCATCTCCACAATCAATACGTTCGGCATGGCGAGTTAGATCTGCAACAGCTCTTCAGCATCGTAGATCTGACTGAGAAGGCTCGCTCCATGCAGCCGGACGTGGAGCACAATCTGGAAGTCTTTGCAACATATCTGTCCCGGCCCGACGAGCCGCTGGACGATCTCAATCGGGGCTGCTTCAAGCCTTATCGTGCGGCTTTTGGAAATACTGCTCCCGTGATCTGCCGAAACCGAACGTCTTTGATTTGCATGGCCCGCAAAAAGCGACCATGCTCAAGTGTTATTATCAGGGCGTGATTTCCTTTGCAGACCTCAACGGCAGCGACCGACTCAATGCAAAAGCATACCAGCAGGTCGAACATGAGCTGTATGGGTATCCGCCGACGATCAAGACTGGCGAGATCAAGACCTTCCTCTCACGCCTGTCCTATCCGCTGTATTTTCTGGACTTCGAGACCTTCTCGCCGGCGATCCCGCTCTATGATACTTCCAACCCGTATGCCAAGATCCCTTTCCAATACTCCCTGCATTGGATCGAGCAGGAAGGCGACGATCTAAAGCACACGGAGTATCTGGCCTATCCGGGCAAAGATCCCAGGCGGGAATTGGCAGAGCGACTCTGCCGGGATATTCCGATGGACGTCTGTACGACGGCCTACAATACGAGCTTTGAAAAAAATGTGATTAAAGGGTTGGCTGCGCTTTATCCCGATTTAGCGGATCACTTGATGAACATCCACGGCCACATTGAAGATCTGATGATTCCGTTCCGGGAGCGCTGGTATTACTCCCGCGCGATGCAGGGCTCGTATTCGATCAAGTACGTTCTTCCGGCACTGTATCCGGACGATCCCACGCTGGACTATCATAACCTCGAGGGCGTTCACAACGGCGGCGAAGCCATGGATGTTTTTCAGGAAATGACCTCCATGCCCCCTGAGGAGCTGGAGACCTGGCGCAAGCACCTTCTCAATTATTGTGAACTCGACACCTACGCGATGGTAAAGGTGTGGGAACGGCTGAATGAGGTTATTTAGTAAAGCATCGGTGATTCTCTTTTCCTTGTTTAGCAGCTCAAATTTTGACATCTTATTTTGTATTTTGACGGAGGCTGGATAATGAAGATCGTACCTCTACAATTGATTATCAACGCTATAGAAACGGCAAGCGACGAATGGGATCAGTATCTTGATATTGTGACAATGACAATCGTAGGCCTGCCCCAATATGACGACAGTATTGGTACGGACTACGAATCGCTTGCTGAGCGAATTGAGGCTGGTATAAACATTCGCTACTATAGATTACCGAGCAAATTCGACATCCACGAATATAGTATCATGGAGAAGTTTATTTACGATCTGCCAAACGGAAGCACGCGAGATGAATTGGCGGGATGTATTCATGGTAAAGGCGCGTTTCACAGATTTAAATCCTCCATCCGTTATTATGGGATTGAACGAGATTGGTATAATTACTTGGCTAAGGCATATCATAGTATGGCAATTGAATGATGCGAAGCAAATGGCTTTGAATATTCTGAGGAACACTGAAAGTGCGAAGAAGCATTATTGAAATACGAACAGCGAGGACGACTTTTGCCGTCCCCGCTGTTGCTTGTTATATACGGTTCATATTCTGTTTGTGTTTTGATCAGGTTCCCCAGTACTCGCCGCCGCGCTCCTCTTTTTCCCATGAGCGGGTTACGTACCATTCGTTGATCTTGGTGTTTTTGCCGTCGTTCTTGATACGGCTGGAGTATTCGCTGTTGAATTCAGTCCAGTTAAGGTTGATGTTGGTGTTATTGGCTTTCTTGGAGATTTCGATACAGGGATTGGCGTTGGTGCTGTCAACTGCGCCGTAGTAGTCAGGAGTCTTGGTGTAGCTGTGTTCGCCGAGGTCTGCCGCAACCACTCTGTCCATCAGGTAGTTGGTGAGCTGACGGTAGCCGTTCTCATTGTTGTTGGAGGGACGCTGTCCTTTGAGGAAGCGGAGCATTTCGTCAAAATTCGCCTGCATGGAGCTGACGTTGCACTTGGGGTCTGAGAGGATCTCTTTGTATGCCTTGTAGGTGGTGTTGTTGATCTTGTCGTTGCCGTCGCAGGTGATGTTCGCCTTGTTCTCGTCGATACGCTTTAACGCGTGTGCGAAATCTGCCGCTACGGTGTCAGCCTGAACTCTGAAATCCTTGGTGTCGATGTTGCTGTTGATCGCCTTGAGCTGATTCATCTGCTGGGTGTGGTAGGTAGCTGTCTGGGTGGAGAACTCCTTGACCTCATCCATGACCTTGTCGATCTCTACCTTGATCTCTTCGGTGCTTTTGTCGATCTTATCGAGTACATCCTGATTGGAGGGACCGTCATCCTCAAGTCCGAGAACCATGTTCAAAATAGGCGGAAGTCCCATCTTGGAAAGCTCGGGACCGGCTAACTTCATTACTTCGTCCTTTGCGTAGCCGAAGGTGGTGCTGAGGACGGTCTCGGCGATTCCCGGAATCGCAAATGCCGAGGTGGATGTTACCGACATAGCACCTACGGAAATGATCGTTACTGCGGATAAGATACCTGCGATGATCCTGTTTTTGATTCTTCTTGTCTTTTTCATTGTTTTCACTCCTTTAGTAGAATTTGTATTGTTTGTGTTATTGTTGACTGTTTTGGTTTTGAGATTGAATAAGTTTTTCATTTTAGTATCTCCTTTCGGTGTTTTAGGTTTTAGGAATTTGTTTTGTTCCCTTGACTGTGACTACAGTATATCAGGTTGATCTTTGCAACTTCTTTGCAAATCTTTGCGATTTTCAAAAAAGTATTTTGTTTTTTGAACTTTTTCTTTCAGTCGTTATCCGAGGGCTTTGCGCCTCGGCTTTTCTCTTTGACTGTGGCTAAAGTATAACAGCCCGACCTTTGCAACTTCTTTGCAAATATCGGGCTTTTTGAAAATAATTCGATTTTTTTAACTTTTCATTCCCCGATCCCTATGTTATAATGAAGAAAAATCGGAAAGGGGGGCACCTGAATGATGAAGATCATCGGTGGAAAGATCTGGACAGCGGTAAGCGTCGTGCTGATGCTTCTGATGCTCACGAGCGCGGTATGGATCGGCATGCGCTATTATGTCAGCATGGATATCTACAAAACGCCGTCGATGTTTTTGGATGGTGAATACTCTATTGACGGCGGCGAGTGGAAGCCGATCGAAAAAGACCGCCCGATCACCGACCGCTTTCATAAGATCGTGTTCAAGGGCAAGATGTCGAAAGATCTCTTGCTGTTTTTCGGAAACCTGACCGTTTCTTCCAAAAACGTGTGGTATACGCTGAAAATATCCGACGGTACCGTGATCGAGAGCTATAACTTTGACGACGAAAAGCTCTCTTATGAGCACACCAAAACCGATAAACCGTTAGCGCTCGATATGCCGAATACACCCGGCTACCTTGTAAGAACGATCTATATCGACTATCTGACCGGGGAAGCGAACATTACACCGGATTCGGAACTGGTCTTTGAGGTGGTGTATCCCTACAGCGACGCGCTTGTCAGCTACAGCGACTGTATTGATGTTACGGCATATTACAACGAAGGGATGTATCTGCGATTCTTCTATGACGCGCTGCCGCCGGTGTTGCTGTTCGTTTTGGTGTGCTTCTTCGGACTGTTCTTTTTCCCCGTGGCGAGCTTTATCCTCGGAAAGATAGATTATAAGTACCTTACATTCGGATTGCTCAGCTTTTTCTGGGGGCTGTACATGATCATGCAGCAGATCAGCGGTTATCTGAATCTATGGATCCTCGACCCGACCGTATGTATGATGATGGATAAGGTCACGGGATACTGCTTTGTCGCGGCAGTGCTGTTCTATTTCAAGTCCTATATGCACAACAGAGGGACGCGCGCCGCTGCCAATATCACTTCGAGCGTCTACCTCAGCTGCGCGATGGCTGTATTTATTCTGCAGCTTTGTCATGTCAGCGATCTCAACGCTTCTTCGTTGACGATGAATATCGTCGCGGCGGTAGGTATCGCGGTCATGATCGTGCTGTTCTGCGTCGAGAATCGAGGCGACCGCAACGCACTCTTCTTCCTGCTGTCGTGGGCGCCGCTGCTGCTGACGGTCGCTATCGACGTGCTCGATTATTTTGTCCATCTGCCGGGCTCGCACTACTTCAACTACGGTCTGGCGATCACCATGATCGTACAGATCGTGCGGCTGATCGGCGATCTGCGGTTCCAGTATAAAGAAGCTATACGCTACCAACAGATGCAAAAGGAGCTGTACGAAGCTAAAGTCAGCGTGATGACATCCCAGATACGTCCCCATTTCATGTATAACGCCCTGACGTCCATCGCGATGATGTGCGAGATAGATCCCAAGACTGCTAAACAGGCGACGATCACCTTCGCCAAATATCTGCGCGGCAACATGGATTCATTAAAACAAACCGCTCCCGTGCCGTTCACACAGGAGCTGGAGCATTTAGAAAAGTATTTGTATATCGAAAAGCTGAGGTTCGACGATCTGCTCAACATCGAGTACGACATACAGGCGACCGATTTTATGCTGCCGCTGCTATCCATTCAGCCGCTTGTCGAGAACGCCGTCAAGCACGGCGTCGGAATGAAAGAGGACGGAGGTACGGTCAGGATCTCTACCCGTGAAACCGAAACAGCGTATGAGGTCGTAATAGAAGACGACGGAGTGGGCTTCGACGTCAACGAGCAAAAGGATGACGGACGCTCGCACGTCGGTATGGAAAATACAAAAAAACGCCTGCGCGATATGTGCGGAGGCGAGGTAATCATCGAAAGTGTTGTCGGTAAAGGCACCACAGCGACCGTGGTATTACCGAAGGAGGGTCAAAAAAATGAGGATACTTTGTCTTGACGACGAGCCTTTGGCTCTGAAAATGCTGGAAGCAGCGATCCGCGAAGCAAAGTCCGACGCTGAAGTCACGGCGTTCCGTAAGCAGGCAGATCTGTTGGAAGACGCCAAACAAAACGGCTGTGACGTCGCCTTTCTGGATATCCATATGCGCGGCATAAACGGCGTAGAGGTCGCAAAAAGGCTAAAGGAAATCAACCCCAAAATGAATATCATCTTTGTCACCGGCTTTTCCGATTACAAGGGAGACGCGATGGACATGAAAGCGTCCGGCTACATTATGAAGCCCGTAACCGCCGAGGAAGTCAAGGCGGAACTGGAGGAGCTGCGCTTTCCGATCACACCGAAAAGCAACGCTCTGCTACGCGTACAGTGCTTCGGCAACTTTGATGTTTTCACGCCGGACGGCGCTCACGTTCGCTTTGAGCGCAGCAAGGCTAAGGAGGTCTTTGCGTATCTCGTTCATAAACAGGGCAGCTCCTGTACCACGAGAGAGATATTCGCCGCGATCTTTGAGGATGAACCTTATGAAAAAAAGCTGCAAAATCTCCTTCAAACCTATATCTATGCTATGATAAAGAGCCTGAAGGCTGTCGGCGCAGAGGACGCGGTAGTACGCAGCTATAACGCCCTCGCGGTCAATCCCGATGTGCTCGACTGCGACTACTACCGTTTCAAGGAGCTGGACGCGGGTGCGGTCAACTCGTACCAGAACGAGTATATGAGCCAGTATTATTGGGCTGATTTTTTGTATGACGATTACATGGATTAAACATCTCAGCCATAATCTTAAAGCGCCACCGCACAATTTGCTGTGGCGCCTTTACTATATTCTTCATGTATCAAGTACCTTGCTTAAGACATAGAAAAGCCTCTAAGTCCGCTTGAATCGGAGGCTCAGATTGTCGAAAAAGTCCAGCTCAGGCCGGGCTTTTAGTTTTATCTATGGTATGGTCGATACATTCCTATATCGATCCTGAGCGAAGCGTATACCGGATGCGTAAAGATATTCGGAAGTGTCAAGGAAGCCTACCTCTACGGTTCATACGCCAGAGGCGATTATAGATTTGATAGTACTTCAAAACCCAATTGTAGTCAAAAAAGAATACCTTCTTAAGCGTGTTCTGAAGCTCCTGATAATCAGCAATTGATTGAAATGTGCCATATTGTTCAATTGCGTCAACACAGAAGATTAACGAATCACGTACAGCTATCGCTTTTTCTTCTGCTTTATCCCGGCTTATTGTATGAGAGCGATTACTCTCATCTCGGTAACGCCACACTCCATCAGAGACCTTAAAATATACAATCCATAAATAATTATATACACCCGCGGATCCAAATCGATTATACTTGCTGACCTTTGAGGTCAATAGACTCAACATGGTTGTTGGTGCATTGCCAAACACTTCGTCTAACAATTCTCTACCAGTCATTTGAACTAACCGCGCCGGCGAGAATCTTTCAATAAACTCTTCTCTGAGTGATTCAATATTCGCTTTGAATTTTAATAGTCTGTCCGTGTTTCGGGATAGACGATATGCGCCGAGGCGTTAGGCATCACATGAGAGATGCGAATGAATGAAACGGCTTCTTCGATCGTCATCTTCTCACTGTTGATATAGCGTGCCCATACATCGCAGATGCGCTGTTCGCCGTCCAGATAATTCTCCGTGACGTGCTCCATAGTGATGGTGGTGTTTTCAAAATGCTCTATCTGTCTTTGGGTAGTATTTTTGTTTTCAAAGTTAGAATAAAGAACCACAAAGGTCAGCATTGCTATCATAATGATCACATTGATGACAGTGACCCAAGTTTATTTCATAGCGCTTTCAACTCCCCGAATCCCGGTTTCCAAACAAATCGGCACAAAAGTAAAAGCAAATCTTATTGATGATCTATATTTTTACATTATACCACAAGAAACGCCTCTTGTATAGTATAAATTGTGTAATCGTATGATACCGTATATGATCCGAGCTACGCTGAACAAGCAAAAGCGTTTTCTTGTTCTGTTTTATCCGGGTCTACACCGACTTTTTGCGGAGAGCCGATTCGCAAAAACGCTTTTATGCGGAGCTTTCGGGGTATTATGCGATTTTGCGGGCTATTCCTTATCCTTCACGACCTCGGCGTGGTTCCACTTCTTCATAGTGCGCATAGCAGCAAGGTGACTGAACAGAATATAAAGGAACACGATCAGTGAAACGATCAGCGCTTCCTTGACGCCGCAGGCATAGGCGAATTCTTCTGTAGGCGTGCTGATACGCAGAAGAGTGAATCGTGCAAGGAATGTGCCGGAGATCAAACCGATCACGCAAGCCGTTATGAATTGCAGCAGCGACTGTGTGAACCTGCTGCGTGATATCTCCGTGTGCTGAAAGCCTAACGTTCTGAGAACGCACAGCTCGCGTTTGTTGTCCTGGAGATTGGTGATAGCTGTATTGAGGACGATGATGAATCCGATCAGAACTCCGAAAGCGATCAGGATCCACGCAGCGAGATCATAGGTTGCATAGAGCTGATGGTTGATGTTGTAGAGAGCTTCGGTGAACACGGTATACAGATAGTCGTCGTGCTCCGTCAGGAAGGCAAGCAGCCGACGCCGCGGTTCGCCGTCAAATCGGCACAGCACGCTGTACAGCTCAGGCTTGCCCGTCCCGGAGACGTTTTCCTGCGTGATATACTGAGCGCGGTTGACGCACTGGTCGGTCATACCGCTGACGGTGAATCTGTTTGACGCGACAGTCAGGCTGTCGCCGACTTCGACGCCTCCCAGCGCATCCGCGAGGTGACGATCGACGATGATCGTGCCGCGCTCCGGCGCGAGGGATTCACCGTTCATGCTGTTGATCCCTATCATCCTGTTTTCGGGAGCGATCGCATATACGGTCGTTTGCTCAGAGCCTTTGTCAGATGAAACAGCGATATCATATATCAGCACCTTTTCGGCTTCGCTCACGCCCTCTATCGCTTCTATCTCACTGAGCAGATCGTCCGATGGATCATTCTCGAAGAATATCTGACAGTCGTAACGTATCCTTTCATCAAAGGTTTGGTGTATCACATGGTTTTTTGAAGCGATGAAGGAGACTGAGGTGAAGATCATCATCACGGACGTTGAGACGCATATCGTGGAAAAGAGAAATCTGCCCTTGTTTCGAAAAAGAGAAATAAGGTTGAATTTCAGCATCGGAGAGGCTTTGCTCAATAAGCGGTTCAAGAAAGCGGGGACGCTGATATCCGCCTGTACGGGGCGCGACATCGCTTCTTTCGGCGTTATGCGCTCGATCATTACCGTACCTATCAGCGTAGCCGTTACACACACTCCGAAGGTAGCGAGTGCTCCGACGGCAAATCCGCCGATATCCGGGAGATAGGTGAATTCAGGCAGTGGGAAGAAGCTCTTGAAATAGCCGCCGACATATCCCCGAACAGCAAGTCCGATCCCACTGCCGAGGATGATACCGCCGAGCGCTACGCCCGCGGCGACAACGCAGAACATCCCGCGGACAGAAGCCTTGCCGATACCCAGAGCCATCAGTATCCCGATGTCTCTGCGGCTCTGCCTGATGATCATCGACATGAAAAGAAAAACGACGATAAGCACGATCCCGAAGAAGATAGCCGGCAGCATCGACATCATGGCGGACATAGGGTTGAGGTTGTTGTCGATCCTTTTTTTGACGGGTGATTGTCGGTAGGTATAACCGCTTTTTACAGCGGAGTCGCTCAGCGCAGCCCTAGCTTGCTCCAAAACTCTGTCAGCGTCAGCGTCATCTTCGAGATACAACAGAAATTGGTTGCAAAGGCGGTCGTAGCCCTCGCTGTCTCCGAGCTTTTTATAGGCGCGTTCAAGTTCGTCTTCCAAATCAGTGAAGACCCGCATTTCTTTTGCGGACTCTGAGAGCTTGCTCTCACCGCCGGCGATCTCATTTTCGACGGAGTTGAGCTGTGACTGTCCGTCGCTGAGCTTGCCTTCTATCTCGCTGATCCCATCGTCTATCTCGGCGATCCCGTCCTTGATATCGGTTATGCCCTCGTCTAACTCCACGCTTGCGTCTTTAAGTTCGTCGTAAGCGCTCCGGGCGGAGGCGATACCGTCGCTCAACTGTGTAAGCGTTCCGGGCAGATCGCTCTCGCCGATACCGTTCGCGCTCAGCTCTTTGATGACGGATCCTCTGCTCTTGCTCAGCGTATCGAGCGCTTCGTCTGTTTGTTCCAGCGCCTGAGTGTACAGCTGCTTCACGTCTTTGACTGTCATCTGTTCAAGGGAGACGCCCTGAGACAGACCGCGCAGCTCGTTTTCTGCGCTCAGGACACTGTTCAGCAGTTCTTTCGCGGAGCGGTCGGTCTCTATGCTTTTGAGCAGATCCAGAGTCTGCCGTATACTCGGCCTACGCGCCCGGTCTCGCAGCGCGGTCAGGCGGGACAATGCCGTCTGATACGCCGACTTGAGACTCGCCGCGTCAGTGACGCTCACGGCGCTGTACCGTCTGAGAACAGCATTAAGCTCGCTGTAGCCCACATCGGTGGGGGAGAACGCCTCCGACGATGCGATCATAGCTTCGACCTTATGTGAACTGAGATACGCGTAGTCGGCATCCATCTGCGCCTCAAAGTCATTAAGCGTCTTTTCCAGAAAGCCGATCGGCGCGGATAGATCATAGTGAAAGCCGATCTTATCCATCTGATCAAGGTAGTCCGAGAGTTCCTCGGCGCCGCTGATCAGCTCTGACATTTTTGCGCTGTCAGGCAGATCGGACAGCAGACTGATAAGTCGCTGTACGCTGTCGGAGCGCAGTCTGTCCCCGGCGGACTTCAGCTCTTTTTCGGCTGCGTTGATCTCATCGAGACCTTCTTTTGCGCGGGTGAGCAGATCGAGCTTAGAGCTCAGCTCCTCAACGGTCGAAGCCGCCGTTTCATAAGCGGCGGCGAGCTCGGCCTTTTTTTCTTCCAACTCCTGTTCGGACGAGAGAAGCTCATCTTTCGTTTTGTTGAGCTCTTCGATCGCGCTCTCTGCTTCGACTGAGGAGCTGAGATATTCCTCGCGCATTTTGCTCAGCAGTTTTTTAGCCTGCATGAGCTGATCTTCTTTTTCATCCAGCAGCTTTTGCGCGGAATTTTTCTGCGCCGAAAGCTCGTCGGACTTCTCGTCCAGCTGTGCCTTGTTATCGCGATAGTCCTTCTCAAACTCTTCGGCGAGCAGGACGGTGGGGGCGTAGATATAGCCGAAATCATAGTTCAGACCCCACGCGTTATCGGAGACCTTCGCTGAGAGGGTCTCGGGACGCGATATGACAGCGCTTACCGTGTAGTCGCGATATTCGTCACGCACTCTGAACGATACCGTATCACCGGCGCTTATACCGTTGTTCTCGGCAAAATTATACTCGATCAACACGCCGTCGCCGCCGTCCGACTCTGACCAACGGCAGAAGGTCTGCCTCTCGCTGTCGGTGTAGGAGAATACTCTTACGGAAAAGTAATCCTCGTCGGAGGTTTTCATCAGCGTATCGGCGAAAAGCCGGGTATCACAGCCTTGGACTCCGTCTATAGCGAGCAGGCTGTCCGCGTCGTCGGACGTGGTGATCTCGGTCGTGATACAGACGTCGGGATAGTGATATTTCTCCACGTAGTCGCGCAGAGATCTCTCAAGGGAGACGTATCCGCCGGACAGACCCCATGAGAGCGAAAAGCCGAGTGACGCGATCAGCGTGACCGATATCAACAGCTTGATATGCTTTTTTATAACTGCGCGCAACATAGTCTTCATCGGCTGTTACCATTCTATCTCGTTTGACGATAATATGTTTGTATTGGTTTCATCGGAAATGATCTTACCGTTTTTCATGCGTATGACTCTGTCGGCGATTTTCGCGATCTCAGCGTTATGGGTGACGATGATCATCGTCTTTGAGTACTCGCGCACTAAACGCTCAAGACATTTGAGCACCGTTTTGCCGGTCTCTGAGTCCAGTGCTCCGGTCGGTTCGTCACAGAGAAAAAACTTAGGATTTTTGGCGATGGCGCGCGCGATGGAAACACGCTGCTGCTGACCGCCGGAGAGCTGAGACGGATAACGCCGCATTTTGTCCGACAGTCCTACAAGACACAGAGCGTCCTCGGCTGCGCCGTGGCTTTCGGGGTCGGCAGTCAGCTTCACGTTCTCTATAGCTGTCAGCCCGGAGATGAGGTTGAAGGATTGAAAGACAAAGCCTACCGTATTTCGGCGGTACGCCGTCAGCTCTCTGTCGCTCATCCGACCGAGCTCGACGCCGTCGAAGCATACGGAGCCGCTGTCAAAGCGATCCATACCTCCGAGCATATTCAGCAGTGTGCTCTTTCCGCTGCCGGAGTTACCCAGCACCGCGACAAGCTGTGAACTGCCTACTTCAAAGCTCAGGTGATCCAGCGCGCAGACGCGGCTGTTGCCGTCTCCGTAGTATTTGCAGAGTTCTTTGACTGTCAGGATGTATTCTGTATGTTTTTCCATAGAGGGTCTCCGTATTTGAGAGGATATATCAATAGCCGATGACGATTCCCAGCGCGAGAAAGCCTATCACCAGCAGGAAGTTTACCGCAAACAGCGGCAGGCTCTTCTTCACCCATTTGAAGTACTCCATACCTATCATTGAGAGCGCGATAAGAAGGACGGGAGAGGTCGGGAACAGCACGTTGGTGTAGCCGTCCGCGAAGGTATATATCAGCACCATCATGCGGTCGCTCAGACCTAAGCTCACGGTCGAGAGCAGTCCCATGACGAGGATCGCCTTGGCAGTGGAAGAAGAGATGAAGAACTCCAGCACGAGCACGATCGCATAGATGATCAGCACGATCAGGAAGAGGCTTTTGCCCTTTGTCAACAGGTTGATCTGGTTGGCGATCGTCGGCATTATGTGACCCTCGTCGAAAACATATTTGATCGACGCCGACAGTCCGATGAAAACGATCGTCGGCAAAGCTCCGGTAAAACCCTTCAGAAAGCTCTTGAATACCGTTTTGGCGGAGGATGTGCAGAGGATCCCGGCGAGCAGTCCGAAGATCAGGAAGTAGGCGATGAGGATGACTACGGTGTAGCTTCTGAACGCCTCGACAGAGGAGCATACCGCAATCAGAATAAGACTGACGCTTAGGAATATCCCATAGATCACGCGCAGTTTCTTCTCACGAGAGGGCGACTTTTCCGCGACGCTGTCCCGAACGTTCACGGTAGCCTTGATCCTCAGATCGTGTTCATAGGTCAAGCTGTTCTCGGGGCTTTTGCCGAGCTTTCTGAGATAGAGGAAGATGAACGCCAGCAGGAGCATATACATCACGATGAAAATGATGATACGGAACCATATCTTATCCATCGGATTAGCTCCGATGATCTCAGAGGCGAGCAGTACGGTAAAGGGATTGGTCACGGCGCTCGCGAAGCCGAAGCCGCAGGATACTATGCAGATCAGAAAGCCGGTGAAAGAATCATATCCTATCGCTAAGCACAGCATCGTGATGATCGGCAGCATGGTCAGCATTTCTTCAAACAGTCCGAGAAACGCTCCGAAGCACATGAACAGCAGTGAGATCAGCGCGACCATCAGCTTTCGTCTGCTTTTGAAGCGATCGGACACCGCGCTTACTATCGCGCCTATGCCTCCCGCGTCGTTCATCACCTGAAACGCCGCCGAGATCACCAGCAGAAACACAGACAGCATGATAAGAGTCACTCCGTCGGAGGAGCCGAAGACCAATATCGGCGCGAGGATCCCCTTCCAGACAGGGATGCCCTTTACGCCGTCGAGTGTATGATAGACGCTGTAATCGGTGCTGCCGTCGGCGTTCACGCCAAAGCTCCCCGCAGGGATGAAGTAGGTCAGTACGATCGAGACGATCAACAGCCCGAGCAGCAGCGCCGTCACCTGTATAAAGGTCTTTTTGGAGATATTGATCAGTGATTTTTCTTTATTCATCTGCGATTACGCTCCTCTCTGATTAAGTCGACGATCAGCGACCAGCGCGCGACCTGCTGTCTGTTTTCGGTCGGATAAAAATAGTATTGATCGTTATCGTGGTAGATCTCAAATTCCTTGCCGCAGGAAAATGCGAGAGCCGGTATCTTCTCGGTAGGTACGGTGAATTCCGTTTTGTCCGAGCGGTAGGTGAACGACTCTTTGGTCAGTGTGCAGACGCCGGTTTCTTTTCTGACGCGTCCGTTCTTGTCAGGGAACACCTTGACGTTTACCTCTGTTCTCAGCTCAAGATCGTCGAGCTGCGCCCGCTCCGTCTCTTTGATGCGGTCGTAATAGGCGGGGATGCTCCCAATCTCATCAGTAAATAGATAGCTATCATCAAGATGATGTATCTTTCCGCAGGCGGTACAGTACAGGTCGCTTGCCTTCGACTGCGTTGTATACAGCGCTCCGCAGTCCGCGCAGCGGTACAGCATCTTCTCCAGTCCGCGCGCCTTGTCCTTCTGACGAAAACGGTTGACGGGATCCGCCGAGGCGTTATATGACAGCGTAGCTTCGATCACCCGCTCGATCTCGCCGACCGACATACGCTTCAGATCCTCCGGCGTCAAAACTCTTTCGACCGCGATCCGCACGTTGCCTCTGTAGAATTTTCCGCGCCATTTAGGATAGGTGAAGTATCCGCCCGTAATCTTTGCCAGCACCAGCGGATAGCCGAATTTCTTATACGCCGCGGCGGCACTCTCCACGATCTCGCTGGGGCGTCCGTCGATGCTGAGCCTGCCCTCGGGGAATACTACGACGGGATATCCGGCTCTGAGCGTCCGGAGCATTTTGACGGCAGCTGTGTCGGGATAAAACATCTTCTTGGGGATCATACCCGCTTTTTTTGACAGGTGTCTGAGCACAGGAGCGGATGTTATGTGGTGGTTGATGATATAGGCGGGCTTATAGTTCTTCATAAGCTCCGTCATATAGTAGAAGTCATAAAACGACACATGGTTGCACAGTACGACGAACGGCGGATCAAGTCCTTTCAGCTTTTCGCCGTCCACTACCAGCTTCTGGCTGTGCTTTCGCCAGAGAGCGATGAGCTTTATCGCGACGAAGTAAGCGGCTGAGTCGGGTGTACCGTCTTTTCCTCTGAAATATACCTTGTCGAGGAACAGCCACAGAAGCACGAACAGAAGAGCCATCATCAGCAGTATTATCAGAATCAGAACCCACAGCGGAAGCGCGTTCATGATGAACGCCCTCGCGCCGGCTCCGATCAGGTTGGAGGTGGCGATGGAGGGGATCACGCCCGTTGCAACCGTCAGGATATATCTGCGGTAGCGGATATCGGTGCTGCTGCCGAAATAGCAGATCGCGCCGAAGGGGATTATCGGCGTTATGAACAGAAGATACATCAGCATCCATACCTTCTTTTCTTTGTTATCCAAGGCCATTTGCTCGATCTGTTCTTTTGATTCTCTCGATTTTTTTGTGTCAAAGCGGAATGTTCTCACAAGGATAAAGATGATGCTCGCGCCGAGACATACGCCGAGATCGCACAGGATCAGCGAGATATAGAAAGGATAGCTCAGACCGCTCGCTACCTGGATGAACTCAGCCGGTATAAATACGACGATCATTTGCAGCGCCTCAATCAGCGATACTGCCGCTCCTCCCGCGATGCCCTTGGAGGTCAACAGCGCCTTGGCTCCCTCGACATCGTTTTTCAGCTGCAGGGTGAACAGAGGGATCAAGATATCTTTCAGAAAAAAAGCGAACAGGAACAACGCCCCCGCTAAGGAGAACAGTAAAACGGCTTTTTCGATCCATCTCTTTTTCATAGCTCAGGCTCCTGTTCTTGAAATCAATTCATATAAACTCTTTCCGTTCTGTCATAAGGATTCCGTCGGTTTTTTTTAGCGCTTAATAGGAAATCTGTATAGAATAATTATACAGATTATGCTTGTTATTTCAAGTGTTTCAGCAAAACAAAAGTGTTTTAATAAATATTTGTATTATATATGATCACAGAAAGTGGTCATTTTGAGAAATGTCCCAATTCAATATCCGTATCGGACTAAACATTAATGTCTATAAAAACCGCTGTAACACATCCAAGCTAAGGTTTTTGTGGACTTTTTTGCAGGTTCCTGCTAAAATAATAGAGGTTATTTAGAAAACGCAAAAGCAGGAGAAAGATATGGAACAAAGATTATTTACAGGAATCCGCCCGCTATACTCTTCGAGTAAAGAAAACCCTAACGGAATCAGGATACGGATACGAATGAGAGATTTGATTGATCTGTCCGCGTTGCGTTATGCTGTAGATACCACAATGCAAAGATATCCCTATTTCTGCGTGGAGCTACAGAAAAAGGCCGGACAGTATGTTTTTATTGATAACGCCAGACCTGTTGTAATCAGCAATTCTCTTCATGGGGTAGATCTGAATGCAGAAGAATCCAACTATCATATGATTGCCTTTGCGTACCAAGATAACTGGATCATTCTGGATATATTTCATGGTCTGACAGACGGAACCGGCGCCTATGAAGTCATTCGGACATTGCTGTATTATTATTGTTCTAAGCGGTATGGAATCAAGCTGAACGAGGAGGGGATTCGTCTTGTCGGAGACGAGATCACTGCGGAAGAATGGGAGGATCCTATTGAAAAAGCCTCGGATCTTCCGACTCCTGCGCGATCCGATCTTCCGAAGGCGCTCAACATCATTGAGAATGCTGAACTGCAGAACGACACATTAAAAACTGTTTATAGTATAGCGATTGACGAATCTGAGTTTGTGCGCTTCAGCATGGACAATGACGGCAGTCCGGGAACGATAACCGCATTGCTTCTCAGCCGTGCTGTTGCGAAGCTTTTTCCGGATGCAAACGATCCTATCAGGATCACCCTGTGTGTGAATCAGCGAAAAGCGCTTCAAAAGCCCAAGGCACATCAAAGCTTGGTCGGCGGGGCGATGCTCGAATACAAAGAGAAGCTTCGTGATTGGCCTCTTGACAGACAGGCTACAGCCTATCGGGGCATGGTTTTTGTACAGACGATGGATGAGACAGTCCTCGCCGGAGCCAATAGCTTGAGAGGGCTCACACAGATGCTTCTGTCCAAGGAAACTGATCAAGAGCGCCTTGACATTACGGCGTATATCGGAAAAACGGCAGAGCAGATCATGACGGCGACGGTCAGTTATGTGGGAAAAGCAAACTATAAAGAAGCAGAAAAGTATATTCGTGACTTCCGGACATGGACAGGCGCGACAGGTAACTATCCATGTGTTGCGATCGCGGCGGTAAACGGACGTTTTACGCTTGACTTCATTCAGCCGTTTTCAAGTCCGCTTATCATTAACGCTTTTTCAAAAGAACTGGAGGATAACGGCATCACCTATGATCTGCAGGATGTAGCAGTATTGGATGTGCCGAACATCCAACTTCCGTGGAGCAAATGAAACTTAGGAATACCATCCATTGCTTACTTTGAGAAAGCGGAGGATAAAACAACTTGACAACCGGTGCGACCTAAGCTACAATACAGCAAATGGAAATCCTCCTCTGCAGGCTCGTTTGAGCCGTGCAGGGGAGGATATTTTTGACCACAATTATGACCACAAATGGAATCGGAAGCATCGGAAACAACGGAGAAAAGAGGGTATATCGAAAAATCCGAGTGTAGCAGAAATGGCTAAAACAAGCCATTTTCCAAGAAACAGCAGACTTCCAAAGCCGTTTGGGAGCAGGATGTCGGGGGTTCAAATCCCTTCACTCCGACCAGTATGAGTGTTGATAACGGACTTAAGTTATCAACACTCATTTTCTTTTTGTAGTTTGTCCTTTGCAGGAGCAGATTTCGGTCTGCTCCTGCTTTTTTGATTAATAAACCATCATGCGGATTTGCCGCGCTGGCTCGGGAACATATCCGTGGGCAGATATTCCACCTTAACGCCCTGCCTCGTATCTGCTGTGTAATTCTCATAGTCGGATTCCATAGGTATCTCGATATACCCGACAAAGCGGTAATAGATTGCGATCCGCTGGGTGTAATGCTTGCTGCTGCCCTCTTTCTCATAGACGTCGATATGATCAATCAGCTCTCTGAGCATCGGCGCGGTCAAAATCTGCATATCCATGAACTTGCGGATTGCCTTGATGAAATCATCCTTGTTCTGCTCCATTTCATGCAGTTTTGCGATGCGCTCCTTGTACTCAAAGATCTTGTCCTTCAGCTCCATGCGCTCCAGCTCATACTTCTGAGATAGTTGCATGAACATTTCGTCCGTCAGCTTACCGATAGCGTTGTCCTCGTAAATCTTCACGAACAGATCGGCTACCGTCTGACTTCTGACTTTCATCCTGTTCAGCTCACTTTCGAGATATTTTTGCTCGCTGATCATATCCGCGTTGGTCTTCTCAGCCAACAGCTCAGCAAACTCATCCTCGTGGTATTCCAGATACTTTGCCAAACGCCTCAATTCCTGCTTGACTACCTCTTCTATCGCATCAGCCCGGATATAATGGCGGGAATTACAAGTGCCGCGGGTATCCTTTACATAGTTTGAACAGCTGAAATAATGGATATCTTTGTTACCGGAGTTGGTATGGTGCCACAGCTTACTACCGCAATCGGCACAGCAAAGCAAATCGGCAAAGATACTTTTCTCTCCGTTCTCAGGCTTGGGATGACGGCGCTTGTTCTTCTTAATCACCTTCTGCACCAATTCAAAGGTCTCACGGTCGATGATTGGTTCATGGACATCTTTGAACACTGCCCATTTCTCAGGGGGATTATCCAAACGCTTCTTGTTCTTATATGATTTGCTGTAGGTCTTGAAGTTGATGACATCACCGCAATACTCCTGCTTCGTGATAATATGCTCGATCGTGGTATAGCTCCAGCGGTACGGATCGGGGTTAGTCTTTTTGCCACCTTTACGGATTCCCTTCTGTATCCAGTAATACGTCGGAGTAATGACCTTTCGCTCTTGCAAAACATGGGCAATTGTTTCATTCCCTTTACCTTCTAACACCATGCGGAAGATATCTTGTACCACATCGGCGGCTTCGGGATCGATGACCCACTTCTTCGGATCATCAGGCGATTTGATATACCCATACGGCGGAAAGCTCAGCGGTTCTCCCGAACTCCCCCGAATGCGGTAGGATGATCTACACTTCTTGCTGATATCCTTTGCGTACCATTCATTGATGATGTTCTTAAACGGCGCGATCTCATTCTCTCCTTCGTCGCTGTCTACATTATCGTTGATAGCGATAAAACGAACGTCGCGGTCGGGAAAGTAGGTATCGGTATAATAGCCCACCGTATCATACCGCCTTCCGAGTCGGGACAAGTCCTTGACGACCACCGTGGAGATATACCCGAGATCAATATCCTCTATCATCTTCTGAAAGCCCGGACGGTTGAAGTTGGTGCCGGTATAGCCGTCGTCCACATAATAGCGGGTATTGCCGAGACTGTGTTCCTTGGCAAATTGTTTGAGCATCTTCTTTTGCGTAGAGATGGAATTACTCTCACCCTCCATGCCATCGTCGCGTGACAGACGACAGTAAAGAGCGGTGATTCCAACATTAGTTTTCTTCTTCGACTGCATTGTTGTCCTCCTTTCCGGCAGCCGAACACACATTTTCTGCTGTCATTGTATCATCGGTATCATCATTCGGCAAATGTACCGTTTCATTTTCGATCATCCTTTTTACGCATTTGTCGAGTGTTGGATCGTTGTGAATGTTGCCGTGATGCCGGAACACAGAAGTCACAACGAAGGTACAGCCGTTGACCGTATAGGTTTGATCACTTGCATACAGGGATTGGAGCATCCTCATCGTGCGTCACCTCCCTTGTCTCGGTCACGGTGACGGTTGTAATCGATTGCAATAAGATGAAGGATATACCTTTGAATATCTCCGACTGAATAGCTCTTGGGGAAGAACTTGCGGATCTCCTCATAAGAAAAACTGACCTTTTCTTTTTGATTGGGTTTATCCTGCGATAAAATGCGGACGATACGCTCGGTATCAAGGTCGCCTGATTGAGACAGCTTTTTCAGCGTGATCGCCTGTGAGAGCGACGGCGTTCTGTCCTCTGCTTCCATCACCTCTAATATGTCATACTGATCCGTGTCTGAGAGATACGACAAGGCGACCGCCACACTGAATGCGATACGGTTATCGTCAACATTGTCCAGTATCTCAGGGATAAGATAAGTCAGACGGATATACCGTTTCACAGTATCTTTGCTCGTCCCGTCTTGCTCGGCGATCAGTTCAGTCGATAACTTCGGTGCAAGTTGCTCCGAAGTTAAATCGGTTCGTCTGCCCTGATGGTTGAGTGCCTCGGCTTTCATCTTATAGGCAAAGGCTTTCTCCGATGGCAGGATATGCTCACGGTGGAGGTTGCTGTCTACCAGCATGATAGCCGCTTCATCACGGCTGACGGGACGAATAAAGGCAGGGACTTCGCTAAGCCCTGCCTTCTGTGCCGCACGGAAGCGGCGGTGCCCCGAGATGATTTCATATTGGTCTGATGTTCCCTCTAAGGGTCGGACGATCAGCGGCGACATAATGCCATGCTCCTGAACGCTCTCGATCAGGTTGTTCATCTCGTCGTTGTCGAGCACCTTGTAGGGATGGTCTTTGAATGGGTGTAGTTTTGTTATTGATATATTTGTCATCGTTCGTAACTCCTTGTATGATATTTTTGTTTGGTATCCAACCCGTAGGCTTTGTTAATAGCCTGCGTTTCGATACGGATGTTTTCTTTGATTGTGGGATTGTCCTCAATAATGGTTTGGGCAATCCGCTTTTCTTTGCGAAGCTGTTTCAACAGCGTCGTGCAGTCATCACGTTTTTGCATCAGCTCTGTTCGCTGTTCATCATCTGTACAGCGCCGCAGTTTGTTGTAGATTTTCTGCCGCACTTCGGTGATCTCGTGGATGGAAGAATCCGTTTCTTGTATAAAGCTACTGACATCTTCTAAGGTGTTCAGCTTCTTATGGGATAGCAAGGTCACCTGAGAGGATATACGATCCAGATGCCGCCATGCTTCTCTCATCTCCGGCGATAGCGGCTTACGCTGGTGATACTTCGGGAGCTTGCCCAATAGGTAACAGTAATGAAGATACAAAGCATATATTCCTGTATACTTCTTTGCTTTATGAAAGGTGCCTCGAAATACATATCGCCTCGGTTGGAAATACTGCATTTCTTTTCGCTCGGCATAATACTCCCGATTGCGCTGCCATGCAGACTGTGTATCTTTTTCAAAGATACGTTGCCGAATCGCCTGATTACCGTATTCCTCGCCCAACCGGATCATGCGAACGCTCTTTTTGCTGTTGACGGAGCGGATCGTCCAGTAGGTGCGGTTTTCATTGAGATTCACGACATAGCCCTGATCGGATAGAATGGTTTTAAACTCCTTGAAACTCAATGCGTGATCAACAGCGTAGTCGATCGCCTGCCGCATGAGATTAAACTTGGTCGGATCGCCGTTCTTCTCCGCAAAGTAAATGCTTCGGGGTGTCTTGCCCTGCGGATTCTTGATTACCGTCAAATGGTGTTCGGCACATAGCTGATCGGACAGTGAGCGGAACCGCCAGTAAACGCCCTCATTGCAGTTGAACTTTTTGCCGTTCCACATATTCACGGCGTTGATGACGAAGTGGTTGTGCAGGGTTTGGGTGTCGAGGTGAGTAGCAACAAGCACCTGATACTCGTCGCCCCACATCTTCTTTGCCAACTCCACACCGATCTGATGACATTCCTCACGGCTCACCTCTCCTGTCTTGAAGCTCTGGTAGGCATGGTAGGCGACGTTACCGCCTGTCTTGCCGAAGCGTCGCTGAACGGACAGCATCTCGTCAAAAGCTGTCTCAGCGTTACAATTCACTCCGGTCACAAAACAGGTTTCTTCATCGCTGACGGTTTTAGAACCCTGTTCAGCATAATGAAGCACCTTTTGCAGATCGGTATAGACAGTCTTTTTCGGATTGGAGGCATAGTCCAAAACACGGGAGAGGCTGTCCTTAATCGCCCAGATCTTGGTCGTTCCCACCGCTGTCCGCCTCCTGTTCGTGGTAGACAACCAACAGCTTGTCGTGGAGATAATTCAACCGCTGTTCAACGGAGCGTTCAGTGGATTGACGGAAGGTCTGCTGTAGATCTACAACAACGCTGTAGCAGTCATGAAGTGCCTCGCTCGGCTTCGCATGGATGGGCTGATTCAGACCGGACATCAGGAGATAGGCGGAGAGAGAAAGCCCCGCACGCTTTGCATAGCGCTGCAGGGCTTTCTTGTCTTTCTCACTGACGCGGATATGGATGTCTGTATTCTTTTGTATCATATAGTTTTTCCTTCTTTCATTGTGTGTGTTTGGGGTTACAGGGGCATGAGCCCCTTTCGTCGTTAGACGTTCCGGTTTTGTGGTAACAAAACCTATGCTCGCTACAGTATAAGACATAGCTACGGAGTGGAATTATTACCGTTCTGCTGTGCCTTATTTTGCTGGTTTTAGTACTGTCTTGATATGACGGCGTTTTGCCGTCACACTCGAACTCGGTCTTGTGATTTGCCGTCATCGTGCCGTCAATCAAACAGTTTAAGGTCGTCCAGAATATCCTGTTCGGCTTCTTCCTGTTGCTCTGCGGTCAGTGCCGAAGCGTTTGTCATAGGCTGCGGAGCGAAGTTTGCTTCGGCAAAGCAAGCTCGCATTTCTTCACGGATAATGCTTCGGATATCTTCCTCGTGCTGTTCACGGGTAATCGACTGCAAATCCACATAGTCCGCAAGAGCGTCTATCATAAACTGATTGCGGGATTGATACTTCTTCACGTCAAGCGTCTGCATAAACTCGGCAAGATTACGTTCACGGGCGTCGGTTAAATCAAAGCGTACCGTCATTTTATACACGTCCTTCATTCTTCGCCTCAGCTTTCAGATAAACGTCTGCGAGATATTCATAGCCTTTTGCGGCGGCGCAGATGTCGTCAATGAACTTTACACGGTCGAGCTTGCTGTGATAGAAATTCTTGATTAGGCAACCGCCACCGCCGCAGACATAGAGCTTCATCGTGCTTTCATCATAGCCGTGCTCACGCAAGCGGCGGAAGATTTCTGTGACATATTCCTCCGCAATAGCGGTGATGATTTCCAAATCGGAATCGGGAATATCCGCTGTGCCTGTCCGCAACACCTCGTCGATGATATAATCGTTCAGCTCTCGGCGCGTCTTGCGCATAAAGCCTTCACGAATAGCGAGAGTGCATTGATAAGTGCCAAACTTCTCGGTGAACATCTTGCCGCTCTGCGGTTTGCCGTTGACAAGATAAAGCGTGTTCATCGTACCGTTGCCGATGTCAGCAACCATACTCAAGCCTTTGAGCGTAGACTTGATCGGAACTACCGCCGAGTATCCCTGCGGATAGATTTTGACATCGGAAATATGGATTTTGTACTCAACATTCCGAAAAGTAAAGGTCACTTTCTCGTTCTGCGAAAGGTACTTTGCAAAATCCGCTTTCTGTCCGCTTGTCCAAGTCAAAGGCAAGCCTGCTGCGATAATTACGTCTGCTTCGGTCAGCCCTTCATCTGCAAGCTCATTTGCGATAGCTGCGAGCGTAAGGACATAGTAATCCTCGTCGTTCTGCTTTTCGGGCAGAAATTCCTTGTGACCTTCTCCAATCAGATAATACTTGCCGTTATAGATAAGCATATCCTTTGTGAACAGCGGCTCGCTGTCGTGGGCGGTTATACCGGTCTTGAAGCAATGGTTTGCGGTCTTGATGTTGCCGTAACCGTGGTCGATACCGATAATGATTTTGTCTTTATAACTTTTCATAATAAAAAACCTCCTGAAATAGTAAAACTGCCCTGAAAAGTGGGGGCAGTTTCCAAATAATGAATTGTGTGTGTTTGGCATAAAAATAACACCTACCGAAAACAATCGATAGGTGCTATTCAAAGCCGATGTCTGTGTTTGTGTGTTCTTGGAATTTACTTCCGATTTTGTCAATGCGCTTTTTCACGGCGCTGTGCGTTTTATAGCCGACCTTATCCGCTA
>DGUQ01000149.1 GCA_002394725.1 Ruminococcaceae bacterium UBA4306
CCGAACGTGTTCAAGGAGTGGATCGTGCAGTATCAGGACTATCTCAAGCCCGGCGCGATGCTCACCGACGTGACCGGCGTCAAGAGATGTATCGTCTATGATATCCAGAAGCTGCTGCGGGATGATGTGGAGTTCATCGCGTCTCACCCGATGGCAGGCCGTGAGGTCTATGGCGTGGAAAATGCCGATGACAAGATTTTCCGTGACGCGAACTTTATCATCGTGCCGACGGATAAGAATACGCCCGAGGGGATCCGATGGGTTGGCGGATTGGCGCGCATTATCGGCTTCTCGCGCATCTCGGTGCTCTCACCCGAGGAGCATGACGAGATGATCGGCTACCTGTCACAGCTGACCCACTGTATCGCGGTATCGCTGATGACCTGCTCCGATAACGAGCATCTGGTGGATTACACCGGCGACAGCTTCCGCGACCTGACCCGTATCGCCAACATCAATGACCTGATGTGGAGCGAGCTGTTTATGCTCAACCGTGAGCCGCTGTTGAAATACATGGATATTTTCCTCGGAGAATTCGCCGCTTTGCGCGATATGATCCGCGACGGCAGGGTAGAGGAACTCAGAGAGAAGATGCGGCTGAGCACCAAGAGAAGGGCGTATTTTAATAAGTAAGTTTTGGTGAATGGTGAATAGTGAATGGTGAATGGTTGTGGGAACGCAGTCGCGATGTTTTTTGAACTGTTTGATTTTACATCATTCCTCACTTCTCACTCCTAACTCCTCACTAAAAAAGGAAGGTGTATGATTATGATCACGAATATGAACATGGAATTTGAGCGCAAGCTCACCATCCCGATGGAGGTCAAGAAGATGTATCCCCTCGATGAAGCGCTGAGAGGGATCGTCGCCGATCGGGAGAAGCAGGTGCAGGATATCTTTGCCGGCAGGGATGACCGTATCGTGCTGATCATCGGGCCCTGTTCTGCCGACAGGGAGGACAGTGTGCTGGATTATATCAGCCGTTTGAGAAAGGTGCAGGACAAGGTGGAGGACAAGATCTTCATCATCCCCCGTATCTATACCAACAAGCCCCGTACCACGGGCGCCGGCTACAAGGGCATGCTCCATCAGCCTGATCCCGAGAAGAAGCCCGATATGTTCAAGGGCATCGTCGCGATCCGCTCCATGCACATCCGTGCCTTAAGGGAAACCGGCTTCTCCTGCGCGGATGAGATGCTCTATCCCGAGAACCACCGTTATCTGGACGACATCCTCTGCTATGTCGCGGTCGGCGCGAGATCGGTCGAGAACCAGCAGCACCGTCTGGTGTCCTCCGGTCTGAATATCCCTGTCGGTATGAAGAACCCCACCGGCGGCGATCTGTCGGTCATGATGAACTCCATTACAGCCGCGCAGCACGGTCACACCTTCATCTATCGCGGCTGGGAGGTGCAGTCCCACGGCAATCCGTACGCACACGCGATCCTGCGTGGCTACATGAACAAGCACGGCGAGAGCCTGCCGAACTATCATTACGAGGATATGACGCACCTGCTGCGCCTGTTCGCTTCGGGCATGTTCAAGAATCCTGCGTGTATCATCGACACCAATCACTCTAACTCGGGCAAGAATCCCTTTGAGCAGCCGCGTATCGTCAAGGAGGTCATGGCGGCGCGCCGCTATAACAAGGAGCTCGAGCGCATGGTCAAGGGCTTCATGATCGAGAGCTACATCGAGGACGGCAATCAGGCGGTAGACGGCGGCTGCTACGGCAAGTCTATCACCGACCCGTGTCTTGGCTGGGACAAGACCGAGCGCATGATCCTCGACCTCGCGGATATGGTATAATTGTCAAAATAAGCAGAAAGAGACCCCACACAGAACAAAAAGTTCTGTGTGGGGTTGCTTCTAATATGAATTCTATTTATTGATAATCCGCTTCGTTGAATTCGATAGAAATGGGCATTGAACAACATACGCCGTCTTTTGTACAGTTCCACACAACGCATGTCCAATGAATATCCTCGGGATAATCGCTGAGATCAACATCGTAATACGGCCATCCGTATGCCCCGATGTATTCGGAATCAATTATATACTCTCCGTCGTTTGAAATCAGGTTCAGGTTACAGCCTGAGCTGTAATTTCCCCACGTGAAGCGGTATTTTCTGTCGCGGAGTTTCCTGACTGTGAGATCATGCGGCGGCAGTTCCATGACAGCCCGGTAACCGTATTCATCATCGGCTGAAAGCCGGTTGTCGTTTTGATCGATACCTGTAAGGTACAGTGTCAGCGCTTTGTTGACCGCGATCTCGTCCGCTCTGATATAATGCGGTTCGCTGTCAATAACGACACAGCCGCCCGTGTCGGTATCGGGATCATAGATGTTGAGCTGATAGCGCTCAAGTCCGAATTTATTTTCCTTTGCCTGTACAAGCATCATGTTGTCTCCTGCGTAGATGATGAACTCGAACTCGGGGACGTAGTTTTCAACGCTGTATTTTTTTGATTTACCGGTTGTGTTGTACCAGCTGGTAAAGAATTTTCCGTCCGCGGAGGTTGAACGCGCCGTATAAGTGTAGGATTTGCCGACTTCTACATTGTCATCGAAGAACGTATAGTAGCCGTCTTTCATGACACCAGAGTCGCCGATCTTTTTCCAACCTGTGCTTTCCTTGCGATACAGACGCATTCTGCCCCCGGTATTGTTATGCTCGACCTGAATCTCCATGCTGTCGGCGCGAGGCGACAGCATTATAATAACGGGAGCCTTACCATATTTGAACTGAGGGCTTGATTGAAAATCGCTCGCAAACCCTTTGGCTTTGCAGCTCAAACATCTTACGGTATAATAGAGGATCGAGTCATATTCTGCTTCGTTATGTGTGTAGCTTGTTTCCCTAACGTCGTCCAGCTTTTGCCATTCGGAAGAGTTGGTTTTTCTGTAATACACACGGTAGAGGTCCGCGCCGTCGACAGCTCCCCATTTGATTCTTACGCCGTTGCTTACCGCTTCCATATCGGTGATCTGTGGGGTCTCCAGTTGAGGGTCATAGGTGTACGTCCAGCCATCATGGTCAAAGTCAGAGGTGAACGCGGACAGATCGGTATTGATACAGCGTACAGTATAGCGGTAGGTCGAGCCGACATTGACGTCGGTGTCGATGAAGGTACTTCCGCTTGTTTCGCCCATGCTTTTCCAAGTGCTATTGGCTTTACTCCAATAATACACGCGATATTTTTCCGCGTCTTTTACTTCGCTAAGACTGATTTCCACACCCTTGCCGATACTGCGGAAGCCCGTGATACGCGGAATGGGATCGTCTGCTTCGGTCGGTATAGGCTCAGTCGGTATAGGCTCAGTCGGTACAGGCTCGGTCGGTACAGGCTCGGTGGGTATAGGCTCAGTCGGTACAGGCTCGGTCGGTACAGGCTCAGTCGGCACAGGCTCAGTCGGCACAGGCTCAGTCGGCACAGGCTCAGTCGGCTGTACTTTATGCGGATAGGGCGTCCAATCGGCGGAACGATACGGCAGGTTCGCCAGATACCGCTGTATCGCTGTCACGTCCATGATGGTTCTCTCGCCGTCCTGATCGAAGTCGGAGAAGTAGGTGAGCGGATTTTCGACCATATCGGAGGGGATATTTTTGTCGTTCTCGGGATAATCCTGCATGCCTGCGGCACAGCGCCGGATCAAAGCCGCGTCAACGGACGTCAGCTTATTGTCGCCGTCCATATCGCCGATCAGTCTGCCCACGCCAATATCCGTCCATACGCGATCGAGAGCGTCCAGCTCATACAGCTCGGGCGCGGATACGTCAAAGAAACGATCGTGCTTGACGCTGAATACACCCATGCCGAACGCGAACGGCTCGTATCGAACCTCGATATCCAGAACGCGGTTGCCGAATTCAAAGTACGCGGGACTTGTCCATCCTACCATATCGGGATGCGCAGAAGCGGCATTTGCCTGTATCAGCACCCAGTCGGTCTTACCGTTTTCATCGGTATGCTCATAGATCTCGTCGTATTCCGTGAGCTGCTCTTCGTATAGCCTGTATTGGCTGAGCAGCTTCTCTCTGTATTTGTAGTCCTTCTGTGCTTCATCGGGAGTAGTGGGAGCGTTCGGATCCGGCAGTCCGATCTTATAACAGTGAACGTATATTTCACCGTCCTGTCTGCCGTTTTCATGAAGCTCTTTGCCGTCTGTGTCGATGACTTGGATAATCTTGTGATCGGTGATCTTGGCGAGATAGGCGGCATAGTTGTTGTCGGTGATCTTCATTACGATATCAAAGACAGGAAAGAAGGTGTTTGTTACTTCCTCGCGGGAAACAACAGGCGCAACGCCGTTTTTCTCGCGGATCACGTTAATTGCGTCGATATAATCATCAAGCGTTTTGCCGCTTTTGAGCGTGTAGGTATAGGAAATGATTGTATCGTTCACCGTATAGCTCACATCGTACAGATTGCCGTATTCCTCGGTGGCAGGGGGAAAGATAAATCCCGTACCGACATACGAAGGATAGTTTTCTGTATAATAATCGGAGGCGACCTCGCAAAAGTTTTGGTCATAGTCAAACTGTGCCTGTATCTTTTTCGGCAGACCTGCCGCTCTCATTTCGTACTGATAACGGACATAAAAAGGCGGCTGGGGTTCCTCCGCGGCTGACGCGCCTGTGACCGTGCAGGACAGCAGGATACAAAGCGCCATGACGAGGGAAAGGATCGATCGTACTCTTTTCATTTTGGTCTCCTCTTTTCTGTTTGTCTACATTATATTAGGGATTCCATGTGTTTGCAATTGTTTTCAACAAATTATACTGTGTTTACCACCAGACAGGCGCTTGACCGACGATCTCGCCGTCGGAGTTGTACAGATAGACCGTTTGATCCGATTTCGGCTGATCGATCCATGACGGGACGGGCGGATTCAGCTTGGGCGGCTGTATCTTGTAATACCTGCCGAATTTAGTTTCGATATAGTACAGATGATCGTCAGAGAACGCCTCGGGATCGTCGATCTGAGAAAGACCCGTCTGCGCCAGCGCGATGTATAGCTTGCCGTCAGCGCAAAGCTGAGAGGAATCGACCTCGGGCAGAGGGCTTGCTTCTGTCGGCGTTGGTTTTGAGGGATCGGATGGCGTGATCATGCTGTCGGGTACGCTTGTTTCGGTGATAGCTGCGGCGCTGTCAGTCGGCGCGGGCGCTCCCATGCCGTCGGTATCGGTCGCGCTTTGGGGTTTAGCTTCCCTCGTTTCGGCTGCCGACTCTGCTTGCTCGGTCGGCTCGGCAGGATGGGGAGCTGTTTCTGCTTTTGCCGTTGATCTGCTTTCCGTTCCCTTTGTATGCTCCGTTTCCTTGACCACTTCCGTGGAGCCGATTGAGGGCGATGCAGCGGGAGAGGGCTTGGTCGGCAGATCAAACCCTGCAATGCTGCCGAAGTACGCGGCGCTCGCCGCACCTGCCAGCACAACGCTTGCGGCGATGGCGGCGTAGCGTACCTTTGCCTGAGAGGAAGCTGTTTTGGAGGCGCGCAGCTTTGCCGCCGCCAAAGCCGCTTCTATCGCGCTTTGTGAAACGTGTATGTGATCGATCGCCACTGTGTAGGCATTTGTTTTCATAGCGAACTCCTTTCGTTATTCT
>DGUQ01000205.1 GCA_002394725.1 Ruminococcaceae bacterium UBA4306
AATATTTCTGTAAAAGAATAAAAGAGGCAGGCGTTACCGACGTGCAAAAGGGCATTTTCGGCGCGGATATGAAGGTCGAACTGCTCAACGACGGACCCGTCACCATTATTATTGACAGCGGAGATCTGAAAAAATGATGAATATTACTTGTTTTGTGATCGGCATGATCGGCACAAATTGTTATTTGATACAGGATGAGGCGACAGGCAAGCTGGCGGTGATCGATCCTGCCGACCATTGTGACGAACTGCTCAAACAGATCGACGATAAGGGCGGTAAATTGGATGACATCCTGCTGACCCACGGTCATTATGACCACGTTATGGGTGTAGCGGAGCTGTGTGAAAAATATCACCCTACCGTCTGCGCGTCACGCATGGAGCTTGCTGTCATCAGGGAGCCAAGCTACAATCTCTCAAAGCCCCACGGTATTACGATCGCGCCCTTTACGGTCGACAGAGCGCTGGAGGACGGCGATACCGTCAAGCTGGGCGAGACAGAGCTGCGCTTTATGCTCACCCCGGGTCATACGATGGGCAGCGGCTGTTATATCGCGGATGACTGTATTTTCTCGGGAGATACCCTGTTCTGCACCAGCGTCGGGCGTACCGATTTCCCGACCTCGTCTATGAGCGACATGATGCGGTCTGTTGAACGATTGAAGAATCTGGAGGGCGATTACAACGTCTATCCCGGACACGATAGGTTCACGACCCTCGAGAGAGAAAGAAAGTATAATCCTTTTATGCGATAACAGTGATCAGTTGATTACTATCAAACAGGTGTGGGTGTCCCACCCGCCGCTATTTACCATTCACTATTCACTATTCACTAATCACTAATCTATGAATCTATACATCGACAACCACAAATACCATTATGAAATGGAAAACCTATGCCGCGCCTTCCTCTTCACCGAGGAGGTCGCGGTGTTGCACGAATATGACGCGTTATCCGCGCCCTATGTGCTGACCTCGGTGCGTGACGAGGTGCGTGTTGAGCTGTGTACCGACGCCTTGTGCAAGGCATTGTCATCACCGTTGAGCGAGGATGACGAGCTGACCATGGGGCAGCTGCTCTATCAGCTGCTCAGTCAGGCGTATGACCGTAAGCTGCCGTGGGGCATCCTCACAGGAGTACGCCCGATCAAGCTCTTTTCCCGACTTTGTGAGAGGAATGGGGAAGAGGCGGCGCGCCGCTATTTTCGCGATACGCTCTATGTCAGCGACGAGAAGATCGCGCTTGCCGGACAGGTGCGCAGGAACCAGCAGGTCATCCTGTCACGCTCCGACCGCCGCTCGTTCTCGCTCTATGTGAGCATCCCCTTCTGTCCGACGCGGTGCAATTACTGCTCTTTCGTCAGTCAAACGGTCGAGAAGGCGAAGAAGCTGATCGGCGAATACCTGCCCCTCTTGCTGTCCGAGATCCGTTATACGGCTCAGCTCGCCATAGAGCTGGGCTTGCGGTGTGAATCTGTCTACATCGGCGGCGGCACACCCACGACCCTGAGCGCGGAACAGCTCGATCTGCTGCTCGACGAGATCGAGGCGGATATCGATCTGTCCGATTGCGCCGAGTTCACCGTGGAAGCAGGTCGCCCCGACACCGTGACCCGTGAAAAGCTGCTTGCCTTGAAGAAGCATCCTGTCACACGGATCTCGATCAACCCCCAGACCTTCAATGACAGCGTTCTGGAGCGTATCGGGCGCAAGCACACGGCAAAGCAGACGATCGACGCGTTTCATTTGGCGCGCAAGCTGGGCTTTGACAACATCAACATGGACCTGATCGCCGGGCTGACGTCCGATACACCCGAGAGCTTTGCGCATACGCTCGATATCGTGCAAGGCTTAGCTCCTGAGAGCGTTACGGTACATACCCTCGCTGTCAAGCGCTCCGCCCGACTGAGCTCGGCGGACGCAGTCAAGGAACAGGAGTATACCGCGCGGATGCTCGATGAAGCGGCGGCACGTCTGACCGAGGGCGGCTGGCAGCCGTATTACCTCTACCGCCAGAGCAAGATGTTAAGTAATCTAGAGAATACCGGTTGGGCAAAGCCGGGGTATTTCAGCCCCTACAACGTCTATATCATGGAGGAGACGCATTCGATCCTCGCCTGCGGCGCCGGCGCGGTCAGCAAGCTCCGCGACGTCGATTCCGACTATATCGAGCGCATATTTAACTTCAAGTATCCGTATGAATATATCAGCCGTTTTGACGAGATGATACAGCGCAAAGCGCGTGTGCGCTCATTTTATGGTGAATACAACAAATAATCGGTTTTCCGGTTGAATTCTTCACATTCGTATGATACAATACTTTCTCGGTATCTCAACGAATGACTACAGAGGCGATTGAATGAGTAAGACTAACGACAGTTTAAACAAAAATACGTCAAAAACCTTTGTCAAGGGCGCTTTGATCATGACCATGAGCATGGTCATCGTTAAGCTGCTGGGTATGTTTTATAAGGTTTTTCTGACGCGTATGTACGGCACCTTCGGCGAGAACCTCTCCGGTATCGGCGCCGGCATTCTCGGCAACGCCTACGAGGTCTATAACCCTCTGTTTGCGCTCGCGACGGCGGGATTCCCGATCGCGGTCTCCCGACTGATCGCGGAGAGTATCGCCCAGAAGCGTTATAAGGACGTCGCCGTTATCCACAAGACTTCCAAGAAATTCTTTATCATCATGGGCACGATCTGCTTCGGCCTGATGATCGCCATCAGCTTTATCTGGGTACAGGTCGTCAAACAGCCGCTTGCCATCTACTCCATGATGACGCTGGCTCCCTCCGTGTTCCTCGGCTGTATGGTTTCTGTCTATCGCGGCTACTATGAGGGTCAGCGCAATATGTTCCCGACCGCCGTCAGCGAGGTGCTCGAGGCGATCGGAAAGGTGTTCATCGGTCTCTCCCTCGGTTATCTGACGATGAAGATGGGGATGAAGGAATTTGCGGAGAGTCATACGATCTTCGGCAAGACATTCCCGTCCGAGCACGTCGCGATGGAGACCCTTCTGGGTTACTCCGTTGCCGCTGCGATCGCCGGTATCACCATCGGTTCTCTTATCGCGTTCATCTTCCTGCGTATCTATTATGCCAAACGCGCGTTCAGCGTGCCGGATGACCTTTACCGTGATTCCGTCGATGCGCGTACCCAGAACGAGACCTTCAAGCTTCTGCTGAAGACCGCTATCCCGATCGGTCTCTCCGCGCTGATTATGAACGTTTCCGGTTCGATCGATACCGTCGTCGTCCAGAATGTTCTGTTCAATACCTCTCAGACAAATGCTGCCGGACTGGTCGCCCAGTTCCCGAACCATACGAAGGAAATGTGGTCGATGATCCCTGCGCGTCCCACCCCCGACAACGGTGTGACCATCCATACCTACCTTTCCGGCTGCTTCAATATGGCGCTGACGCTCATGCAGCTGGTTACCACGATCACTCAGGCGTTCGGCACCTCCGCGCTGCCTAACGTGACCGCAGCCTATACCTCGGGGGATAAGAAGGAGCTCAAACGCAGTATCGAGACGGTACTGAAAATGACGATGCTGTTCACCCTGCCGATGGGCTTTGCGCTGTTTGCGCTGCCGTATCCGATCATCTCCCTGCTGTACGGCGCGAGAACGGAGACGGAGATCGCCGCTTCCGTTCTGCGCGTGATGGGCTTCTCCTGCATTGTGGTCGCTGTGTCCACCCCGATCTGCAGCATGCTGCAGGGTATCGGTAAGGTAAAACTCCCACTGATCCTTTGCACGATCGCCATGGGTATCAAGATCGTCACGAACTATCTGTTCGTCAATATTGTTGAAATGAACATAACCGGCGCGGCTGTCGGTTCGCTGGTCGCGTTCTCCTTCGTCTGCATTGTGGGTATGTATCTCTTGATCCGCCATTCCAAGGTCATGCCGAACTTCTTCGGCACGATCTTAAAACCGCTGATCTCCGCAGCGCTCTGTGCCGGTGCCGCGTTCGGCGTCTATACGCTGGTGCATCGCTTTGCAGGCAACCTGATCTCCCTGATCGCGGCGATCATCGCGGCGGTCATCGTGTACGTCCTCATGCTGATGCTCTTAAAGACCTTTGACAAAGAAGAAATATATATGCTGCCAAAAGGCAACAATCTTGTAACAATTCTTGAAAAACTGCACTTATTAAGGTAATATATGTTATGAAGCGGATTTATGCCGCTTTTTTGGAGAGAGTATGGATTTTCAGTACAAAGAAACATATGATATTTCTGATCTGATCCGTATCATGCGGATCCTGCGCGCTCCCGACGGATGCCCCTGGGACAGGGTGCAGACGCACGAGAGCATCCGGCAGAACTTCATCGAAGAGACCTATGAGGCGGTCGAGGCGATCGACAAGGGTGATTCACCCCTGCTCAAGGAGGAGCTCGGTGATGTGCTGATGCAGGTGATCTTCCATTCCTTGATGGAGGAGGAAGCAGGACGGTTCGATTTTAACGACGTTTGCAACGATGTGTGTCAGAAGCTGATCATCCGCCATCCCCATGTCTTTGGTAATATCGAAGCCGATACACCGGAAGAGGTGCTCAAAAACTGGGACGCCATCAAGATGCAGACCAAGTCGCAGAAGAGCACAGCCGATTCCGTTGACGACGTAGCGCGATCCCTTCCGGCGCTCATGCGTGCCCAAAAGGTGCAGAAGCGCTCCGCTAAGTCGGGTATGGACTTTCGCTCTGCCGAAGAAGCCGCCCAAAAAGTGCCCGAGGAACAGCGTGAGCTATTTACGGCGATCGAAAGCGGCGACAAGGCGAAGATCGAAGAAGAGCTGGGCGATCTCTTGTTCTCGGTCGTCAACATCGCGCGGTTTGCCGGTGTGGACGCGGAGCAGGCGCTCTATCGCTCAACCGATAAATTCGCCAAGCGTTTTCGTGCGGTGGAGATGCTCGCAAAAGAGCGTGGCATCGACATGAAAAACGCACCCGATTCGTTAATCGATTCCCTCTGGGAAGAAATTAAATAAACATCAAGCGGATCATCCGCGAATAAAATTTTGGAGGAAACTAAAATGAAAAAGTCAGAACTCATCGCAGTTGTAGCTGAAAAGGCTGCTATTTCCAAGAAGGACGCTGAGGCTGCTGTAGCCGCTACCTTCGACACCATCGTTGAGACCATCGCTGCCGGTGACAAGATCCAGATCGTTGGCTTCGGTACCTTCGAGAGAAGAGAGAGAAACGCTCGTACCGGTGTAGACCCCAGAACTAACGCTAAGATTGAGATCCCTGCTTCCAAGGTTCCCGCATTCAAGGCCGGCAAGGCTTTCAAGGACGCTGTAAACAAGTAATTTGATACAGATA
>DGUQ01000175.1 GCA_002394725.1 Ruminococcaceae bacterium UBA4306
TTCCATCCACTACCATCCAAATGCGTAGCAAATCATTTCTTCCGTATGTAGTTGTCCTTAACGGAGAATTGCCGGCGAGAGGTCGGGGATGTCGCGCTAATACTAAGTAGCAATAAAAAGCTTTAAAAAGATATTAGCGGAGAATTTCGCAGAACAAGGCGGAGGGCGCAGGCAGGCTGGCGCCTGTCAAGACTGACAACGCAGTTATGTGGAATTCTCCGCAATAGATATTAAAGTGTTTTATTGATACTTAGTATTTACCCATAATCCCGGAAGGATGGCAAAAATGTCTGCGGAAAAGAAAAAGAGAGAACGCGCAAGATATTTGTGGACAGAAATCATGCTGTTGATCAACATACTCCTGATAACAGCTTGTTTCGCGATAGGATGGATGCATTTTTATCAAAAGAATCTTGCGGTGACATATTTGCAGAAGGGTATCGCGGTTATCGTGCTGCTCTATATCGTTCTTTATGTGCTGCTGGGAAGAGTTTTTCTGGCGTTCACGATCAACACGCCGCACAAGCTGGAAATCATATACGGACAGTTCCTCACGGAGTTTTCTGTTGATTTTATCATGTATTTTGTCACTTTTCTGTTGATGAAGGGTTTTCCCTATGTATGGCCGATGCTGTTGATCCTGCTCGTTCAATTGCTCGTGTCGATCATATGGACATATGTTGTACATACCGTTTATATCAAAACCGTCGTCCCCTTGAAAGCACTTGTCATCTGGGATAACAAAGACTATTTTGACGAATTATACGAATCTTACAGCAAGGACCATCGATTCAAGATAGTTGGTTCCCGGCATATTTCCGAATGTATCGATCATTATGATGAGGTGCTGAAGGGGATCGAGGTCGTTATGCTGATCGGCGTTCACAGCCATCCCCGTAACAAGATGCTGAAATACTGTATCGGTAATGATATCAAAATGTTTATCGTTCCCCGTGTCGGCGATATCGTCATGAGCGGAGCAAAACGGATCCATATCCTTAACTTTCCCACCTCGTATATCGAAAGATACAATCCCTCCCCGATGTACACTATCATAAAGCGGTCCTTTGATATCCTTTCCTCTGCGATCATGCTATTGATCACGTCTCCGATCATGCTGATCGTGGCTCTGCTGATCAAACGGGACGGCGGAAGCGTTCTTTATAAACAAAACCGTCTTACCAAAAACGGAAAAGTGTTCCAGCTGTTAAAATTCAGAAGTATGAAAATGGACGCCGAAAGCGACGGTATCGCCAGACTGTCTTCCGGCGTACATGATGACAGGGTCACGCCTATCGGCAGGATTATCAGGAAATACAGGATCGACGAACTGCCGCAGCTGATCAACATTATCAAGGGCGATATGTCGGTAGTCGGACCGAGACCGGAAAGACCCGAGATCGCCGAGCAATACGAAAAATCATTACCTGAATTCTCGTTCCGTTTGCAGACGAAAGCAGGGCTTACGGGACTGGCTCAGGTTTACGGAAAGTATAATACCAATCCAAACGCGAAGCTGATTATGGATCTGCAGTATATTGCAAAAGCCAGCGTCATTGAGGATCTGAGTATTATCTTTGCGACAATTATGGTGTTGTTCCAAAAAGACAGCACAGACGGTGTAAAGCACGGACAGACAACAGCACTGCGTTGATCTGACTCGATATCCGGAGCAGGAAGCATGAAAAATAAAACAATATGGATCATCAATCAATACGCCTCTCATTTAGAGACAAGGCATTTAGAGTTAGCAAAGGTATTCGCGCGGATCGGTTATTCGGTCGTTGTCATCACTACTTCGTTTCATCATGGCAGGAAAGCATATCTTTATGATGAAACGTTCAAGATTGTGAATCGTTCGAACCATGTCGATTATGTTTATTTGCATTCTGCGCCGGGTTATCAATCAAACGGCGTAGGCAGGATACTGAACATGTTGGATTTTTGTCGTCTGGTATTAAAGTATCATAAGCAGATAAAGCATCAGCTCGGCGCTCCCGATTATATCATCGCGTCCTCTGCTCCTCCGTTTGTCTGGGAACCAGCGTATCAGCTCGCTAAGAAATATAACGCTAAGTTTATTGCCGAAATCAGAGATATCTGGCCGCTGTCGCTTGTCGCAATACAGGGCGTCGATCCCAAGCATCCATTGGTAAAGCTGTTGGAAATCGTTGAGAAGCGAGGCTACAAGCACGCCGACGCGATCGTGACAACGATGCCGTACGCGTGGAAGCATATCTGTGAGATAAACAGCGGTTATAAAGATAAGGTGCACTGGATGCCGAACGGCATCAATACAAAGCAGGTGGACGCATGGAATAACGAGAACCCATCGCTTCCTCCTGAATTGGATCAGTATTTGTCAGAGCATTGGTGTTGTATCTACATCGGCAGCTTTGCGCGCAGCGAGCATGTTGATTATCTGATAGAGGCAGTCGGCGGCTTTGAGAACGAAGATGTTTTCTTTGCTGTTGTAGGAGAAGGGCAGGAAAAACAGCATTATCAAGAGCTGATCGAAAAGAATCATATCAAAAACGTAAAGCTGTTTCCTTTTCTTGAGAGAAAGTATATCCTCACAGCGCTGAAGAAAGCGCAATGCTGTCTTGCCGCCTGTGAGGTTGTCGGAATAGAAAAATACGGCTTGAGTATGTATAAACTCAGCGAGTATCTGTATTCCGGAACACCGACGGTTTTTGCGTATGATCTGGAAAGCGTCGTGAGCGACGCGGGACACTATACCGTACCATATGGTGACGCGGAAAAGCTGAGGGAAACGATTTTGGCTGTCAAACACGCGGATGATGAGACATTAGCGCAATTGGCACATAGAGGTAAGACGGAGATCTTAGACCGCTATGATTTTCAGAATATCGGAAAGTCATATATCGAATTATTAGAAAACTGCTGAAAAGGATGTATTATGAAACAGATAACGATTTTGATTTTGGCACCTCATACAGATGACGGTGAGCTCGGCTGCGGCGCGACGATATCAAAGGCGGTAAGAATGGGAGCGGACATTCACTATGTCGCTTTTTCTTCGTGCGGTGATTCCCTGCCTCCCGGATCCGATCCGAACCGCTTGGTCAAGGAGCTGTACGCCGCAACCAAGGTGCTTGGTATTCCCGAGGAAAACGTCAGCTGTCTGGATTATCGGGTCAGGCATTTTGAAGAGAATCGTCAGCACATCTTGGACAATATGATCCAATTAAACAGAAAAATCAAGCCGGATTTCATTCTTTCTCCATCGGTACACGATATCCATCAGGATCATGTTACGATCGCGAAGGAATGTATGCGTGCATTCAAGAAAAATACGATTTTACAGTATGAAGTGCCTTGGAATAATTATACCTTTGACAATCAGCTTTTTTCATGCGTGGAAGAAATCGACGTTGAGAAAAAGATCGAAGCAATCAAATGCTATACTTCCCAAAACGCACGCAGCTACACGAGTGAAGAGTTTGTCAGAGGCTTATTGATTACCCACGGCGTTCAGATCGGGCATCAATACGCCGAAGTGTTTGAAATACCCAGAATGATTGTAAAGGAGAACGAAGCTATATGATAGTGGGAATCCACCAGCCTCACTATTACCCTTGGATCGGATATTTTAATAAAATGGCTCAGTCCGATACATTTATCCTTCTTGATGAGGTTCAAATGGAAAAGGGATCATTTATGTATCGTAACCGGATACTGAATCAACAAGGTAAAATCGTGTATTTGACGATTTCCGGAGATAAGCACGGCTTTATTCATAAGAAATACAGCGAGATTGAATCAAAAGATGATGAGCTGTGGTTAAGAAAACATAAGGATGAAATCAAAAGATCATATGGCAACAGCCCGTATTTTAACAAGATATGGGCTGAAATAGAGGATCTGTTTGAAACCTATGAAACCACGATTTGCGCATATTGTATCCGCAGTATACTGCGGATCAAACAATTGCTCGGGATCGAGAGCAGCGTTGTTTTGCAAAGCGACCTGAAATACGATCAAAGCCAAAGAAAGAACGATTTGGTCATCGAGCTGTGTAAGGCGGTAGGCGCGACGGCGTACTTATCCGGAAACGGAGCAAGGAAATACGCTGATGAACAGTCTTTTACAGACGCCGCCATCGCGCTTTCATACCAGCGTTTTGAGATGCCGGAATACCCTCAGATGAACAGCAACGAGTTTGTGTCCGGTCTGTCTATTTTGGATTTATTGTTTAATTGCGGAATAGAAAAGTCGAAAGAGGTCTTTTGGAAAACCTGCGATACAGGAGTAGAACCGGTTGGTAAGGAGTGATCCCATGAGGATTTGTCATTTGACCAGCGCGCATCCCAGCAACGATATCAGGATATTTGTCAAGGAGTGTTCTTCTTTGGCAGATGGTGGGTATGATACATATTTGGTAGCGCAGGGAGAGAGCAGAGAAGAAAACGGCGTTCATGTCGTGGGCGTCGGTGATATGCCTGCCGGCAGAAAAGGCAGAATGACACAATTCGCGAAAACGGTTTATTTGAAAGCGAAAGGGCTTGATTGCGCGATATACCATTTACATGATCCCGAATTGCTCCCGTACGCCTTGAAGCTGAAGAAGGCAGGAAAAACGGTCATATTTGACAGTCATGAGGATGTACCGGGACAGATATTAGATAAAAAATGGATCCCCTCGGTTTTCAGAAAACTGATCTCAAATATCTACAAATCGTATGAAACTCATGTCATCAAACAGATCGACGCAGTCGTCGCTGCGACCCCTCATATCGCTGAAAAATTCAAAGGCAGAGCAAATGCGATCGCAACGGTCAACAATTATCCCAAGCCGGGTGATATCGTCTTTCACGAAGACCCGTTTGACGAGCGCGAGTCTATCGTTTGTTATGCCGGCGGTTTAAGCGAGGATCGCGGAGAGCTCATCATGAAGAACGCGATGAAGAGTGTCGACGGAAAATTGATCATTGCCGGTGATCACGAGAAAGAGATTGACGGAAACGTCGAATATGTCGGTATTCTGGATCGGCATGAAGTGAATGCTTTATACGGAAAAGCCGTTGCGGGATTGTGTATTCTGAAACCGACAGCGAATTATTATTATTCACAGCCGATAAAAATGTATGAATACATGGCTTCCGGTATCCCTTGTGTATGCTCTGATTTTCCCGATTGGCACAAGCTCGTCGAAGACAGCCAATGCGGAATCTGCGTTGATCCAAACGACAACGCCGCTGTTGCCGACGCCATCAATTTCTTGCTTTCTAACAGAAGCAAAGCGCAGGAGATGGGACGAAAAGGGCACGATTACGTTCTCAAGCATTGCACTTGGGCAAATGAAGAGAAAGAAATGCTGGCTCTATACGACCGGTTATCGCGATAACGTTCGCGCAGGCTGTTTTGATGAAGGAACGCTTTTATGGAAAGGCTTATTATATTTACCTCTCACTATCCTTTTGGCGCAGGGGAACCGTTCTTGGAGGAAGAGATTCGGATCGCCGAGTCATGTTTCAATGAGATCACGATCGTTACCTACGCAAAAAGCAACGAAGCGTTAACGAGATATATACCGAAAAACGCAAAGGTCATCCATTTAAGGAAAGACAGCAAACATACCGGTAAGTTTGCTAAAGGATCGGGCTTATTAAAAAGCCTGTTCAGGATCACGACATGGAAAGAGATCTGTAACGGGATCAAAGAACGCGGATTCAATCAACTGATCACAATCATAAAAAGCATCCTGCTTTTTGAACGACATATCGATTCTATCAAAAGGGAACAAGCTGTGTGGATGAACAGCGATCCGTGTCACACCGTTTTCTATTCCTATTGGCTCAACGCTGCCGCGGTATATCTCTCCCGGCTCGATCGCCCCAATGATGTCCGGATTTGCCGCGCTCATGGCGGAGATTGTTTTTTTGACAGAGAATATGTGCCTTGGAGAAAGGACGTCTTAAAAAGGATCGACAAGGTTTTTACCGTCAGCTCCGGAGGAAAAGATGATTTGACCTCCCATTACAAAAAGCACGTTGATCACATAGAAAAGAAGATTGACGTAGCCCGACTTGGGGTGAATATCCCTGAAAAGAATACTGCCGCTGCCACATCGGATGGCGAGGCTGTTATCGTGAGCTGCTCTAATATGATTCCTCTCAAGCGTTTAGATCTGCTGATCAACGCGCTTGCCGATGAAAGCGTCAGGCATCATATCAGGTGGGTCCATTTTGGAGACGGACCGCAGCTTGAAGAGATTCTCTCTCTTGCAAATGAGCTTCTTGATCATTCCGATTATGTTACATATGAGTTCAAGGGACGAACGCCCAAAACCGAGATCATGGATTTTTACAGAGAAAACAATGTCGCATTATTTATCAATTGCAGCGATGTGGAAGGGATCCCTGTCTCGATCATGGAGGCGATGTCATATGGCATACCGGCTGTCGCCAGAGACGTCGGAAGCAATCGTGAGATCGTGAACGAAAACTGCGGAGCACTGTTGCCGAGCAGGATCACACCGCGTGATTTAGCGACTTGCATTGACCGTATTCTCGACAAAAGCGGTGAGAGTATGCTTAAAATGCGAAAAGCCGCGATAGAGACAGTCAAGAATAACTATGACTGTATCAAGAATTATACATCTTTTTATCATAATATTGAAATAATGCTACGGGAGAAAGCAGATGAATAAACCGGTCATATCGGTGTTCAAAAGAAAAATCAGTTTACACGCAGTTCTGTACATGCTGTATTTTTTTCTTGCGCCTATGGAGGATATTCTGAATAATTCTGCCGGAACGTTAGGGAAGTATCTTGCGATCGTTATCGTTGCCGTAACGTTGATAGAGAATCGTGGAGAGATCAGCATTAAAAACACGATAGCCAACAAGTGCATTATATGGCTTATGCTGATTACCGTAGCCAGTATGCTTTGGACGATTGACAAGCAAACGACAAGCAACAGAATGGTTGCCTATTTGCTCGTTCCGGGCTTTTGTTTGTTTACGAGCTTGATCTCATTCACCCGGGAGGAGTTCAACTGGATCGTATTGGCTGCGATCGCAGGCGGTATTGTTGCCTCCGCGGTAGCTTTTTTGACCGGAAATATGCTGGGGGAGACGATGGCAAGTCGTTTGATCCTGACAGAAGACAACGACCCCAACAATTTCGCGGCGCTCCTGTTACTTCCCTTTGCTCTGTCGTGGTGGAAGATACAGGAAAGTCATAAGTTTTATCAAAAAATGATTTTTGTTTTCGCTTTGGCGATCATTGTCTTTTTTATTTTCATGACCGGTTCACGAGGCGGAATGTTATCCATACTGATGATCTTGGTTTCTTATTACATTCTGAGCGGAATGTATAAGAGAGCTACGACGATTATCGGGACCGCGCTCCTGCTGGTTGTCCTGATCTATTTTTTGAAATCGTATCTACCGGCTGATTTGTATAACAGGCTGTTTACGCTGAAGAATTATACCTCCAACGGCGCGGGGCGAACCGGAGTATGGGAGATTCTGTTCAGTGACATCATTCCCAATATGGGGATCCTCGGCTTGGGTCCTGGCTGCGTCAGTAATAAGCTGGTGAGTTATTACGGATTCGCCAAAGGGATCCATAATACCTATCTGAATATGCTCTGCGAATTCGGAATCCTCGGGCTGCCGGCATTTCTGCTGATGATCGTTTCAATACTGGTAAGATCGCATAAGAGGAAATTCTATATCGGCATGGCAATGCTGCTGGGCATCTGCACAACGATATTATTCCTGGATGCGTATGCGAAAAAATTCTTCTGGAATATCATTATGCTGATTTTTATTCATGAAGGAATAGAAGAAGCATCCGATACGACAACGTTACAAATTACATAGGATGAAGTGAGCTTCACCGTTAACCGCTTTGAACGCGCCGACAGACAGGATGTACTTATGGTTAAAAAACTTATCAACAAATATAATACGATGAGCCTTCCCGTGAAGATGGCTTTTTGGTTCCTTGTCTGCAGCTTTATTCAAAAAGGGATCGGAATGATAACCACTCCGATATTCACGCGCATTATGACAGACAGTGAATACGGAAGATACGGCATCTACTCTTCATGGAGTTCGATCCTGTGCGTTTTTATCACGCTCAGTATCTCCGGAAATTGCTTTACACGCGGATTAGTGGTTTCAGATAAAGAGCAAGAAAGAAGGGAACTGACGTCATCCTTATTCGGACTGTCTGTTACCTTATTGCTATTTTGGTGCGTTGTCTATTTTATCTTCAGAAACCAGATCAAAGAGCTGACTTCTCTCTCGGATTATCAGTTCCTTATGATGGGAATCGATATCCTGATGATCACTGCCTGTCAATTCTGGACGAACACAAAGCGCGTGAAATATGAATACAAGGGTATCGTCGCGTTAACGCTCGCGTATACGGTACTTCGTCCCGTTCTGGCGACCATCGGCGTATTGTCTGTCCCGTCCGGCATACAGGTCGAGGCTCGCATCACCGGTATCGCCTTGGCTAACAGCGTCTTGTTCGGATGGATCATTGTCTATATATTCGTCAGGGGTAAGAGATTCTTTATCAAAAAGAACTGGAAGTATGCGCTGGGCTTTTGTATTCCGCTCATACCTCACTATCTGTCTAAGACGGTGTTGAATGAATCGGATCGCATCATGATCGGGCATTTTGTAGGAAACGCCGAGGTCGGTTACTACAGCGTCGCTTATACGATCGCGGGGATCATGATGATATTTAACAGTTCTGTCGCGCAGTCTCTTGATCCGTGGATATATAGTTCTATTAAAAAAAGAAACCTTGACAGGATCGGAAAGGTGTCATACAAGATAACGGCTGTGATAGCGCTAATCAATTTTATGGTCATGGCGATCGCGCCGGAGGTTTTGAAGATAGTGGCGCCGTCAAATTTCTCAAACGCGATATGGGTCATTCCGCCGGTAACGGCAAGCGTATTCTTTACCTTTATGTACGATCTGTTCGCTTCGTTCCAGTTTTATTTCAAAAAGACAAACTGGATCGCCTTTGGCTCGTGCGCAGGCGCGGCGCTCAATGTGCTGTTGAATTGGATTTTTATCCCGATGTTCGGTTACATTGCCGCCGGTTATACCACATTAGTATGTTACATTTTGTTCGGCGTGCTCCATTATTTCTTTATGCGTAAGGTTTGCAAGGATCATTTGGACGGATATAAGGTGTACGATTGGAGAATCATATTCGGCATCGGCGCGCTGTTGGTTCTGATGTCGTTTGTGATGCTTGTGCTGTACAATTATCCGATCATCAGATACATCGTGCTGGGTGTATTGGCTGTCGTTATTTTCTGTATGAGAAAAACGATCATCGGATTGATCAAAAATATCCGTGAAAAAGATGAAGAGGAAATCAGCGGATAATGTGGCAGTCTGCTTCTATCAGCCGCGTTTCTTTCCTTACAGACATCTCATAGGATGATTTTCTGAAAGCGCGGTACAAAACAAAGTGATTGATTACGAATGGAAGACGGTGGATTATGGATAGAAATAAAATCAAAGATCTACAAGCTGCTCAGCTTGATATTCTGATGTATGTGCAAGATGTATGTAACCGTTTGGGGATAACGTATTTCCTTATGTTCGGAACGCTGCTCGGCGCGATACGGCACAACGGTCCCATTCCATGGGACGCAGATATTGACATTGCCATGTTTCGCGAGGACTACGAGACGCTGAAACGCTACATGACCGAACACGGAGACCAAAGATATTTTTACTCGGATTATTCTACCTACAAGCATCACATAGCGCCCCATGCCGTTTTGATTGATAAGAAAAGCCACATCACATTTTCGTCAAGGAGTCAGAACAAGTATTCTCCCGCGTATGACGGCGTTTATATCGATATATTTCCTATCGACCGGACTTCACCGGATCGGGAATTGCAGCTCAAGCAGGCGAGATCGCTTATGTCGGTAAGACAGATCATCAGCTATAAAATGGCGAAAATCTATGAAGGAAAAACAAATGCTGCCAAAAAGACGGCAAAGCAAATTGTTTCCGGTTTGCTTAAACCGTTTACGTTGCGCTTTTTGGGCGGATGTATTAATAAGATTCAACGCCGTTATGATAACTGCGATTCGAATTGCTATGTTATCCCGACAGATAACACTTGCTTTGATCGGATCGTTTCAATTGATTACTACTTTCCACCCAGATATGTATCATTCAGCGGAAAAGAAGTTTGTATCCCTGCAAAGACCGAGGAAATCTTAAAACAGCGGTACGGCGATTATATGGAGCTGCCGCCCGAGGATGAACGCTGGGATTATTTGGATCATACGATCAGCGACGTCAAGTTCGATGCCTGAATCGTTGTGATCAGAACATATTATTTCTAACAAGAGGTGAATCGTATGAAATACGCTCTTATCGGATGCGGAAGGATCTCTCCCAATCATATTGAGGCTGCAAAAAACAACGGACTGGATATCGTTGCTTTATGCGATGTCGTTCCGTCCGCGGTGGACGAAAAAGCAGAAAGATTTCAGCTGGAGCAAGTACATAAATACACAGACTATCGGCAAATGCTCGCGGCGGAAAAGCCCGAGCTCGTCGCGATCGCGACAGAATCCGGAAAGCACGCCGCTATCGCGCTGGATTGCATCGATGCCGGCTGTCATGTCATTATTGAAAAGCCGATAGCGCTGTCCATAAAGGACGCGGACGCGATCATCAAAGCCGGACGCGAAAAGGGCGTCGTCGTATGCGCGAATCATCAGAATCGATTCAATAAATCCGTCAGCTATATCCGCAAGGCGCTGGAGGAAGGCAGGTTCGGCAAATTGTCGCACGGCGCCGCGCATGTTCGCTGGAACCGCGGAAAAGGCTATTATGAGCAGGCTCCGTGGAGAGGTACCTGGGCGCAGGACGGCGGATGCTTGATGAACCAGTGCATCCACAATATCGATCTGCTCCGCTGGATGATGGGCGATGACGTCGTTGAAGTCATGGCGTATACCGACCAGATCGAGCACCCTTATCTTGAAGCCGAGGATCTGGGACTGGCGATCATCCGGTTTGCCAACGGCTCCTACGGCTTGGTTGAAGGCACTACCAATGTCTATCCCAAGAATCTGGAAGAAACACTGTATATCTTTGGACAGAACGGTACGGTCAAGGCGGGCGGTACAAGCGATAATATCATTGAGGCATGGTCATTCGCGGACAATAAGGATGATCCGGAGCAGGTTATGCAGACCTACAGCGAGAATCCGCCTAACGTATACGGCTACGGACACACGCCGTTATATGCCGATGTGATCAAAGCGATCGTCGATCACAGAGATCCGTATGTCACCGCGCAAGACGGAAAAAACGCGTTGGAGCTTGTACTGGCTATCTACAAATCTGCCGCGGAGCATAGACCGGTAAGCCTCCCTCTTGAGGAGTGTTCCACATTGGATTTTGTGGGGTTATTTGATAATAAGGACTGAGATTATGGCTGATTATTTTATACATCCAACGAGTGTTGTAGATGAAAATGTTGAGATCGGAAGCGGAACAAAAATCTGGTATTTTTGTCATATTCAATCGGGCGCCAAGATAGGAAACCATTGTTCTCTGGGGCAAAACGTCAATATCGGCAATCATGTCACCATCGGGAATGGCTGTAAGATACAGAATAACGTCTCCGTATACGAGGGAGTGGTGGCGGAAGATAATGTGTTTTTCGGTCCGTCGTGTGTTTTTACAAACGATTTGACGCCCAGAGCAAAGTATCCCAAAGGAAGGGCGGCTTATCTGAAAACGCATATTCGCGAGGGCGCGAGTATAGGCGCAAACGCTACGATCGTGTGCGGAATCACGATCGGTAAATGGGCGATGATCGGAGCGGGAGCCGTAGTGACCTCTGATGTTCCCGATCACGCTTTGATGCGGGGCGTTCCCGCGAGACAAGCCGGCTGGATATGCGAGTGCGGAAATATTCTTGACAAAAATCTTTCGCCCTGCGCAAAGTGCGGCAGACAATATCAACAGACAGATAAAGGTTTGGAGCAATTATAATGCAATTCAGAAATTTACAAAGACAATATCAGGTATTGAAATCTCAGATAGACGCAGGCGTTTCCGATGTTTTGGCATCCGCTCGCTTTATATCGGGTCCCCAGGTGAAGGAGCTGGAAAAGGCGTTAGCTGAGTATGTGGGCGTCAAGCATTGTATCACCTGTGCCAATGGTACAGACGCGTTGTCGATCGCGCTGAGAGCATGGGGAGTCGGAAAAGGCGACGCTGTTTTTGTGCCTGATTTTACATTCTTTTCTACGGGAGAATGCCCTGCGGACGAAGGCGCCGCTCCGGTATTTGTCGATGTGGATCCACACACCTACAACATGGATCCCGTCAAGCTCGAACAGGCGGTAAAAAGAACGATAGCCGAAGGCAAATACAGAGCAAGGGCGGTCATCGCCGTAGATCTCTTCGGTCTGCCGGCAGATTACGGCGCGATCCAAGCGATCTGCAAAAAATACGGCTTGCTGCTTTTAGAGGACGCTGCTCAGGGCTTTGGAGGCAGTATCGGCGGCAAGCGCGCCTGCAGCTTCGGCGATATCGCCGCGACCTCCTTCTTTCCGGCAAAACCGCTTGGCTGCTTCGGTGACGGCGGAGCGATATTTACCGATAATGACGATTGGGCGGATAGGATACGTTCGATCTGTGTTCACGGTAAAGATATCGGCAAGCCGAATGACCCTAACGCCAAATACAATAATGTCCGCATCGGTAAAAACAGCCGGTTGGATACGCTGCAAGCTGCCATACTTCTTCCAAAACTGGAGGCTTTCCAAAGCTATGAATTAGATCAAATCAACACCGCGGCGTCATGGTATTCCGAGGCTTTGAAGGATACCGGGCTTACACTGCCGATGGTGCCGCACGGTTATTACAGCTCGTGGGCACAGTACACCATTCGGCTGCCTGAGAACGCCGACCGCTCCAAGATCCAAGGTGAGCTGAAAAAGAAAGATATTCCGACTATGGTCTATTACGCGAAGCCTATGCATCTACAAAAAGCGTTCAGTGGGACAGACAGCGCCGCGGCAGATTGTCCGGTTACTTCTGAGATATGCAATACCGTTCTGAGTCTTCCTTTGGATCCTTATATTTCAAAAGAAGACGTCGGTTATGTAGCTGAAAACATCAAAACACTGCTTTGTCAGGAGGAAATATAATGATATTCAATACTATTTATCAGGACCTGATCTCGGGAGAAGGAAAGATCGCGGTTGTCGGACTTGGCTATGTGGGCATGCCGATCGCCGTGGAGTTCGCAAAGCATGTCAATGTCATCGGTTTTGATATCAATGAAAAGCGTGTCAACGAATACGCGAACGGAATCGACGCCACCAACGAAGTCGGTGAAGCGATCAAGAATACTACCGTCGAATTTACATCCGACCCGTCGCGGCTGAGCGAAGCGAGCTTCATCATTGTTGCCGTTCCTACTCCGATCAATCCCGATACAACGCCCGATCTCAATCCCGTCAAGGGCGCTTCAAAGATCGTCGGACAGAATATCGCTCCCGGTTCGATCGTTGTCTTTGAATCAACGGTTTATCCCGGAGTAACAGAGGATATCTGTATCCCGATCATCGAGAAAGAAAGCGGCATGAAATGCGGCGAGGAGTGGAAGATCGGTTACAGTCCGGAGCGCATCAATCCCGGTGATCGCGTTCATACGTTGACCACCATTCAGAAGATCGTTTCCGGAATGGATGAGGAATCCGCTTTGGAGATCAAAAAGGTCTACGACATTGTCATCAAGGCCGGCACGGTACCTGTGTCCGATATCAAAACCGCGGAAGCCGTCAAGGTAATCGAAAACAGTCAGAGGGATATCAATATCGCTTTCATGAATGAAGTGGCGATGATCTGTGACAGGTTAGGGATCGATACGGATGAAGTTTTGTATGGGATGAATTCCAAGTGGAACGCGCTCGGCTTTAAGCCCGGTCTTGTGGGAGGTCACTGCATCGGCGTCGATCCGTATTATCTGACCAGCGCGGCTGAAATGCTGGGGTATCACAGTCAGATCATCCTTAACGGACGCAAGGTCAACGACAGTATGGGTTCCTATGTTGCCGACGCCGCTATCAAAGAGATGATCGCCGCGGGTAAGGCTCCCAAAAAGTCTACTGTCGTCGTTTTGGGTATCACATTCAAGGAGAATTGTCCTGATACCAGGAACAGCAAGGTAGTGGATATCATCAATCGTCTGAAGGAGTATAAGATCGATCCGATCGTTGCCGATCCGTGGGCTGACGCAGCTGTCGCAAAGCAGGAATACGGTGTGGATCTGGTCGA
>DGUQ01000115.1:0-3193 GCA_002394725.1 Ruminococcaceae bacterium UBA4306
AGTATCGCCGCGCAGTAGGTGGCGTAATAGTGAAAATCCGCGTTCATGCGCTGACCCCCTCTCTTGCCTGTTTCCGTATTTTCCTCAGCGTAACAGAGGAATAAATCAGCTCGATCAAAAAGATCATCCTTGTCACATCGATGATGATGGTGATGAACAACGAGAGCGGATCTTCGATTTCATTGAATTTGGTGATCATTAAGAATACTTCGATCAGGATTATGACAAAACCGTATACAGATATTATGCCGACAACAAACAGATAGACGGGCTTTTTCTTCTTGCCGTTACCTTCCGCGCGAGCGGATAGCCCCAGCCATACATACATCAGCAAGGCCAATACGGCGACGACCCATGTGGCGATCATGACAGCGAGCCGCCTTTCCTCGGGAGAATCCTCAAAATAGGCGCTGCCGAGAAACACGACGGTCAAAATCAATTTGATGAAAGCCCACAGACCGAAAGCGATGATACCGGTGCCTAAGGTCACCAGGTTGTTTTCCAGTCGTCTGGTTTTCGCTCCCATTATGATTCACTTCCTTTTTTTCGGATCTTAAGCTTGTTAGACAGTTTGACATAAAATGTCAATCCGTCGTCGGAAGGGATCGCCTCGATGGAGCCGCCGTGCAGGACGGTGATCCGTTTGGCGATGGACAGTCCGATCCCGTGACCGCCGGTCGAGGAGGTGCGGGAAGAATCGGGGCGGTAGAAGCGGTCGAACAGATGCTTGTAGTCGCCGTCCGGATCGACCTCACAGGTGTTGTATATGCTCAATGTGGTATAGCGTAATTCCTTGTTCAGCATGACGCGGAGTTCGCCGTTCTCGGTGACGTATTTTGACGCGTTCTCCACCAGTACGGATACCAGCCGCTTGAGCTGATCGGTGTTGCCGTTGATGGTGACGTCGGGCTGGATGTCGCAGTTCATCTGCACATTCTTTGAGCGGAACACCTCCTCAAAATCAGCGCAGGTGTTCTCTGTCAGCTCGCTGAGGTTGACCGCTTCGATGTCGGAGATCTCGTCGACCTCCTCGAGTCGGTTGAGGGTCAACAGCTCGTTGACAAGCTCGCTGATGCGTGTGACCTGAGTGGTGATATTGTTGAGCCATTCGCTCTCGCCGTTTTTGTAGGCGAGCACCTCGGCGTTGGCGGAGATGATGGCGATGGGCGTTTTCAGCTCATGACTCGCGTCGGTGATAAACTGCTTTTGCATGCGCGAGTTCTCTTCAAACGGCTTGACAATACGTCTAGACAGGAACCAGAACAACACGGTGATCAGCAGGATAAAGACGGTCGCGAGCAGCGAGAGCATGATCGTCAGCAAATCGACCGAGTTATACTCATAGGTGTAGTCGACGAATACGACCATATCTCTATCGGCGTTGACGCGATAGCGGTAATCGCCGGATTCGCCGGTCTTGTGATCGGACGACCTGACGGCATCCGCCATCGTGATCGCCTTGCCTTCATCGATCGACGCGATATGCTCCACGTTGGCGGTCACATGATTCTCCTTGTCATATTTCACGGTGAAATAACGCATGCGGAAGGGCGATTCTTCATTGAAATTGTAGAGCTTGAAATCACCCATTTTATCGATCTCGCTTTTTAAGGGAACGGCGCCGTTGTTCTCGATGATCAGAAGTGTCATGGAATCCGCCCGTCGGGTGATCTCCGCGTTCAGTCCGATCGCGACGATCAGGATTGTCAACGCAAAGACAACGGTAGCGGATATGAATACGCCGAGCACGATTTTTTTGCGTAGCTTTTTCATGTTTATCCCTCTTTCAGCGTGAAGCTATCCTCTTTGATCGATATGCCGACGTCGGCGTGGATCTGTCTGAGCTTATTTTTGAGATAGTACAGATACAGCTCCGCCTTTTCGGGACTTTCCTGACCGCTCCAAACCTCGTCATTGATCTCTTTCGCGGAAAAGCTCCTGCCGACGTGATGGACAAGATAGGTGAGGAGCTCCGCCTCGGGGTTATTCAGCCGCAGACTGCCTTTATCGGATCGGAGCTCACAGGATTTGGAGTCAAGCTCGATGTTGGCATACTTGACAACGGAGTAGCGGTAGTCGCTGCTGCGGCGCATCAGGGATTGCAGTCGCGCCACCAGCTCCTTCATCGCAAAGGGCTTGGCGAGATAATCATCCGCGCCTGTGGACAGTCCGGTGATGCGATCGTCGACCGTCGCCTTGGCGGTGAGCATCAGCACCGGGATGTGGTTGCCGTCACGTCGCATGGTCTCGAGCACCTCGATACCGTCCTTCTTCGGCATCATGATATCGAGTATCGCCGCGTCGTAGTAGTCATTACTCAGCGCGTTGAGCGCTTCCTCTCCGTCATAGACAGGGGTCACGTCAAAGCCCTCCATTTTCAGGATCTCGGTGACAGCGACGGAGAGCTGTCGTTCATCTTCTGCGTAAAGTACCTTCATAGCTTACCCCTTTTGGATCAAATCCCTGATCGTTTGCATCGAAAGATCGGTGGACGCCATCTCATCGGCACAGCGCTTGAGCTCGTCCACGATCAGAGTCGTATTCCTGATATTCTTCTTGTATTTGAGCTGATGCTCCAGACTAGCCCAACAGTCCATCGCGATGGTACGCAGCTGGATCTCGACATTGATGGTGTCGATACCGCTGATTCCGAAGGGCAGATTGAGCAGTACATGCAGACTCCGGTATCCGTTGGGCTTGGCGTTAGCGATATAGTCCTTGATGGTGACGACCTTCCAGTGAGCGTTCTTCTTGATCTGCTCCAGCACGGTGTAGATGTCGCCGACAAAATGCGTGATCACGCGCGCGCCGACAATGTCCGACAGGTTTTGCAGCGCGCATGCGGCGTTTTCTTCCAACTCAAATCTTTTGAGCTTTTCGCGCAGACTGTCTGAGCTTTTGATACGGCATTTGATATGCTCCGCGAGAGCGGTCTCGGAATCGGTGCTGATGCTGTCGAGCATCGCCTGTATCTCATTCATCAGGATGGTCTGTATCTCTTCGAGCTTCGGCGCGAATTCGCCGTAAAATTGTAAATCTTCCTGTTTCATACGCTTCCTCGTCTAATGGTAGGATCTGTTTTGTGTCGAACACGCCGCAAAACAGTCGATCTTTGCATATATAACCACTTTATATTATAACATCTATATTGAAAAAGACAAGTGATTCATACTAATCCTTAATAAAAACCTTT
>DGUQ01000115.1:3229-4043 GCA_002394725.1 Ruminococcaceae bacterium UBA4306
ATAAAAACCTTTATCATCTATGGCGCTAAATTCCGCATAGCTTTGTTGAGCTCCTTGACAGGCGCCAGCCTGCCTGCGTCACTCGCCTCGCTCTGCGAAATTTATCACTAATATCTGATTAAATCTTTTTATCAAGGATTAGTATCAACAAAAAACCTGATCCGCCGCATAGCAGGGATCAGGTTCTCCGGTTTACAGTTTCTTTTTCTTAAAGCAGTGCTTATCAAAAGAGGGATTGAACGCGTAAAAGTTTTTACTGTCGAGCTTATCGGTCAACAACCGCAGATTCTCGCCGAACCGCTGATAGTGTACGACCTCGCGTGCTCTCAAAAAGCGGATCGGGTCGATCACATCGGGATCATCGCAGAAGCGCAGGATGTTGTCATAGGTAGTTCTTGCTTTCTGCTCAGCGGCTAGGCTCTCGTGCAGATCGGTGATCGGATCGCCCTTGCTCGCGATAGAGAACGCGTCAAAGGGCACGCCTGCCGCCGAGTTGGGATAGACGCCTGTGGTGTGGTCGACAAAGTAGGCGTCGAACCCTGCCTTTTTGATGTCCTCCATGCTGAGGTTGCGCGTTAGCTGATAAACGATCGCGCCGATCATTTCCAGATGGTTGAGTTCCTCTGTACCGATATCGGTCAGTGTGGCTTTCAACTCCGGCAGCGGCATGGAGANNCCAGATGGTTGAGTTCCTCTGTACCCACTGAGCACCCTCTATATGCACATTTTATACTGGTTTTCAATAGAAGGCAGATCGGTAAGAATGTCCGGCTCTTATTGAAAACGGGTATTAATACTAAGTAGCAATAAAAAG
>DGUQ01000027.1:0-11332 GCA_002394725.1 Ruminococcaceae bacterium UBA4306
CGCGGTCACGACTTCGGGTATATAGCCGGAGTCCTTATCCGCAAGCGTATCTAGGTTGACCTCAAAGGCGGTCTGCGCACGCGAACCGAAGCTGAGCATATTCAAAATCAGATTCTTCAAGTTATCATACGACCTTGCCCCGGTGCCCTTATAGGCGTCCCTATAGCTGTCGGAAAGGATTACATCGGCATACTGCTTCGCGGAATAGCGCTCTTCACCGACCTTCTTGTCGTTGATCAGGAGCTCCGCAAGGATGCTGCCGGTCATCTCTGCCGGTGCGATCCGACAGGTCGCCTTGTAGCCGGCGGTAAGCTTCTGCGCGTTGCTCAGATCAAAAGACGAGGTCTTGATCTCGTTGTTCACATTCCATGAAAAATTGACCATAGCGCTTTTTGCCTCATCCTCCGTCAGATCGAGATAAAAGTTCACCCCGATATCGCCATCGAGAGAAAGACTTCTGCCGACAAAGAATTCCTTAGTCGGCGCGTCCAGCAAAACGTAGTCGATACCTTTTTCTTCCGCGAATTGATGCGCGTAGGAATCGGTATAGCAGTAGATGACGAGATTATCATTTCCAACAAACGATGTCGCATCTATGTATTCAACCGTGTCTGGAATAGTAATTTTTGTCAATCCGCAATTTGCGAAAGCGAATTTATCTATTCTTTTCAACCGCTCCGGCAAGATAACATTATTAAGCAAAGCGCAATTGTAGAAGCATTGCTCGGGTATCAAGGTAACATTATTTGAATAAAACTCAACAGTATCTAATAAGCCGCAACCTTGAAAAGCGGATAAGCCTAAAGATTTTAAACGTCCGTTAAAAACCACAGTACCACTGAGCTTAGTACAGTTATAGAATGCGTAGTTACCGATACTTTCAAGCATATCGGCATCAGCCATATCTAAGCTTACGATATGCTCATCTTCCGCAAAAGCGTTATCGGATATCGCAGTGATATAATGATCAGAAAACTCACGGGGTATCTTTACAGCTTCATCCTGAATATACCTTCCGCTAACAGAAGCGGTCGTAGAGGTATCGATCGAAAAATAGTAGCCGTCGCTCGCAAACAGCGAAGCAGAATTAATATGTATAGCTGTACTGAGCATAATAGACAGCACCAGTATCACACTCAAAACAATAGTATTAAACTTACGCATTGATACACCCCTATATAAGAAGCTGTGAAAAAACAGACCATTATCATCGCAAGGAGCTAAGCGGCATTCGTACAAGGCTTAATTACACTTTCCGAGATGTCCGCGGGCTAAAGCCCTCGCAATGACTGCGTTTTTTCACAGCCCCCAAAATTATTTTTAACCTTTTTCTGTTTAGAGGTTAAGGTTCTACTAACTCTTCATCCGGATCGATTACTACGCCGCCGCCGGCATAGGTCTCGTCCTGAGTTACAATACTGGAAAGAATGACTTCTTTTAATACAAATTCTTTGATTTCCGCATCAGGGGAACAATATGGCTTTTTCATTATTTAACCCCCTTTACTTTGTAGCCTCATCATACATGATAAAGTATGCCGGATCATCAGTAACAGTCAGCGTATCTCCGACCTTGATGTATGAATAAGCTCTGTAAACATAGTTTTTATAAGTAAGGTTTTTCCAGTAATCGCCGTCGGTACCGGTACCGGTTCCGTTAGTGCCGCCGCCGTAAGCGTTATATAAAGCATAGAAGAATTCGATACGGTTCTTGTTATCAAGTTTAGTGCGGTCAAGCTTATACTTGGTGAACGTCTTATAGTCGTTTGTACCGTTTGCCGCGCCGTAGCCGGATACGGTGATGTTGTTTATTGCCGCGGTCGCGTTAGTCTTAGCTGTTGCCGCGTCGGTACCGCTTGCGATATATTTGCTTACATCCGTATCATACGAGCCATCCTGCTTGATATCCAAGTTACGGATTCTTTCAACAACAAAGCCCACTTCTACTTCTTTACCTGCTACGGCACTGTTATTCTCATACAAGCGATTACCGTTATAGCCGTAGGCAAGAGCAAAATCGTTGAACAGGAGGTCAGAAGCCGTATCACGCGCAACTGCATTTGTTGTATAACCGCCGTTACCGCTGTTATTCCACTGGTTACGGGTGGTATCGAGGTAGCTGATGGACGCGGAGGCGCCGTCTGAGCCGTAGCTGAACGGAGTACCAGCGTAAACCGCGGTGATATAGTAATTATCATAGGCTAAGTAGTTGAAATCATTTGAATAACACTTAGCGACGTCAATTCGCTTTGCCGGATCAGCGTTAGCGGTTTGTATACGCCAGTACTGGAAGTATTGTCCGTTATACATTGGATCAGCGGTAATATAATTATCACCGTTCTTGATCAGCTGACCGTAAGTTACGTTGTAGATTTCGTTCGCTCCGCCCTTGCCCATATCAAAGGTTGCGGTACGAGCGGCAGAGCGTATATTGGTACCTGACGTAGCTACGGTCGCTGTATAAGACGCAGTAAAACTAGTTGTGTTGGAAGTAACGTTACCGAGCGTCCATACAAGCGTTTCATTAAAGTTGCTCTCATGGGGAGCAAGCGTAGTGATGAAATCCTGATTCAGTGTATAGGTGGAGCCGGATTTCGTTACATAGCTCGTTACCTGAGCCGGAGTCAGCGTACCGCTGCGTTTGTAGGAGCGGTTTGCGTTTTCGGTGTTGATCTTTCTTCCGGTATAATTAAAGGTGATGTCATAGTTGAACGTTGTCTTATTGTAATACGAGTTGTACAGCAGAGAATTAACAACCTGATTAGAACCGGAGAACAGATCACTGACCGTAAACTCAAAGGTCATTGTGGTTACATTGCCGGAAGTCGTAGTTGAAACGTTATTAAAGAACTTAGCGGTAGTTACACTTGATTCCGTTGTATCCAAGCTTGTTGTGCCATAGGTATCGTAACCGGTCGGCGTAGAAGTCAGCGTCACCTTGATCTTATAATCGAGATGTGTATTTGTGATATATCTCTTCGGGATCGTGATGGTATCGGCTGTCTCGTATCTCGTAAGCTCGTTATCATCAACGTCTCTGACCTGTACAGCGATCTTAGAGGTACCGGCGCCCTTATATGTGTTGTCGGTATTGGTGGAGTGATGCAGAATAAGCTGACCTGCGGTAACCTTCATAAAGCGCGCAACAAGAGTATAAGAACCGGAGCGCTCTGTGGAGCCGACGTTATCGGTTGTGATCTTGATACCGTTGTCAAAGTACCAGCCGACAAACATATAGCTCGCGTTAGTGGTAGAAGCCTCAAAGTTAAAGGTTTTATCGGCGTCGATCGTAGTAGCGTAGGTCTGCTCGCCGTAGACCTCTGAGTTAGTGAAATACGCTGAGAGACCGGACACCTGAGGTGATGCGGTATCCAGATCGGTATAATTTACGCCGTTATCGTTTGAATACTGTATCTTGATGCTCGAGGTGATGTTCTCACCCTTGGATGAGTACAGCCAGCGTCCGTCGTTACGGGTAGCGCCGCCGCTGCCGCTTACAGCATAGTTTTTGGCGCCGATCTGGGCGTCAGCAGCCTCATAAGAGATGTATACAGGCAGTCCGCGATATGCTTCGAGCGATTGATACATAGCCTTCCAGTCTGTGATAGAGTAGTCTGAATCCGCCGAGGGATAGGTAGTATTATCGAATTTAGAAGAATCGTTTAGGATAAGCACCTCGGGAGGTATCGAGTTCTTTAATTTTGTTGTCGATGAGGTGATTTTTTTATAATTGGTAGAGGTTGACGTCTTATCATTCGGGACATACACTCTCCACGCGGACGCGTAGTAACCCGCGACGTTTTCTACACCTGAAGTACCGTTAACACCACCTATGGATACAACATATACCGGAGGGGTCTTAGTCGGATCAGCGGCGTCACCTGAGAGCGCGGTGCCGAAGAGGTCTACATTCTTACCGTGATAGTTCTTTAGCGGCTCAAAGCCGTTGCCGCTCGAAGAGCCGTATTTTGAAGTCAGAGAGCTCGCTGTTATAGTTGAACCTATGGTGTCCTGTTCGAGATTGTGCTTCTTAGTTTTGTATTTAAACTCAAATACAATATTATCGGGGTCTTTCTCGTTGAATATCTTGTAGAAATCGCCGTAGTCGTAGGTCTGTACGTGGTCAGCGGACGCGCTGTTGTCACCGTAGCCCATGACGGTCTTGTGGATGATGTCATAGTAGCCGTTAGACATCGTGATACCGGAAACGTTAGTAGCGTTGATCTGAGTAAGAGTTTTGCCCTTATGATTTTGGGTTCCGTCAGAGCCGGTATTGGTGTCTCGCTCCCATGCTGTGCTCTTAGAGGGTACTTGGATCTGATACTGACCGTTGTTATAGACCAGCGGCTGACCGGGGTAAGAGCCGAAGGCGTTGTTATAGCCGCCGAGGTTGCCGTAGAAGGGATAGGCATAGAGCGTGTTGCCCCAGTTGGGCTTGCCGGCGCCAACCTCCTTGAGGTCGTCGGTAAAGCCGTTGATACGGAAGGTAACGACCTTAGGATTTGTGGTGCTTGCCAGATAATAGATCGGAGTGATCTCTATCGCGCCGCCCTCGTAGTCCTCGGGCACCTTATAGGTGAGAGTATATTCACCGGTTGTAGTATTCGGAATGAGCAGTTCGGGAACCTCGCCGTTGATGCAGAAGCCACGGACATAGTACTTTGATCTGAGAGTTGTTGCATTAGACAAGTTACCTCCGGTAGCGTTATGACCTATTGTAGTCTTGATGACGATGGTCTCGCCTTTCTTAGCTGTATAGGTCTCGTAGCTCTGGTCTCCGGTAACAGTAGTGTTAGTACCGGCTGGTGTCGTGCCGTTTGCTTTATAGATCTTGGTGTTTGCGATGCTCGCGTAGGTCTTGCTGGTGGAGCTGTCGTTTATTGCGCCGTCCTTCGCGTAGATCGTGGCGGAGGTGACCTCGGCGTTAGAGAAAGCCAAGACCTCTGTCGCAGGATCAAAGGTGATGGTGACGGTGGTGTTAGGTGTAACCGGTGTTATATGAAGACCCCACGAATCGGTACCGCCACTGTTATAATTCGTGATCTCGACCGAGCTGAAGGCTCCTGTAGTATTCTCTTTATGATAACTTGACTGGTTACTATAAACCGTGCCGTTGTTATAGGTATCTAAGCTCCATGCTACTTCTTTGTAAGCGTTCCAAACACGGGTAAAGGTAGAAGAATTGCTTGCGCTTGAAGGCATCATAGAATACCATGTAGCGCTGTCAAACTTATATGTGCCGACATATTTTCCTGTAGCAGAATTATACTTTAGGTCAGTAAGATAGTAGGTTTCATGTAAATCTTTTTCCTTACCGCCCCAGAGGTAGTAATACTGCTTGGGAGAAACGGTGATATCAACATATTTGGTTTTAGCTTCTAATCCGGGACACTTGTTATCAGTAACTGTATCAGTAATTCTAAACACGGTACTGGTTGTTACCGAGGGAGCTGTAAACGTGTTGCCGCTCATAGCTCCGGTAACTGTAGCGTTAGTTGATTGATTCGTTACATTATATGTATGCTTATAATCACCTGATCCACCGCTGACTGAAGGTGATAATACTGTTGTTCCTCCGGACTCTAATGAGGTAGAACCTGCTGTCAAACTACTATATGTAAGTGCACTAACAGATTCGCCATACGTTTTAAAAGCTGCACTATTTCCATATGAACGCCATACTGTAAAATAAACATGCATATAACCTGATGAAACAGAATTCACCTTAAGATAAGCAGTTGCATCTTTTGTGAATTCATGTTCATAAACTTTATCAGTAGATAAAACGCATTCCCACCAATAACCTGATTGAGCCGCATAATCTCCGTTACCATTCACAAGCTTAACAGGATAGTTCCATTGATCGGAACCAGAAGTATTAGTTTTAATGTACAAGTCTAAATGCTGTTCATTATTATCAGCATCAAAATAAAAGTATTTTGCTCCATTATTAACTTTCTGCCCATTAACAGTACCAGAGTTATTTGAGTCATTATCAAACATGATTTGTAATTTTCCGTTCAAACCATAGGCACCAGTAGCAGTAAGTTCAGCATTTCTGCCGGTAGAAGCTAAATCGTCCTTCATCCCACGGACTATCGCGTTCTCTTCCAAGCCGGAGAGATCGGGCGCTTCTTCCGCCTTATCGACATCGTCCTCAGAGGGGATCGCGTTCAGCGCGATATCGCCGCCCTCAGAGGCAGCCTGCGTGACAGCGTCAGCCTTTGCTGCGTCTTTGAGATACGCGGCAAAGGTGCTCAGCATAGAACCGGTAGCGATAGAGCCGATGAGCATGACGATGCTCAGCACCATCGCGACGGTACGCGTGCTGAAACGCTTTGTCGAAGGATTTGTTCGTTCGATCTTGTGTTTCATAAATTTTCCTCCCTTAAGAGTTTGTTTTTGCGATCTATGTCAATCTGTAAAGAGTACAGAATAATAGCCGACAGGATGGCAGTCAAAGGTTGGCAGATTTGCCACATTTGTGCAGATTGCACAATTTTTGGCGATTAAGGCTTCTCGCAGGATATCGCTTCGCGCATTACACCGAGCTCATAAATTCAAGGTTGCAGCGTAACAGCTTATCATGGTTTTCGGAGGTGAAAAAGGCGTAAAGTCAAGTGAGAATACGCCTTTTTCACAATTCTCACGAACTCTTTATGCAGCATATATTCAGCATATATGCTGCATACGATGAATACGTAATTTTTCGGCGTGTTAGCCGTATCCGTTTAAATGTTTTTGTGCAAGTTGCACAAAATGACGATTTTGTGTAACCTTTTTGTAATGATTTTGTTACGGAATTAAAAAGAGGAAAAATATGCTTCGTTTCTAAAATGCTGAGTTTTTATGCAAACGATTATATAATTCATAGAAATAGTAAATACCCGTATTTTATCGATATTTTGTATATTCCACGGTAAAGGGTTTATGACGCTGTCAAAACTTACCGTGTTTTGCCGAAATGTCTATTTGATACTTGCAAAAACTGTCGTGATAGGCTATAATTTTGTTGGTGATCTTATGAAGATAAAGGACGACTTTGTATTGAAGAAAATCGCCGGATCATATGTTGTAGTTCCGGTGCGTAGCAGAGCGGTTGATTTCTCCGGAATCATCAAGCTGACCGAGAGCGGCGCTTTCCTGTGGAAACAGCTTGAAGACGGCGCTGACAGGGAAGAGCTGATCGCGAAAATGCTGGAGGAATATGAGGTGGATGAGGCGACTGCCGCCGCCGATATCGACCGCTTTATCTTGAAGCTCAGTGAGGCTGATCTCATTGAGTGAGGTGATTTCGCCCACGGAATTTGTCGCGTTGATGCAGGAGAGTCTTGACCGCGGTCAGGAGTTCATCTTCACACCGTCCGGCAGCAGTATGCGCCCGATGCTCGACGGCAAGCATGACAAGGTGACCTTTTCGAAAAAGTCCGATCGGCTGAAAAAGTATGACGTTGCGTTTTATGTGCGCCGCAGTACCGGTCAGCTTGTCCTGCATCGGATGATCGGCTTTACCAAAGGCGGCGAGTATATCTTTTGCGGCGACAACCAGTACGATTACGAGTACGGGATAGGGGATGATGACGTCCTCGCGCTCATGACCGCGTTCACCCATAACGGCAAAACGTATTCGGTCAATGACCTTTCCTATCGCTACTACATCCGCCGCATGATGCTCAAAAAGCGTCTCAGACGTTTTGCTTCAAAGATTTATCATAAGATAATGAAATAAGGATTGTCATGCGTGCTCTTGCTTGTTATATTCAATGAATAAAGACGCGCGTCCAATCTCAACCGAATCGGATTATCCAACAACAAAAACGGAGAATCATTATGGCTTTATATCGTATTTCTGATTTGAACGTTGAAATCAAAACCAATTCACCGACCCTCGCCGAGAGCATTCCGCGATATGAGGTGGATTATCAGGCTGAGCCGAATGTCACGCTCGAGATGAGCGATGACCGCCTGATCGAGATGATGGAGGAATATGAGGGCATGACTGCCGATAAGGTAGAGGCGCTGTATATGGCGACCCTGTATTCTTGGGCGATCTTTGACTTCAACGGCTTCCCGATCCGTGCGGTCGGCGTCGAGAATGACGGGGAGTGTACGCTCTTTGCCGCGCCCGATGACAGCTCGATCGATCTGGCGAGGATGATTCCTCGTGACAGGGCGTTTGTCTATTACTATCCCGGCATTCGCATGCAGGATGATGATTACTATGTCTTTGATACGCCGTTCGGCGATCTGGGCGCCGATTCCGTCACGGGGAAAAAGCTCAAACTCAGATCGATCGTATTTGTCGACAGCGTGCGCTTTGATTCGCTCAGAGCGATCGAAGCCAAGGACTTTGTGCCGCTGTTCATGCACGCGGTATCGCAGAACGTCCGTCAGGAACGCACCAAGCATACGCTGTTCATTCTCGAACGCGTTATGCACAGGGTGAAGTTCTTCGGCGTGGGCGACGTCAACGATATTGATTTCATTCTCGAAAGAGTGTAGTCGTTCAACCTGTTATTTGGAGGATCAAGTGTCCAAAAAGCAAAAAAGCGCCTTGAGCTGGATCATACGCAGCTCAAGGCCTCAGTTTATCAACATTATCATTTTAGCGATCGTCTACGGCGTGAACGCTTTCATCGGCGTCTATAACACCGAGTTCGCGCGTGAGCTGGTCGACGCGGCTGTCAACGGCGCTAAGGGCGGCTCTTTCAATGAGGTGATCCGCTACGGAGCGCTCTATTTCGGCGTGACGGTGATTCAGGTCATCACGCTGATTCTGGCACGCAATTTCGGCTTTAAGGTCAGCGCGCGTCTGGATATGAGCATGAAATCCGACCTCTTTTATTCGATGATGATGAAGGAGTATGGGGATATCTCGCGGTTCCATTCGGGCGAATTGATGAATCTGCTGACCAATGATATCAGCGTTGTGACCTCGGCGATCGTCTCCATCATCCCGAATATGGTGTTCTTCATCGTGAAGATCATCGGCATTTTTATTGTGCTGGTTCGTATCGACGCGATCTTCGCGCTGGTGTTCGTAGTCGGCGGCGTACTGGTCTTTTTGGTATCGTCGCTGTTCAAGCCGATGACCAAAAGACTGCATAAGGATGTGCAGAAAAAAGAGGGCAAGGTGCGTTCCTTCATGCAGGAGGGACTCGGCTCGCTCTTGATGATCAAGACCTTTGACGCGCAGGATAAAATGAGAGATTCGGCTTATGCTTTGCAGGAAGAGTCTTATCGAGCTCAGCGCAAGCGCAATATCTATTCCATCATCACAGGCACCGGTATGTCGGCGGTATTCTCATTCGCGTTTGTATGGGGACTCTGCTGGGGCGCGTATCATCTGTTTTACGGGATGATCTCCTACGGCGTTGTGATGCAGATCACCTCGCTGATCGGTCAGATTCGTACCCCGATCCAAGGAATGGCGAATATCTTCCCGACCTATTTCAATGCGCTGGCGTCCGCGGAAAGGATCATGGAGATTGAGAACCTGCCCGAAGAACCGATCCTGCACAGCGACGTCGATACCAATCGGATCTATCGTGAGATGCAGTCGATCCACTTTGATGATATCAGCTTTTCCTTTGACCGCGACATTGTTCTGGATCATACTTCTTTGACCATCAACAAGGGCGAGTTTGTCGCCATCGAGGGAATCTCCGGCATCGGCAAGAGCACCCTGATGAAGCTGCTGCTCAGCGTTTATCAACCCAAATCCGGTGAGATCTATCTGCGTTCCGCGGATCAAAAATATATCATGGATAAGGGGCTCAGAAAGCTCTTTTCCTATGTGCCGCAGGGCAATTTCCTGCTCTCCGGTACCCTGCGTGAGAATATCGCCTTTGTCGCGCCCGACGCGACGGACGCCGATATCATGGAAGCGGCTCGGATCGCCTGCGCGGAGGAGTTCATCGCCGAGCTGCCGCAGGGACTCGATACCGTGATTGCGGAGCATGGGGGAGGACTGAGCGAAGGTCAGGTACAACGCGTCGCGATCGCGCGCGCGTTGTTGACCGGAGCGCCGATCATCCTGCTGGATGAAGCGACCTCGGCGCTGGATGAAGAAACCGAGAAACAGCTCTTACATCATCTGCGTGAGCTCAGCGACAAAACCTGCGTCATCATTACGCACAAGAAGGCGGCGCTCTCGATCTGCGACAAGATCGTCACGATCGAGGACAAGAAGATCAGTGTTCACTAATAATTTATGGTATACAAAAAGCCGGCTCCCGAGGGAGTCGGCTTTACTGTTGTGATATGTTTTTGTCAGATGTACCGTGTAATTCTCTATGAATCCTGATTCATCATATAGGATAAGGTCATCAGGCTGTCGCTGAGGTGGACATTCTCAACGGTGACGTCCATATATTTCTTGGAGATATCATAGTGACTGAAATTCCAGTAGCTGCGGATGCCGCAGCCATAGAGCTTGTCGATGATCTTCTCCACCGCTTCTTTGGGCATGGTCAGCACGGCGGTATCGATCTGATTCTCCTTGACATACTCCTCGATCTTATCATCCGACATGATCTCGATATCGCGCAGGGTGGTGCCGATGAGATGCTCATCCTTCTCAAAAATCGCGGTCAGCTTGAAGCCGAGTTTCTCAAAGTTCAGATGGGTTGCGATCGCCTTACCCAGATTACCTGCGCCGATCAGGATCATGCTGCGCGGTTGATCCAGCCCGAGGATCTTACCGATCTCCTCGCGGAGTCCTGTTACGGAATACCCATAGCCCTGCTGTCCAAAGCCGCCGAAGCAGTTCAGATCCTGACGGATCTGTGACGCGGTGGAATTCATCATGGAAGCGAGCTTGGTGGATGAGATCTTCTCTATGCCCTCTGCGTCCAGTTCGGAAAGATAGCGATAGTATCTGGGGAGTCGTCTGATGACTTGGATGGAAACGCCTTCTTTTGGCATTGTGATTACTCCTTACGCAATAGTAGCAAGTCTGTCGTGGATCGCGTCGAGGAATTCCTCGGTGTTGACCTTCTTTTTGTTTTCGAGGGTGCTCAGCAGATACAGGTCGCCTGTCATGATACCGCTCTCGATGGTGTCGATGGTGGCTTTTTCGAGCTTATCGGCAAAGTCGACCAGCTCGGGGAGCTCGTCCAGCTCACCGCGTTTTCTCAGCGCGCCCGACCACGCGAAGATGGTGGCGACGGAGTTGGTAGAGGTCTCTTCACCCTTGAGGTGCTTGTAGTAGTGACGCTGTACGGTTCCGTGAGCCGCTTCATATTCATAAACGCCGGTGGGAGAGACCAGCACGCTGGTCATCATCGCCAGAGAGCCGAACGCGGTGGCGATCATGTCGCTCATGACGTCGC